>JANOCA010000394.1:0-4766 GCA_031411915.1 Opitutaceae bacterium
CGCCCGCGGGGAAACCTCACGGCTTCTTCGCGCCGTCGGCCAGCACGGCTACAATCTTCTTCTCGTAGACCTCGGTCTCCTCGGCGCCAATCTTGCGATCGCGGATCTGGCCGTCGCGATCGATGAGGAACGTCGTGGGGAGCGCCTCGATCCCGCCGAAGGCTTTCTGGATTTCCTCGTCGCCCATCGCGATCGGGTAGTTGATCGCCATCTTTGCCGCGAAGGGCTTCACCACGGCCGGGCCGGCCTGGTCGAGCGACACGCCGACAATCACGAGGCCCTCCGGCCCATATTTCTTCTGCAGCTCGACGTAGCCCGGAATCTCCGCACGGCACGGTCCGCACCACGTCGCCCAGAAATCGACCACGACCACCTTGCCCTTGAACTGCTCGGAGGTGACCTCCTTGCCGTCCACATCCTTGAGTTTCCACGCGGGCGCAGGGCCGAGCTTCGGCAGGGAAGCGACGACGCCGGGCGCAGTCCGGGACGGTGCCTCCGCCGTGGCGGGCTTGCCGCAGCCGACGAGGGCGAAGGCGGTGAGGAGAATCGTGGCAGCGGCCAACATGGGCGAGGTCTTCATGGAAAAGGAATGGGACACGGCTGAAGGCTGCTCATGAGAGGCCGTGGGGCAAATTTTCTTCCCGCCGCGGCGCGATCAGTTCCCGTGCGATTCCGGCAGATCGAGCCCGAGGGTCTCGATGAATTTCTTCATGGCCGGCGTGAGCACACGGCCCTTGCGATGGAGGATGGCGAGCGGACGGGTGAAGCCCTTCCCCTTGAAACGCAGCACCGAAAGCGTGCCCTGCTTCTGTTCCTGCGTCACGGTCGCCTGCGGCACGATGGCGATGCCATGGTCGATCTCGACGGCGCGCTTCACCGTCTCGATGTTGTCGAACTCCATCACGGGATCGATCTCGAGCTTGTGCTCGCGGAAGATGATATCGACGGCCTTGCGCGTCGGGATGTCGGGGTCGAAGCCGATGAACCGCTGCCCCGCGAGGTCCTTCACCTCGATGTCGGCGCGCTTGGCCAGCGGGTGCTGCGGGTGCGTGATGAGCACGAGGTGATCGTCGCGGAACGGCAGCACCTCGATCTGGCGCTGCTTGACCGGGAAAGCCACGAGGCCGAAGTCCACGGCGTTGTGCAGGATGTCCTCGTAGACGAGGTTCGAGCGGCGGTATTCCACGCGCACGTTGACCGCCGGGAAATCGTGCAGGAATTTCTTGATGAACGGCGGCAGCTCATGGAGCCCGATTGAGTAGATGGTCGAGATGCGGATGGTGCCGCTGATCACCTTCTTCATCTCCTGCAGTTCGGAGAGGAGCTTCTCGTAGGTGTGCAGGATCTCCTTCGCCGCATCGTAGACGCGCGTCCCCTCGCGCGTGAGCTGGAATTGCTTCTGGCTGCGGTCGATCAGCAGCGTCTTGAAGTGCCGCTCCATCGCCCGCGCCTGCTGGCTCACGGCGGACTGCGTGATGCCATTGAGCTTGGCCGACTTTGAAAAGCTCTTCGTCTCGACGAGGTCGGCGAAGATTTTGAAATTCTCGATCTGCATGATTGGCTGGCCTTGTTTGCCGCAGCCTAGAAAGTCCCGCTCCGTCGTAAACCACTAAGTCGCCCGCCCGCACCATGCTGATCGCCTACGAGGAATTCGCCCGCCGCGCCGACGCCATCCGCGCGCAGATCGCTGCCGCGTGCGCCCAGGCCGGCCGCGATCCCGCGACGGTCGAGCTGCTCGCCGTCACCAAGACGCACCCCGCCGGCGCCGTCGACCACGCCGCGCGCTACGGTCTCCGCGGCGTCGGCGAGAACCGCGTCCAGGAAGGCGTGGAGAAACGCGCCCAGATCGCCGCAACGTCGGCGAACCTGCGCTGGGAACTCATCGGTCACCTGCAATCCAACAAGGCGAAGCTCGCCGCTCGGCACTTCGACCGCGTGCAGAGCGTGGACAGCCCGAAGCTCCTCGCTCACCTCGACCGCGCCGCCGCCGAGCTCGGCAAGACGCTGCCGGTGCTCCTCCAGATCAACGCCGGCGACGACCCCGCGAAATTCGGCGCCGACCTCGCGGACGCGCCGGCTCTGCTCGAGGCCGCCCTCGCGCAAAAGAATCTCCGCGTCGACGGCCTGATGACGATCGCTCCGCTCGGCACCACGCCCGCCGAGACCGCCGCGCACGCCGAGCGGACCTTCGCAAATCTGCGCACGCTCCGCGACGATCTGGCGACGCGCTTCGGCGCGCCGCTGCCCGAACTCTCGATGGGCATGACCGGCGATCTCGCGATCGCGGTCGCCGCCGGCAGCACGATGGTCCGCGTCGGCACGGCGCTCTTCGGCGAGCGCTGATTTTTTTCGCGCCCCGTTCCGTTTCCCTGTTGCGCCGCCGGGGAAAAGAATTTCGGTTGCGCGCGTGGAAACCGAAACTCTCGGCACAGCGGAACGGGAGGCTTTGCTCGGCTTGATCGACGACCCGAGTCCTGCGGTGCGCCGCGCGCTGCTCCTGCGTTTCGCCGAGCTCGGCCCGGTCGCGGCGGCGTTGCTCCAGTCGGTTGCCCGCGGGCCCAATCGCGTCGCCGGCCGCCATGCGACGCGGTTCCTCGACGAGCTGAAGTTCACCGATCCGGTGGCGGAGTTCCGCGGTTTCATCCGCTCGCTCAACTACGAGCTCGAGACCGGCTCGCTCCTGCTCGCCCGCACCGTCTCGCCGCGCCTCGACGCCGGCGAATGCTGCACGCAGCTCGACGCGATCGCCGCGCGCTGCCGCGAGCTCATCATCGAGCCCTGCTCGGCGCGGGAGAAGTGCCGCGTGATCAACCGGGTGCTCTTCCACGAATGGGCCTTCCACGGCAACGTCGAGAACTACACCGATCCGCTCAACAGCTTCCTCGATCAGGTGCTCGAGCGCCGCACCGGCATCCCGATTTCGCTGAGCATCGTCTATCTGCTGGTCGCTCAGCGCCTGGGTCTGGAGCTCGAGCCGGTCGGGCTGCCCGGCCACTTCGTCGTGGGCTGCTTCAGCGACGATCTCCCGTTCTTCATCGATCCCTTCGACCGCGGGCTGTTCCGCGACGTGCAGGAAGTCTTCGATTTGCTGCGGGCGAGCAACCACACGCCGACCCCCGCTGACCTCGCGCCGACGCCGGTCCGCGAAGTGCTCTGCCGCGGCTGCCGCAACCTGGTGAACCACTACACCGCCGCGGGCGACATGGTGCGCGCGAAGCTCTTCGCGGGCTTCGTCGAGGAGTTCGAGACGACCTACGCGAAGCACGCCACCGGCTGAAACCGGATGGAATCACGATTGGACGGATCACGATTTACGTCCGCGGTTCGTGTGTGCGTCGTGATTCGTAAATCCAAAATCGTAAATTGAACGACCCTCTCACTCTCCGCGACCTTGAGTCCTGGTCGCGCCTGGGCACATCGCTCGCGGTGCTCGGCCACCCGATCAAGCACTCGATCAGCCCGGCGATGCACAATGCCGCCCTCGCTGTGCTCGCGCGCACCGAGGCCCGCTTCGCCGACTGGCGCTACTTCCGTTTCGAGGTGCCTCCCGAAGATCTGCCCCGCGCGCTCGGACTGCTCCACGCAAAGAAATTCCACGGCGTGAACCTCACCGTGCCGCACAAGATCATCGCCTTCGATCGCGTGGCCGCAGTCGACGAAGCCGCGCGACCCGTCGGCGCCGTGAACACCTTGCTCTGGACCGCCCAAGGCTGGCGCGGCCACAACACTGACGGCTACGGCCTGGCCACGGCGGTGCGCGAGACGCTCGGCCGCGAACTCGCCGGCGCACCGGTAGTCCTCCTCGGTGCCGGCGGCGCGGCGCGCGGCGCGGCCGTCGAATGCCTCCAACGCCGCTGCGCCTCGCTCTGGATCGCCAACCGCACGCGTGGCAACCTCGACGCGCTGCTCGCCGTGCTCGCCCCGATCGCCGGCGCGATTCCCGTCCATGGATTCTCCCCCACCGAGGTCCCGCGCGATTTGCCCGCCGCCGCAATCGTGATCAACGCGACCAGCGCGGGCCTGAAGCCCACCGATCCCACGCCGATCGATCTCGCGGCGCTTCCGCGACCCGCCGCGGTATTCGACATGATCTACAATCCACCGGTGACTCCGCTGCTGCGCGACGCCGCCAACCTCGGCGTGCCCACCGCCAACGGCCTCGCGATGCTGGTGCATCAAGGCGCGAAGGCGCTTGAGATTTGGAGCGGCATTCCTGCGGCGCAGACGGCGCGGGACATGGCCGCCGCGGCGCGCGCCGCCATGGGCGGCTAGCGCAACTTTCGCCGTGTGCTTTGCCACGGCCCATGCAAGACAAGCCCGATGTCCGCTTCCGAATTCGCCCAGTTCAACGCCGCGTTCCCGTGGTTTTTCCCGGTCGCGGTGTTTGTGCTCGGGGCGTGTGTCGGGAGTTTCCTCAACGTGGTGATTTATCGGTTACCGAAGGAGCAGTCGGTCGTGACTCCCGGTTCACACTGCGGGTGCGGACAGCCGATTAAATGGCACGACAACATCCCGATCCTCTCGTGGCTGCTGCTGCGCGGCCGGGCACGGTGCTGCGGGCGCGCGTTTTCGTTCCGCTATCCGTTTGTCGAGCTGCTGACGGGCGCGCTGTTCACCATCTGCTGGCTGCAATTCTCCCCGTGGGTGGCGGTGTGCGGCTGGGTTTTCGTGAGCTGCCTGGTCGCCGCGACCTTCATCGACCTCGATCACATGATCATCCCGGATATTTTCACGATCGGGCTGGGGGTGCTCGGGGTGTTCATCTC
>JANOCA010000395.1:0-3274 GCA_031411915.1 Opitutaceae bacterium
CCGTGAGCGCACTCCTTTTGCCGGCGGCGCCTTTGCCCGGCGTTTCACCGCGTGCACCGGTTTGTTTCACGACGAGTTTGATCCCAACTCCGCCTGGCTGCGCGAGCACGGCACGGTGCGCCTGCCGCCGCTCGCCGCCGCTACCGGCCTCGTGATTCGCGGCGAAGTGCGGCCGCACCCCGAGGCCCGCGGCCTCGAGACCGGGGCGCCAACCCTGCTGGTTTCAGTCAACGGCGCACCGCTCGCCAAGCTCGTCTCGCCGCCGGACGGGCCATGGGAAATGCGCGTGGCCGTGCCCGCCGCCGCGGAGATCGCCGTGACCTTCGCGCTCGAAGGCGTCGGCACCACGAACTTCCTCGCCTGGCTGGGGCGCACGACCGGACTTCCCTTCTGGCAACGCTTCCGCGCGCAAAACAAAAACCGCCAGCTCCGTATCGCGACGATCGCGACGGAGGCGGGCGAGGCGATCTTCGACTTCTCGCGGCGCCACGCCCCCTACTCCGCCGACTTCGCGCGCCGCCACGCCCAGCTCGGGCTCAACATCGCGGGCTTTCTCACCGCCGATCTCGGCGTCGGCGAGTCGGCGCGCTGCATGGTGCGCGCCGCCGATGCCGCCGGCATCCCGGCCGCGCTCGTGCCGCTGAAGCTCCACTGCAAGAACCGGCTCGGCGACCAGACCTACGCCGCCCGGTTGCGCGACGCGAATCCGCACGGCGTGAACGTCGTCCACATCGATCCGCCGGCGGCGCGCGACGTCGACCACCACCACGGCCCGGGCTTTCGCGCGGGCAAATACAACATCGGCTACTTCGCGTGGGAATTGCCGGAGTTCCCCGATGCGTGGCAGCCGAGCTTCGACTACTTCGACGAGATCTGGTGCCCGAGCGACTTCACCGCGGCGGCCGTGGCGATGAAATCGCCCCTGCCCGTGCTCACGATGCCGCACGCGATCGGGTTTGCGGCGCCAACGGAACCGACGGCCGCGCTGCGCAATCGGTTCGGCCTGCCCGCGGATGATTTCCTTTTTCTCACCCTCTTCGATCTCAACTCCTACGCGGCGCGGAAAAATCCACGCGCCGTCATCGCGGCGTTCCGGCAATCGGGCCTCGCGGGGCGCGGCGCCGCGCTGGTGGTGAAGGTGCAGAACGTCGCGGGCAACGAGGCCGACTTTTCCGAGCTCCGCGAGAGCGTCCGGGACCTGCCGGGCACCGTCATCCTCACGGAGACGCTGACGCGCGCCGATATCTACGCGCTCGAAGCCGCCTGCGACTGCTTCGTTTCCCTGCACCGCTCCGAGGGCTTCGGACTCGCCGTCGCGGAATGCATGGCGCTCGGCAAGCCCGTGATCTCGACCGACTGGTCCGCGACCGCGGAATTCGTCTCCGCGGAAAACGGCTGCCCCGTGCGCGCGCCGCTCATCACCCTCGATCGCAACCACGGCCCCTACGCCAAGGGATCGATCTGGGCCGATCCTGAACCGGCGCACGCGGCGGAATGGATGAGCAAGCTTTTTGCCGACCGTGCGCTGGGCGCGCGGCTCGGCGCCGCCGCGCGCGCGACGATCGCGGCGCGCTTCGCCCCGGCGGTCATCGGTGCGCGCTACCGGCGCCGGCTGGAAAACATCGCGACGTTCTGAGGTTGATCGTAGCCCGCCTCGTGAGAGGCGGGACCGAACTGCGCTGCAATCCCCGTCGCTCCCTGCTCTCACGAGCAGGGCTACAACAAGCGGCGCATCACGCCAGCTTGCGCAGCCACATCTGGCCGCCGCCGCCGCGCGCGCAAAGCGGCATCTTCTCGCGAAACCACGCGTGCCGCGTGTTGAAGAGCCAGCCGGTGAAAAGCTCGATGCGGTAGTCGCGGTTGTTCATCAGGAACGCGCGCAGAAGGTATTGCTCGTTCCATGCGCGCCCCTCGTCGAGCCACTCGCGCGGATACTCGAGGTTGCCGGCGACATCGTGGATATGGATGAGCACGCCGGGCGCGAGCGCCGGCAACACGTCGAAGAAAAGCCGGTTCACATCGCTGCCGATCTTGCTGACGTGCGAGGAGTCGATGAAGAGCACGTCGTTCTCCCCGAGCGCGCGGAACGGATCGAGGGGCACCTCCTGCACGCGTTTCTCGATGAGCGTGGTGCGCTTCTCGTCACCCGGGCG
Organism: Opitutaceae bacterium; assembly: GCA_031411915.1. Taxonomy (GTDB): domain Bacteria; phylum Verrucomicrobiota; class Verrucomicrobiia; order Opitutales; family Opitutaceae; genus ER46. The sequence goes on from JANOCA010000395.1 coordinate 2,154, forward strand.
CAGGAGCGGCTTCAGCCGGGCCATGTCCGGATCGATGAACGTGAATTGCACGCCGCCGCCGAAGACGTGTTCGTTGAGATCAAGCATGGCGGCCGAGCTGAAGCCGGAGCCGACCTCGACGATCCGGCGCGGGCGCGCCTCGCGCAGCATGCACCACAGCATGATGGCGTCGAAGTGGCCGTAGGAGGGATTGTTCAGGAAAAACCGCCGGCCCTCGGTTCGCTCCTCGGGAAACGGCTGCCCCGCATAGAACGCCGCGAAGCGCTCGAGCCGCGCCGCCTGCCCCGCCTCGTTGAGATCGATCCCGGGAAACGGCGGCCCGAACCCGCCGCGCGCGAAGGCCTCCGCCACCTCCTCGCGCGAGTGCAACGGCGAGTAGAAATGTCCGGGCGGGGAAAACCGCGCCCACTCCGCCTGCAGGGCGCGGAGCGTGGCAAGCTCAGCGCGCAGGCGTTCGTTTTCCCCGCGGAGCGAGCCGGGAAGAGGCAGGAATCGACGCCAGGGGCCGGGTTTCTTGCTCATGAATCTTCAGCGTGAATCAGGCACCGGTGTGACGACGATGGTCAAATTCATCACCCGGAACGCGAGCTCGCGCGGGTCCGTGCTGATCTTGACCGGCGGCTTGTCGGTTGAAAACACGAGCACCGTCTCGCCCGGCGGCAGGTCCAGGCCGAAGCGCAGATCCACGAGCCGATCGGAGATCCGATCGGCCCACCGCAGATTTTCGCCCGAAGCCACGCGCACCGAGCGCCCCTCATCCGCGGCGCTGACGCGCGCCTGCAAAACCACGCGCACCGGCGCGGCCGAGCGGTTCACCAGGCTGAGCTCCGAACGACCCGAGCTCCACCGCCACCGCTGATCGGCATGGCGCTCGGGACCGTGCCAGCCCGCGCCGACCTTGACGTGAAAGGCCGCAACCGCCGCCGCCTCGCCGCGCACGACGTGGAACTCATGGGGCGGCGAGAATTCGAAGCCGCTCGCCGCCACCGTGAGGTTGCCCGCGATCAGCACGGGCAGCCAGCGCGCACCGCGCGGCACGAGGATGTTGAACGCGAGCGTCATGGGCAGGAGCACGCGCGTCGCGGCGCCGGGATAGCCCTCCCAGACCGGCGTGGAGAGAA
>JANOCA010000396.1:0-19981 GCA_031411915.1 Opitutaceae bacterium
CGGGCACCGAGCGCTCGATCGCGGCCATGAAATCTGCCGCCTCCTGCCGACACTCCGCCGCCAGTGCGGCGTCAGTTGCCTGCAACAGATCCGCCGCACACCGCAAACCTGCCACGCCCCAGAAATCGTCCCAGTAATAAAAATCGTTCGGTCCGAGATGCTCGGCGCTGAAACCCGCGGGAAACAGCCCCGCGCCCGGACTCCGCGCGTCCCGCGGCAGGCGTTTTTCCCGAATCCAGCGGGCGCCTTTTTTCACGGCGCCCAGCCAAGCCGGCGGCAGCGTTTCGCCCGTGAGCAAAGCAAAGCGCCGATAAATCCAGATCGCCTCTCCGTTCGAGTCCCATTCGCCCTCCTGGGAAAGAAAGTAGCCGTCGCGGCGCTGGCGCGGCTCGAACTTGGCCAGCGCGCGACGGGTCCGCTCGACCCCGCCGAGGGTCAACAGGGCGTTGAGCATCAGCGATGCATCACGAAACCAAAATCTCTTGTAGGTGTAGGGCCCGGGATAGGCGTCCTCCGGGGTGAGCAAGACCAGCGTGCTGGCCGCGAGATCGTAAAGCGACTGCACCCGCGGTTCGTTCACCGCGAGTTTTGCCAGCGGCGCCATTGCCTCACGCCACCCCGGCACCCCCGGGCACTTCGGACGCCGCGTCGAATGAAGTTCGTCGTAGATGGGAATGCGCACCTCCAGCGGTTTCTCCCGCAGCGCCCTGATGGGGAAGAGCGCGGCGGCCGTGGCCAGACCGACATTGCAGGTGGCCGCGGAAATCACTCCGGTCTCGCTCAAGCGATGCGCCACGTCGCCTTCCTTGTAGATCGAAAGCTCGTGGCGCGCAGGGACGCGGTCGAACTCCACCGTCTGCCGTTTGTTAACCTGCCACGACCGCCGATCCGGCGCGATGGTGACGTCGTGCACAGAGCTGATCCCCTCAGGGTTGTAGGGCCGGAGCATGACGGCGACATACCCACTCTCGCCGACGGGAGCCGACACGCTCACGCGGCAAAACGGCTCGTCTCCCTCGACGACCAGGCTGGTCCTCGTCGCAATGCTGGCCGCCGGCCAAGTGACAACGGAGCTCACGGCCAGATTGTCGGTGAGCGCGAGGGCCTGCTGGAACTCTCCTGCCTTAGACGGTGCCAGCATCGTGCCGTCCTCCGCCACAAACCAGAAATCGAGCGACCAGCCGTCGAAGAGCGGCGTCACCAAGCCGCGCGGATCGACAATCGGATACCAAGGCACATCGGGCCAGCCGACTGCGGTCCAGTTGCGATGCGTGAGATTGATGTGGCTGAAAGAAAACGCGCGCGGGATGAACGAATCGTCCGCGGGATTGAACTGCTTCTCCACCCAATAGGGCCACACCCAGTCGAGGTTGTTCTGGATCGCCTTGGTGTTCACCAGCCCACGCGCGTGAAACAACATGCCCGCACGCAGCAACTCGATTGGTTCCGCCACCTCCGACGGCTGCGCAAACCCGCGCATCCGCGCGAGGAGTCCGATGGGATCGAGGAATCCGTAGCCGCGAGCCAAGCGGGTTATCAGGTAGCGGGAAGCTCTTAAATTTAAAAACATGGGGAGCCTACCTGATGACCGGTAGCGGTGCACTGCGGCGCGGGTCGTCCGCGATGCGCGGCGGAACTCCAAAGGCCCGCGAAGCGTTGACGGTCAAATGGGCACGCGTGCGATTCATGTGGGACCTTCAATGACAGCGAAAACGCCCCTGCGTTCGCATCGCATTTTTCCGGAGAAGGTTAGTGAGCGCGACCGGGGCGGCAGGAGGCGCGCCAGGCACCAGACGTTTTGCTGCCGTTCCCCACTCGGCGTCCGCCAAGCTGATTATTTCGCACTATGCGGCGTGACGCGTTTGAAATCGCTCCAGATGTATTCCATCGGGGTTCCCATTTTCGAAAGTGTCACGCGGGCCGTGCTCCCGGTTTTTACGTCGCCGGAAGTCTCAGGACGATCTTCATCGGCCGGCTCGAGGCTGACATCGACATCCAAATCCGTAATCCGCGCCACCCCGAGCAACACTCGCATCGGTTGGCGCAGATCGGCCGCGATGCGGGTGACGCTTTGCGTTTCCTTATCGATGGTGAGCGCAACGGCGATCTTCTCCACGGCAATCAACCGCGCCACGTCAGGCTTTAAGGCGATCTCGAAGGTGGCCTCCTTGGGTGTTTCCTTCACGAGCGTGGCACCCTCGAGATCAAGGTATTCCCCGGGTGGCTTGAAGGCCTTCTTTCTCGGCTTCGCATTCTTCGGGCTCTCCCATTTTTTGCGTTGGTCGGCGGTCGCGGGCCGGCCATTGACTTGAAGCAGCTGCCACCGCCGGCTGTCGGGAAGGGAAGGATCATAACGTTCGACGCGTTCCTCCTTCACCGTGCCGTTGTCGAACAAAAACCGGGTTTGCTGCATGAAGGCCAGGTCCGCCCGACCTGCAGTCCATTGTTCGATTGCACCGGCAAGCAACGGCGGGGGGCTAGCCCGTAGGCCAGGAAAAAAACCCGCGCACAAAACAAAAATAAAAATCGGGAAATAGTGACGCATGGAAATCGCGAGAGATGGTAAGCGCAGGGGGGCGACCCCATGGGCGGCGGGCGAATGAAAGCGCGTCCCGTTTGCCCTCGCATTGCGGTGGCATGCCTCGGTGAGGGAAAGATGGGAGGTCAACGCGGCGGCGGACACTGCGCTCGGACTATCTTCATCGCCGGGCGATGCAGACCGGATGAACTCCGACAAATGTCCTCCTTCAGGTGGCATTCGCATTTGCGCGTCGAAAAGGGAAAACATGACGCCCAAGCCGCATGCATCGGTGTCCAGCCCGCGCACCGTCACCTGCGTAATCTTCCGAGCACGCAGTTGGCGGATATGATCGCGCGTCAGGCCGCAGGAGGTTTTCTGAAGGCTCATATCGCGAGGCTCGGGGGCAAGGCGCAGGTCAACCGCCGGCGTGCCTGGGCTACATTTTTTTGCTTCAGGATTTTTCTAAACATCGAGCCCGCTGGGTTGATAAACTGGGTGAAAACGCGGCACGGAAAACGGCGTGCATAACGCCGTAACCTTTCGACGAAAGATTGCGGAGGCTCAAAGGCGCGTTGGACGTCGACTATCATGAGGGAACGGTGGCGATTCATGTCAGACCTTCAAAAATCTCAGACACCAACGGCGCCCCGACGTTCGGGTTCATGCCAAACGAACATGACCGTAATTCCAACCCGCCGAAACCCGCATCCCGTCCCCGGTCGCTCCCCTAACGGGACGGCGATTTGGACTTCGAGTATTGCGCCGACGCCATTCGACTCGGCTAGGCGGCCAATAACCTCCTCGCCGCGCTGGAGGCGGCAGCGGAAGACCGCCTCGCGCTCTCCAACGGAACGCCGGGGGCGACGCAGCCGCTCCCAGCGCGGCCTACGACCTGGGTTGAGTCTCGTGAAACCAATCGTCGAGGCCCACGGCGGCACCGTCGCCCTCAACGACGCGCCAGGCGGCGGCGCGCGCTTCACCGTGCGTCTGCCCGCATGGTGCGGGCTTGTCTCCGCGTCGGCACCGCTCGTCGCGATTTTGTCACGGTCCGTCGCTTTCATCGCCCAGCGTGGTAACGCGAGTCCTCGGCCGCGGTTTCCTAGGCCCGATGAGACCACTCGCCCTTCTCTGTCTCGCGCTTCTCTCCGTGGCCGCAGCGGCCGCTGCCGATGACCTCGTTCCCTTCGCCCCGAGGAAACCCACCGCCACCGCGGTGATCGAGCGCTACGGCCCGCCGTCGCAGCGCATCGGCGCCGACCTCTGGGTCTATTGGAATTTCCCTCACGCCGGCGCCGCCGCCCTCCGCGCGGGCTACGACACGCTGACCGTGCATGTCGTGGGCGACGAAGTGCGCGCGATACGCCTCGTGAAGACCGCCGAGCTGCGCGCGTTGCTGCGGTCGATCGGCTCGGCCCGCCGCGCCGCCGCGCCACCGGCCTAGAAAGAAATACCCTGCGCGGCCCGCACTTTTGTGCTCCCGTGGATGGATGGCCGACTTCCTGACCGACAAACCCGCCAAGCTTGAGCGCGCCTTCCTCGTGGGCGTGCAGACCGCGGAAATGAAGGAGGGCGAGGCCGCCGAGCTGCTCACCGAGTTGACGGAGCTGGTCCAAAATCTCCGCCTCACCGTCGCGCACGCCGAGCTCGTCAATCTCCGCCGCGCCACACCCTCCCTCCTCCTCGGCAGCGGCAAGGCCCAGGAGATCGTCGATCTCGCGAAGGCCCAGGGCGCCGATGTGATCGTGTTCGACGAGGCGCTCTCGCCCGCGCAGCAGCGCAACTGGGAGGAACTCTCCGGCCTCGCTGTCATCGACCGTCAGGAGGTCATCCTCGAAATTTTCTCCGATCGTGCCCACACGCGCGAGGCCACGCTCCAGGTCGCGCTTGCGCGCATGGAGTATTCACTCCCGCGCCTCACGCGCGCTTGGACGCACTTGTCCCGCCAACGGGGCAAGGGCGGCATGGGCGGCGAAGGCGAGACCCAGCTGGAGAATGATCGCCGCACCGTGCGCGACCGCATCACGCACCTGAAGGCCGAGCTCGCGAGCGTCGTGAAGCAGCGCAGCGTCCAGCGCACCAAGCGCCAGCGCGTGCCGATTCCCACCTGCGCCATCGTCGGCTACACCAATGCCGGCAAGTCCACGCTCCTCAATTCGCTCACCGGCGCCGAGGTCCTCGCCGCCAACAAGCTCTTCGCCACCCTCGATCCCACCACGCGCCAGCTCGTGCTCCGCGGCAACCAAAAGATGCTCGTCACCGACACCGTCGGGTTCATCCGCCGCCTGCCGCACGGCCTCGTCGAGGCGTTCAAGGCCACGCTCGAGGAGGTCATCGTCGCGGATTTCCTCGTCCACGTGATCGATGTGACGAATCCAAACTTCGAGCAGCATCACGCCACCACCCTCGCCGTGCTCGGCGAGCTAGGCGCCGCCGACCAGACCATCGTCACCGTGTTCAACAAGGTCGACGCCGCCGATGCCGCGATGCGCCGCCACGCCCGCCGGCTCGTGCCCGACGGGCTCTTCGTCAGCGCCCGCACCCGCGAGGGCCTCGATGCGCTCGAGGCGCGCTGCCTCGAGCTGGTCGCCGAGGCGCATGCCTCGACCGAGCTGCTCGTGCCGCACACGCGTTACGACGTGATCGCGCGGCTCCATGCCACCGGCCACGTGCAGAGCGAGGAGCAGCTCGACGAAGGCGTCCGCCTCATCGGCCGCTACCCGCCCACGCAGGCCGCGTTCTTCGCGCCGTTTGTGGTGAAAAGCTGAGTCGGACTCCCGGCAGGAAACCGCAGATGGACACGGATAGACACAGATTCCGCGGGTGAAACTCGCGGGAGTCGCTGGCGGCCCGCTCCATCATCCAGTCCGTTGGAATGGACTCGAGTTCAGCTTGCCCAGGGAATCCGCGTTCATCCGTGTCGATCTGTGGTTCAACTGCCTTTCTCCACGGAGTGCAGGGCTCCTTTGCGCCCCGCGCGTTTTCACTTCCCCACCCAACATGACTAAATCCCTCCGCTCCCTCGCTCTCACCTGCGCGCTCGGCGCGGCTTCGCGCCGCTTGACGACGAAAAGGCGCCGGCACTTGCTAGCGCACCATGGCTTCACCCCTTTTCCCCCTGGCTGATCCGAGCCAGATGACACGCCGCTCCTTTGTGGCCGGCACCGCCTCGTTCGCTGTCGCCGCCCTCCTTTCCACCCGGGCCCGCGGTGCGGTCGCGACCGCGCCGAAATTTTCCGCCTACCCGTTTTCCCTTGGCGTCGCCTCCGGTGACCCGCTGCCCGATGGCGTCGTGCTTTGGACGCGCCTCGCGCCCAAGCCCCTCGAGCCCGGCGGCGGCATGTCACCCGAGCCCGTGGAGGTCTCGTGGCAGATCTGCGACGACGAGGCGATGACGCGCATCGTGCAGCGCGGCTCCGCCACCGCCACGCCCGCCTGGAGCCACGCCGTCCACGTGGAGGTCGCCGGGCTGCGGCCCGACCGGTGGTATTGGTATCAGTTCAAGGCCGGCGCCGAGGTCAGCCCCAAGGGCCGCACGCGCACCACGCCCGCCGCGAACACCACGCCCGCGCGGCTGCGCTTCGCCTTCGCCTCGTGCCAGCACTACGAGGCCGGCCTCTTCACCGCCTACGACCACATGACGCGCGAGGACCTCGATCTCGTGGTGCATCTCGGCGACTACATCTACGAGGGCGCCGCGCGGGACAACGCGCTCCGCCGCCACAACTCGCCCGAGATTTTCACCCTCGACGATTACCGCGCCCGCTACGCCCTCTACAAATCCGATCCCGCCCTGCAGGCCGCGCACGCCATGGCCCCTTGGATCGTCACGTGGGACGACCACGAGGTCACCAACAACTACGCCAGCACGCACACCGGCAGCAAACGCATGCCTCAGGCCGAGTATCTCCTCCGCCGTGCCGCCGCCTACCAGGCTTACTTTGAAAACATGCCGCTCCGCCGCAGTGCGCTTCCGAGCGGCCCCGACATGCTCCTCTACCGCGGCCTCGGCTATGGGCGTCTCGCCAATTTCCACGTGCTCGACACCCGCCAATACCGCACCGCTCAGCCGCAGGGCGACGGCAACAAACCGCCGAGCCCCGTCCTCATGGACCCCAAGGGCACCGCGATGGGCGACCAGCAGCGCGCGTGGCTCTTCAACGGGCTCGAGCGCTCGCCCGCTGCTTGGAACGTCCTCGCGCAACAAATCATGGTGGCCCGCGTGGACAAGACCCGCGGCCCTGATGTCACCTACAGCATGGACCAGTGGCCCGGCTACGAATTTGAGCGCCGCCGCCTGCTGCGCCATTTCCACGAGAAGAAGATCAAGAACCCCGTTGTCCTCACCGGCGACATCCACAGCAACTGGGCCAACGAGCTCATCGCCGATTTTGATCAACTCGACTCGCAGAGCACGGGCGTGGAGTTCGTCGGCACCTCGATCTCATCCGGCGGCGACGGCAAACACGACCCGGCCGCCAACGCATGGCGCGAGGCGGAAAATCCCTTCATGAAATTCTTCAACGCCGAGCGCGGCTACGTCCGCTGCGACATCACGCCCCAGGCGTGGCGCACCGACTACCGCACTGTCCCCTATGTCTCGCGCCCCGGTGCGCCCGTGGAGACGCGCGCAAGCTTCATCGTCGAGAGCGGCCGGCCGAAGCTGCAGCGCGCGTGAGAAGAGCGGAGAATGGTCGGGTGGGCGGGCAGGTTCCTCTGCCCGCATTTGAAGTGTGGCGTGTGCTCTCCCATGCGGGCACGTGGACGTGCCCGCCCACCTCGCAGCCATGACCGAGGACCCGACTTCACCCGGTTTCTGGAACACCCGCTACGAAGCCGGCACGACACCGTGGGATCTGGGCGGCGTGCCCGCGCCGCTCGCGCGGCACCTCGCCACGCGTCCCGGCCGGGGCGCGAGCGTGCTCATCCCCGGCTGCGGCTCCGGCTACGAGGTCGCCGCCTTCACGCAGGCCGGCTTCCGCGTGACCGCGATCGACTTCAGCGCGCCGGCGGTGTCGCGCGCGCGCGCGACAGTGGGACCGGCGCGCGCGGGGCGCATCATCGAGGGGGATTTTTTCACGCACACCTTGGCGGATGCACCCTTCGATTTCATTTACGAGCGCACCTTCCTCTGCGCCCTGCCCCCCGCGTGGCGGGAAAAGATCGTCGCACGCGCCGCGGCACTCCTGAAGCCGGGCGGCACGCTCGCGGGGATCTACTTTTTCGAGGAGAGCACGGATGGCCCGCCCTTCGGCCTGGCGCCGGGCGAAGCGGACCGGCTTTTCGATCCGTTGTTTCGACTGGTGCGCGACGAGCCCGTTGCGCCGGCGGAATCACTGGAATTTTTTGTCGGCCGCGAACGCTGGCAGGAACGCGTGCGGAAATTTCCATGAGCGAAATCTACGGGCAACTCGTGGCGCTCGGGCACGAAGGCACGGGCTTCGTGCTCGTCGTGCTCGTCGAGTCGATCGGCAGCACACCGCAGGACACCGGCGCCAAGATGCTCGTCACCCCCGCCGGCCTTCACGCCGGCACCGTGGGCGGCGGGCGGGTGGAGGCGCAAGCCATCGCGCACGCGCAGCAACTGCTCGCCGGCGGCGCACAGCCCCGCTTCGTGAACTGGAGCCTCAAGGCGGACGTCGGCATGACCTGCGGTGGATCGGTCAAACTCTACTTCGAACCGCACCCCGCGCGTGGCGAGGCATGGCCCATCGTGATTTTTGGCGCGGGGCACATCGTGCAGGCGCTCTTGCCCGTGCTGTTGCCGCTGCCCTGCTCGATCACGGTGTGCGATCCGCGCGAGGATTGGCTCGCGCAACTCCCCCGCGCGCGGAATCTCCGCCTCGTCCGTCACGACAACCCCGCTGACCTCGTGCCCACCCTGCCGGCGCCCGCGTTTGTGCTCTGCCTCACCAAGGGCCACGCCACCGACCGGCCCATCTTGCAGCGCGCGCTCGCGGAGCGAAATTTCCCTTTCCTCGGTGCCATCGGGAGCAACGCCAAGGCCGCCGTGCTGCGTCGCGAACTCATCGCCGCGGGCCTCACGCCCAAGCGCGCCGGGCAGTTTCACTGCCCGCTCGGCTTGGATTTCGGGACCAACCACCCGCACGAGATCGCGCTGAGCATCGCGGGGCAGTTGCTCGCGGAGCGGGATCGGATTGTGAGTGGGGGTCGGGGTTTATCCCCGGCATGTCGGGCGTAAAGCCCGACCCACATGATCAATTCCCCCGCGTCCTGAGCCGCGCCGTGAAGCTCCAGAGGCCCATCGCATTCTGGATTTTGATCAGGAATTGATTCGGTCCCTTTTTCAGACGTAGCGCGACAACATCGTCGTCGAGCCGGCTCGTGCGTCGCACCCACTTGTCGTTCACGAGTTCGCCGTTGTGCCAGACCTTGAGTCCGTCGTCGCTGCCGATGCCGAGCCACGCATCGGTCTCTTCCGGCACATCGATCTCCGTCCACGCGTAGCCGACGCAGTAGTCGAGGCTGCCGACGCGGGAGGTGCCGAGAAAATCCACCAGACCGCTGCTCGGTGTGACGGCTTTCCACGTGAGCTTCTCGCCGTCGACCTCCTGCTTCTGTCCCGCAACCGGCCGCACACTCCCGGCGCCAGCGGTGGAGAACCAGTCGTCGTTGAACGAATTCATCTGCGAGGCGGTCGAGACGCTGCCCGCCTTGCCCGCGGTGACGGCCTTGAGCATCACCACGCCATCCGGCCCCACGCGATCCACGCTCGTGAACACCTGCTCGGGCACCCGGATCGGCTTTAGCACGAGCCAGCTCTTGATCGGGATCGCGCGGCGCGCCTCGCCGTTCACCCATGCGGAATCGGCGGCGAGCTGCTTGTCGAGCGGGGGCACCGTCAGCACATATGCGTGGCTGCCCGCCACCGCCCCGCCGCGCTCGATGGCCGGGGCGAAAAGGGAATTCCGCCGCAGCGCCTCCGCGATCGGGGCGACCAGCGGCGCCGGGAGACCCGAGCCGGGCGCGACTTCCACGCCGGTCGGCTTTCCATCCGGCCCCACGGCGATGGTGGCGTCGATCCGCGAGACACCGCGCGTTCGCAGCACGTCGACGCGCAGGGGATCGATCAGGAGGAGCGGCGCTGCCTGGCCCTCCGCAAACTCCACCGGCCGCACCTTGCCGTAGTAGTGCGCGCGGTCGGGCAGCGTGCGCGGGTTGGCCGGGTTCAGCTCCCAGAGGAAGCCGCTCGCGCCGTCCACGAACTTCATCACGTCGACGATATCCTCGATGGCGTGGCCGAAGAGCGGCACGCCCTCCCGGGTCAGGAGGACAAACGTCATGCCCTGCGGTGGCGCGAAGCGTCCCATGAGCTTGATGCCCCCCACCTTCGCCGGATCGGCGACGAGCCACGAGCGCGCCGGCAGCCAGCGCGAATCCATGTTGGCCTGACGCGACGCCAACACTGCCGCCGCAACCCGCCCGGGGTAGATGCGCTGCACCCGGCCCACGAAGGGCGCGAGGTTGTCGAGCAGGTGGTTCACGCTGCCCTCCCGCTTGCCGATGAAGACCCCGATGATCATCTCGGGCTCGGGGGTCTTCTCAAAGTCGATCGCCTGCAGTTCGCGGTTGTCGGAGCGCTTCAGCTTCCCCACGAGGTCCGCCGTCGCCTCGCCCTTCGCCTCGCTCCAACGCTCCGCCCGCGGCGCGCGCCCCGCGATGGCCTTATGGAATCGCACGCAATCCTCCGGCGACAGGGAGCGCAGCGGCACAAACCGGCTCGAAATCCCACCCACGCGAAAAAGCGCCATCGGCCCCACGACCTCGACCGGCTCCCCGCGAAACGTCGCGCCCTTCGCGTCCTTCCACTCAGAGGACGCCGCGCGTGCAGGGACGCTCACGAGCAGAGCGAGGATCGCGACGCCACGGATCGAGGGCAGGAGAAAAGGAGACATGGGGCGGCGTCTCGATTACTGCGCCGCCCCATGCTGTCAAACCGGGGCGCGCAGCGCGATTCCCGCCTGCCTCAGCTCCGCCGCGAGCCGCCGCGCAAACGCCACTGCGTGCGGCCCGTCGCCATGCACGCACACGGTGTCGGCGCGGATGGGCACATCGGTCCCGTCGGTCGCGCGCACCACCCTTTCGCGCACCATGCGCAGCACCTGAGCCACCGCCGTCGCTTCGTCATGGATCAACGCGTCGGGTCGCGAGCGCGGGGTGAGCGTGCCGTCGCGTTGATAGGTGCGGTCGGAAAACACCTCCACGACGGTGCAGAGATTCCTCGCCTTTCCTGCCCGCTCCAGCGCGCTGTCCGGCGGTGCCACCAACTTCAATGCGGGATCGATTTCCTGGACCGCCCTCGCCAGTGCGTCCGCCACCGCCTCGTCACGCGCGGCCAGATTGTAGAGCGCACCGTGCGGCTTCACATGTCGCACCGGCCCCATCGCCCGCAGCCTCTCAATCTGCCGGCGGACGAGATCATAAATCTCCCGCGGCGTCAGCACGATCTCCCGCCGCCCGAAATGCTCCCGGTCCGCGAAGCCCGGGTGCGCGCCGATCGCGACGCCGTGGCCTTGCGCGAGCGCGATGGTCGCGCGCATCGTCGCCTCGTCGCCGGCGTGCGCGCCGCAGGCGATGTTGGCCGAGGTGATGAGCGGCATCAGCTCCGCGTCATGGCCGGCGCCCTCGCCCAAGTCGCAGTTGAGATCGATCGTCGGTTGCACGTCAGCGGAATTTCTGGGCCAGGCCCTCACGCAGCAAGCCCAGCGCGCGCTCGCGGGCGAGCACCAGCCGGCGCGCCTCGGCGAGCGTGACCTCGGTGAACCGCACCGTGTCGCCCGGCCGCAGCTGCGCGACCAAGGGCAGATCGACCGAGATCACGTGGGCGACTTGCGGATAACCACCGATCGTCTGCGCATCCGCGAGCAACACGATCGGCTGGCCGTCCGGCGGCACTTGAATCGTGCCGGGCGCGACCGGCGACGAGACAAGCTCGCGCGGCGGTGCGAGGCGCGGGAGCGTTCCGACGAGCCGGGCCCCCATGCGGTCCGACTGGGGCGAAACAGTGAACGCCCGTCCGCGCCAATCCTCAAAATCCGCGCCATGCGCCCCGGTCACGACGCGCACGGTCACCGGATTGGCGTAGGCCGGCAGCAATCGTTCATCGATATGCCACTGGCCCGTGGACGCACGGCTGCATCCCGCACCCACCGGCACCACATCGCCGACCCGCAAAGCACGGCCGTCGAAGCCACCGAGGGCACCTCGCACATAGGTGCCGCGACTGCCGAGCTGCGGTGGCGTCTCGACGCCGCCGGCAATCGCGAGATAGCCCCGACAACCGCGACTCAGTGGCCCGATGGTGAGCGCGTCGCCCGCCCGCACCGGAACCGGCCGCCAGCTCGGCAACGCCGCGGTCGTCGCGCCGCCCCACGCGACCAACGTGTCGCGGTTAAACCGCAGCTCCGGTCCCACCAGCGTGCATTCCAAACCGGCGGCATGCTGCTCGTTTCCCACCAGCAGATTGGCGAGTCGCAGCGCGAGGGTGTCCGCCGCCCCACCGCCCGGCACGCCATCCGCACGATGCCCCGGACGCCCCGCATCCTGAACCGTCGTGAACATCCCGGGCTTCAGGACCTCCATGCCGGCCGGCGCTGGGCGTGAAGGTTTCGCCGCGGGCTCAGAATGAAAAACCGCTTCACTCGCGGGCACTGCCCGAAACTTCACCCGATCCCCGGTGCGCAGAAGAGCCGCCGGTTTGCGGCCCGGATCAAATAACGCGAGCGGCGTGCGCCCGATGAGATTCCAGCCCCCGGGCGTCGCAAACGGATAGACGCCCGTCTGCGCGCCACCGATGCCCACGCTGCCCGCCGGCACGCTCGCCCGCGGGCTGGCCCGCCGTGGCGTCGCCAATCGCGGATCCAAGCCCCCCAGATAAGGAAACCCCGGCGCGAATCCGATCGCATGCACGAGATAGTCGCCTGCCGCATGCCGCGCGATGACTTCATCCGGAGTGAGCCCGCTGTGCGCGGCGACCACGCTGAGGTCCGGGCCGTCGGCGCCGCCATAAGCCACGGGCACCTCCACCACCCGGGCGGCGCCGACTTCGACCACGAGACTCGGCGGACTCGTCGCCAATGCTTCCAATTCCGCACGCAATTCCTCAAACGCGGCCGCGCGCACCGGATCAAAAAAGACCGCGACGCTCGCGAACGCCGGCACGACATCGGTCACACCCGCGGGCGGTTGCCGGGCAATCGCACCGGCCAACGCCCGCACCCGCGTCGCCATGGCCGCATCGATCGGCCCGTCGAGGTGCTGCACGGCGGCGGCATCGCCGAGCGGGAGGATCGTCATGCACCGTTTTTCGACCGGGGCTGCCGCCGCCGCAAAATAAAAAGCCCGGCACCAAATGGGTGCCGGGCTCAAACAATCAGGACGGCCTCAGCGCGTGGCGACCGTGGCGGGGAGCGGCGTCACCTCGCACAGCTCCGGCGCGGCCTTGCCACCCATCGCGGCAAACGCGCGGGAAGCGGAAGCGGCCGGCACGACCGGATCGAGGGAGGCGATCGCGACCGTCGCCGGCAGATTGCGCAGGTCGTAGGCCTCGAGCAGGGCCACGCCGGTGCCCGCCGCGGAGGAAACCTGGGCAGTGTAGTTGCCCGGCGGCAGCACGACGACGAGCGCGGACTCGAGCGGGTTGGTCGGCACGTTCGGGATGCGCGCCAGCTCTGAGCCGGGGGCGAGCGCGCCCACGTCGTTGTTCACCGCGATCTGGCGGCCCGCGGAGTCGAACAGCGCGAGGGTGGGATTCGGAATCGCGCCGGTGACGCCGAATGCGGCGAGCGACGGGCCCTTGGCCGTGATGAGCACGCGCACCGGCTCAGCGCCTTGGATACTGATGCCGCCGATGAGCACCTGCTCGCCCGCGCCGACGAAGCTGCGGACGGCGAGGTTGCCCATGCGGGTGCTGAGCGTCTCGCTTGAGACGCGGAGCTGGCCGCGCAGCTGCCCGCCGGCGAAGGCCTGGCTGTGGTAATTGAGATAGTTCTGGCCGGTCAGCAGCTCGACCGGGTTCCCCGCGTAGGGCACAGCGTCATGGGTGCCCGAGATGTGGCCGTTGGCGGAATTGTAGGCCCCAGCCGCCGGGTTGTTGCCGAGCTGGGTGTTGACCGGGCCGTTCACGGTGGTCCCGCCGGTGTGGATGTGCGAGTTGGCGAACGTGCTCGTGAAGTTGAAGAGCGAGTGCCGGATCGAGATGGTGTTGGCCACGGGATCGTAAATCGCGGCGGCCCCGCCGAAGTTGATCACCCCGGCATAGTTGATCGTCGGGTTGGGCAGCTGCTCCTGCGCGAGGTCGAGGTTCGCGACGAGGCGAACAGGGCGAGCGATGAGCTGGCCGCGGACCTCGCCACCCGGGTTGGCGGCGGTGTGGAGGTTGAAGTAGGCGCCGCCTTGGATGAGGCGGAGCTTGTCGCCGCCGTGCGTGACGTTGCGGAAGGTCGCGGTCAGGGTGTTGCCGCTTCGGGTGTAAACGGCCTCGCCGCCGAGGTTCGTGACGACACCACCGTTAGCACCGGCCGCACCCTCGTGAATGTGGGAGGCGGTCGCGGTGTTGGTCAGACCGTTGATGGAGACGATGAGGTCAAAGGTATTGGCGCCCACGTCGTAGAGCATCACGGCGGTGCCGGAGGCGCCCGTCGTGACCGCGGGATTTTCCTGCGCGCCGTTAATCGTCGCACGCAGCTCGATAATCTGGGCGCTCGCAGAGAGCCCGAGGGCGCACACAGCGCCCGCAACCAACAAAGCACGGAGGGAGGGAATTTTCATGAGGGTGAACAGACACGACACTTTGGCGGGCCGGATGCGGCACGCCCCAAAAGGTAACGACCCAGTCAGGAAGACGGATGCACCAGTGCAATTCGAGCTTCAAGTTGGCCGCATGTTCCGCGCGCCAGTGGCAACGAATCCTCATGGGCCCCGTCTGTCGCGATAATGATCAAAGGCACGTGCCGGTTTGGTTTGAATTTTCCTGTGTGCCGCCGAGTGTTTCGCCTCCCATGAGCCCCCGCGTCCCCTTCGCCTCCTTGTCCGCCGCGATGGCATTGCTGCTTTCCGCGTGCAGCAAGCCTGCCATTGAAACGTATCGTGCGCCCAAGGACCCGGCGCCCGTGGCCAAGTCCGCACCTGCCCCGCACAACCATGGCGCCGAGGCGCCCAAGGCGGCCCCCGCTGCTCCCGCCCCCGCGGCCGCGACGGGCAGCACGATGGCCAACACGCCCGTCGCCACGTCCTCCGGCCCCGGGCTCGCGTGGAGCGCGCCCGCGTCGTGGATCGCCAAGCCCGGCTCGGCCATGCGCAAGGGCAGCTACGCCATCAAGGGCGACGGCGGCGAAGCCGACCTCTCAATCACGGCGTTTCCCGGCGATGTCGGGGGTGATCTTGCGAACATCAACCGTTGGCGCGGCCAGATTCAGCTCGGGCCCATCAGTGCGGGCGATCTCGCCTCCGCCGTGCAGCGGCTCGAACGCAACGGGCTGAAAATCGGCGTCGTCGATCTCGGTGGCGCGACCGGCCCTGCGCCGCAGCGCACGCTCGCCGCGATGGTGCCGCACGAGGGCAGCACGTGGTTTTTCAAGCTCACCGGCCCCGACGCGCTCGTCGCGAAGGAGAAGGCGGCGTTCATGGCGTTCCTCGACACGGTCAAGCCGTCCGCTCAATGAATAGCCCGCTCCGCTCCGCCCGCGACGTCCTCGTCTCGCTCAAGCTGACGGTCATCCTGCTCGCGCTGGGACTGATCCTCGTCTTCGCCGCGACACTCGACCAGGTAAACCTCGGCATCTGGGGCATCCAGGAAAAGTGGTTCCGCACCTTCGTCGTCTTCCAGCCGATGGGTGGCAGCGGGACCTCCGTCCCGATTTTCCCCGGCGGCTACAGCATCGGCGGCCTGCTTCTGTTCAACCTGATCGCGGCCCACATCTATCGCTTCAAATTCACGTGGAAGAAGGCCGGCATCCAGCTCACTCACCTTGGCGTGATTCTGCTGCTCGTCGGCGAGCTGCTGAGCGGCCTCTGGCAGGAGGACTACACGATGCAGATCACCGAGGGCGAGACCAAGAGTCACTCGGAGAGCCAGCACTTCAACGAGCTCGCCATCATCGACACCACGAACCCCGAGTTCGACGAGGTCGTCGCGATCCCGGAGGAAATCGTCGCGGGCCGGGAGCCGATTCAGCACCCAAAGCTCCCCTTCCGCATCGTCGTGAAGGACTATTTCCCCAACTCCGACCTCGGCATGCGCGACGCCGCCACTGCCAAGCCCGCGCAGGCCACCGCCGGCATCGGGCTGAGCGTGCAGGCCTCAGCCGCGCCGCTGACCTATAAGCAGAACGAGCGCAACATGCCCGCCGCCTCGATCGAGCTGGTCGGCGCCAACGGTCCGATCGGCACCTGGCTCGTCTCGACCAGCTTCGGCCCGCATAGCCGCGCGCCGTTCCTGCAGGCCCCGCAGACGCTCACGCACGAGGGTCGCACCTACCGCCTCGCGCTACGGTGGACGCGCAGCTACAAGCCATTCAGTTTCCGGCTCATCAAGGTGACGCACGACGTCTACCCCGGCACCGACACCCCGAAGAATTTCTCCAGCCGCCTTGAACTGAAGACTCCCGATGGCCGCGATGATCGCGAAGTGCTGATCTACATGAACAACCCGCTGCGCTACGGCGGCTACACGTTTTACCAGCATCAGATGGACAGCGCGCAGGGGCTGACCGGGCTACAAGCCGTCAAGAACCCCAGCTGGCTGATTCCCTACATCGCCTGCAGCCTGATGACGCTCGGGTTGCTCG
Organism: Opitutaceae bacterium; assembly: GCA_031411915.1. Lineage (GTDB taxonomy): Bacteria > Verrucomicrobiota > Verrucomicrobiia > Opitutales > Opitutaceae > ER46. Next base: position 16,327 of record JANOCA010000396.1, read on the forward strand.
GACAATTCGGCATCCACCTCCTCGGCTTCATCCGGAAACGCACCGGCCCGAAAGCCCCCTGACCATGAAAAAAATCTTCCCCGTCGCCGCCCTTATCCTCACGGCGCTTTATCTCTTCTCGACCCTCCGCACGCCGAAGAACCCCGCGGAGTTCGATGTCGTCGGCTTCAGCAAGCTGCCCGTGCTCCTCAACGGCCGGCTCAAGCCGCTCGACACCGTCGCCCGCAGCTCGCTGCTGCAACTACAGGGCCGGCAGACGGTGGAGAAACCCGACGGCACCAAGCTCCAGCCCATCGAGTGGCTGCTGGACGTGTCCTTCCACTCCGAGCGCGCCGACACCTACCAGACCTTCGAACTCACGCATCCCGAGCTGCTCGCGCTCTTCAATCTCACGATCGCCGACGGGCAGGGTAAAAAACGTTTCTCCTACAAACAGCTCTCCGGAAAATTCGGCGAGCTCGACAGGCAGGCCAAGCTCGCGCGGCAAGTTGAGAACGCCGCGCGCTCCACCTTCCAAAGCGCGGTCGTGCAGCTTTACGGCAACCTCATCCATTACCAGCGCCTCCGCCACTCGCTCGTGGCGCCCGGCCGCGGCGATTTCCTCGGCGACCTGCTGCGCTTGCAGGAAAACGCCGAGAAGTGGCGCGTCGCCGTCACCGCGAAGCTCAACAAGCAGCCGCACGACGAGGCCGCGGCCGCCGCCGCGATGGAACTCGGCGAACACTTCGCCGACATGGGCAACATCAGCGGTCCCTACCTCGTCGTGCCGCCCCCGCCCGGCGGCGATCCCAACGATTGGAAACCGGTCGGTGGCATCCTGCTCGAGACCTTCCGCTCCGGTCGCGTGGACTCCACCGCCCTCGCCTACGCCGGCTTTGCCCGCACGTGGCGCAACGGCGAGCCGAAGCGCTTCAACGAACTGCTCGTCCTCTACCGCGCTGATCTCGCGAAACGCTTCCCCGAGCGGCTGTCGAAGAGCGATACGGAGACGCGCTTCAACGCCGCCCAGCCCTTCTACACGAGCGCGGTGCTCTACGGACTCGCCTTCTTCCTCGCCTTTGTCTCCTGGCTCGCGTGGCCCGATGCGCTGCAACGCAGCGCGTTCTGGATCACCGGGCTGGCGTGGCTGCTAGCGACCGGCGGCATCCTCACGCGCATGTGGCTCGAGGGCCGCCCGCCCGTCACCAATCTCTACTCCTCGGCGCTCTTCGTCGGCTGGGGCGCCGTCATGCTTTGCCTGATTCTCGAGGCGGTCTACAAGAACGCCATCGCCAGCGTCGCCGCCGGAGCGATCGGCTGCGCCACGCTCATCATCGCGCACCATCTCTCGCTCAGCGGCGACACGCTCGAGATGATGCAGGCGGTGCTCGACACGAACTTCTGGCTCGCGACCCACGTCGTGATCGTCACGGCCGGCTACTCCGCGACGTTCCTCGCGGGTTTCCTCGCCATCATCTACCTCCTGCGCGGCCTGCTCTCGACCACCCTCGACAAGCAAACCGCCGACTCCCTCGGCCGGATGACCTACGGCATCCTCTGCTTCGCCACCCTCTTCAGCTTCGTCGGCACCGTCCTCGGCGGCATCTGGGCGGATCAATCGTGGGGCCGCTTCTGGGGCTGGGACCCGAAGGAAAACGGCGCGCTCATGATCGTGATCTGGAATGCGCTGATTCTCCACGCTCGCTGGGGTGGCCTGGTGAAGACGCGCGGCATCATGGTGCTCGCCATCGGCGGCAACATCATCACCGCGTGGAGCTGGTTCGGCACGAACATGCTCGGCGTCGGCCTCCACAGCTACGGCTCCCAAAGCGCCGTCGCTTACTGGCTCTTCGTGTTTGTCGGGAGCCAGCTCGCACTCATCGGCCTCGGGCTCATCCCGCTCGACAAGTGGCGGAGCTTCCGCAGCGGTTCAGGCAAGGCGGCGACGCCGCTCGCCGCGGATTCAGCCAAGGCTGCGCGCTGATCGTTCGGCGCGCGGAACGGAGTCCGCGCCCTACCTGCCCAGCAGCTCCTCCGCGTGCGCGATCGCGCTCTTCGCGTTCCGATCGCCCAGCATGCGCGCGAGCTCGCTCACGCGGGCCTTGCGGCTCGCCTGAATTGGCGCGATCGAGACGACCGCCCGATCCTTTGATTGATCCTTGGTAACCACGAGGTGACACGTCGCCTGCGCGGCGACCTGCGGCAAATGTGTCACGCAGAGCACCTGATGGTTCTCCGCGATGCCCGCCATTTTCTCGCCCACGACGCGGCCAATCTCGCCGCCGACGTTCGCATCGACCTCGTCGAACACCAGCAACGGCACCTCATCGAGGTCGGCGAGCACAGTCTTGAGCGCGAGCATCACGCGCGCGAGTTCGCCGCTGGATGCGATGCGGCTCAGCGGCAGCGGCGCCTCGCCCACGTTGGGCGAAAACAAAAACTCTGCGCCGCAGTCCCCCGCCGGCCCGAGATCCGCCAGCGGCACCACGCGCACCTGGAAATCCGCGCGCTTGAAGCCGAGCTGCGCGATGCCCTTGGCCGCGACCTTTGCCAGCTCCTTCGCCGCCTTCTCGCGCCCGCCGCGCAGCACTTGGGCGTGCTTGCGCGCCTTCCTCTCCGCGTCGGCGATCTGTCTCTCCAGCCGCAGCAGCGTGCCCTCGAGGTCACCCTGCACCTCAAGCCGGCGCCGCATCTCCTCGCGCGCCTCCGCCACGGCGCGGACATCGCCGCCGTGCCGGCGCTTGAGCTCGAGCCAGGCATTCATCTTCACCCCGAGTTCCTCCGCCTGCTCAGGATCGAACTGCAACTGCTGGCTCAGCGCCGAAAACTCCGCGCCCAGATCGTTCAGCTCCACGGCGGCGGACGACAACCGCTCGGCCAGCGGACGGCTCGCGGCGTCGATGCCCTCAAGTTGCCGGGCCTGCCGCAGCAGTTCGGCGACCCGCCCCTGCAAGCCCTCCTCGCCCGTCAATCCCGCCGCCAGCGCCGAGCTCAGCTCGATCAACTCCTGCGCGCGGCTCATGCGCTGGAAATCCCGCTCCAGCGCCTCGATCGCCTCCTCGGTGAGCGTAAGCGCGTCGAGCCGCACGAGCTGGTTCTTGAGAAAGTCGATTTGGTCGGGCGCGAGTTTCGTCTCCCTCGCGATCCGCTCGCGCTCCCCGATTAGTTCGCGCCAGGCCCGGTAGGCCGCCGTGTAGTCCTCGCGCGCCGCCCCCGCGCGCCCAAACAGATCGAGCAGATCAAGCTGGCAGCCTTCCTTCAGCAGCCGCCGTGGCTCGCTCGGCCCATGGAAATCGATCCATTGCTCGCCGAGGCGCTGGAGCGCCGCAAGCGTGGCGAGGCTGCCGTTGACCGTGATCTTCGGGGCCTTCTCGCGCGGGACGCTCCGCTTCAAGATCAGCACACCTTCCTCGCACGCGGGCAATTCAAGCTCGGCCAGCAGCGCATCGATGCGCCGTGCATCGGCAAAGAACAGGCTCGCCTCCACTTCGCACGCGGGCGCGCCCTGCCGGATGATCGTTTTGTCGGCGCGCTCGCCGGCGAGGAGGCTCAGCGCACCGAGCAGGATGCTTTTGCCCGCGCCCGTCTCACCGGTGACCGCGGTGAAGCCCGCCTCGAAGTCGAGCGAGACTTCCTCGAGCAGGGCCAGATTGCGGACGCGGAGCGATTGCAGCAT
>JANOCA010000397.1:0-2230 GCA_031411915.1 Opitutaceae bacterium
GGGGCTTGATGAAAAACTGCGCGTGGCGTTCAACGACGTCGATTTCTGCCTGAAGATCCGCGCGGCCGGCTACCGCAACCTCTGGACGCCCTACGCCGAGCTTTACCACCACGAGAGCGCAAGCCGCGGCAAGGAAGACACTCTGGAAAAGCGAGACCGATTCCGCGGCGAGGTGGAGATCATGATGGAGCGCTGGGGCGACGCCCTCGTGAACGATCCCGCCTACAACCCGAACCTCACCCTCACGATCAACGACTTCACCCTCGCCGTCCCCCCGCGCGAGTGGGGGCCGTTGAAGTAGCGGCCTCCCACGCCTGCGCGCTCGCACGCCTCGCCCGCCCGCATGCCCGCCCACCTCGACGAACCCATCGCTGGCGCTTCGGTTGATCCGTTGTGCTTCTGTGTTCGCGGCTGGCTGTGGATTGAGGCAGCGCAGGCGCAAATCGCGGCGATCGAAATCTCCTCGGGCGGTGCCGCACTCGGCGAGACGGGTGCGCTCTACGCGAGGCCAGACGTAACCGCGGCGCTTGCGCTGGCCCCGGGCAGCGCGACGGGCTTCGAGATCTTCGCCCATCACGCGGACTTCGCGCCCCATCAACCCTTCGAGATCCAATTGCGCGCGCGACTGCGCGACGGCTCGCGCACGGCTGTCCTAGCCACGCACGTCGTGCAACCGATCGCGCGCGACTACCGGACAAATCATTTCGGCGTGCTCCTCGACCGCGCGACGACCGCGGTGCAGCGGCACGACAACATCTTCGCGACCGGTCCCTCGCTGGCCGAGGGCAGCGGCGAACTCGCCGCGCTGCTCCGCCGTTATCTCGGCCCGCCGCCGCGGAACGTAATCGATGTCGGCTGCGGCCTCGGTTCCTACGGCCGCAGCCTCTGCGCCGAGGGCTACGCTTGGATGGGAGCCGAAATCGATGCGGCCGACTGCGCGGAGCTCGCGCGCCTCGGGCTGCCGCACCGCCACGTCGATGGGCGCACGCTGCCGTTTGCCGACGGCGCGTTTGACACCGCGCTGTGTCTCGAAGTGCTCGAGCACATCGACGAGCCGCGGCCGTTCCTGCGCGAAGTCCACCGCGTGGCGCCGAGGCAGCTGATCGTGTCGGTGCCGAATTGCGAGCTGCTCGGCTACCTTTGGGATCACCTCGCCACGCCTTGGCACATGCTCGAATCGACGCACGTGAATTTCTTCACCCGCTGGAGCCTCGGCGCCCTGTTGCGCGAATTCTACCCGCACGTGGAACTGCGTTTCTACACGCCCTATCCTTTGAAGACCGCCGAGGGCACGCCCCTGCACTACAACCTCCTCGCGATCGCGAGCGCCGACGCATGAGCCTTACGCAGAAAATCGCGGCCTTGCTTGGCCCCGGCCAGATCGGCGCCGACCTCGGCCCCGGTCTCGCGAAACTCCCGCACCTCGATCCCCCGCCGATCCGCGTGGATTGGGTCAAGGCCCGGGAGGGCACGCCGACCCGCGCCGATTTTCACGGCCTCCCGGATCGCCTGCCTTTTCACGATCATGCGCTCGACTACCTCGCCGCCGACCGCGTGCTCGATCACGTGGCCGATTCGGCTGCGGCAGCGGCAGAGTGGTATCGCGTCGTGCGACCCGGCGGCGTGGTGTGCGTGGTCGCGGCGCTCCGACCTACCCTGCTGCGCACGCTCCTCACCCAACAACCGGACTCGCGGCCCCGCCTCCTTTGGGAAATAACCGGGATTTCAGAAACGCCCCGCGCCACGCTCGCCGTCCTGCGGGTCCACAAGGGCTGGCTCGCGCGCGCGCAGGCCGAGGTATTTCACCTCCGCGCCAACGGCCATCCGCGCGCTGCGCTGCGGGACGACGCGCAATCCTTCGCCGAGTGGGCCGCCAATACTCCCGGCCCGCGCTGAGCTGTGTTCGCCGTTGCGCCGCCCGCCGGCGCGCGCGAGAAACCACGCTGCATGTCCCTCCATTGGAAAATCGACGAGTGCGGCGCCTATTCCGGGCGAATGCGCATCAGCGGCTGGTGTTTCCAGGCGGCGCCGCGCGTCGCGAAGATCGAGGCCGTATTCCCCGACCCCGCCACCGTCGTGCCGCTTGTCAGCTACGGCCTTGCCAGCCCTGATGTCGCCGCCGCCGTCGATCAAGCGGCCACGCACGCGCGCTTCGACGAGTGGATCGCCGTGCCCGATGCGGCGCTCGGCTACGACTTCGCGCTGCGCTTCACGTTTGCGGACGGCACGA
>JANOCA010000398.1:0-3873 GCA_031411915.1 Opitutaceae bacterium
CCGGATCCAGTAGTCGAAGAAGTTGTCCACCGATTGGACGCTCACCACCTCCGTCAGGCCAAGGAACCCGGCGCGATCCGTGCGCGCGAATTCCATGAGCACGCGTGCGCCGGCCGCGTAGTCCGCCGCATCGCAGCTCCCGAGCGAGATCGTGGTGAGACTGCGCGATGCGATCGCGATGGGCAGCGTGAGCAGCACCAGGCCGCCCGCCATGATGGCCCAGACCACGCCGAAGCGGCTGAGATCCGTCCACGCCCGCCGCCAACCGTGCCGGCGCGACGCGATCACGAGCAGCAGGAGCGGAAGCGCCTCGCTGGCCCACGCGTAGGCATTCGTGCCGCGCAGTCCCGCGTGCGCGCCGGCCCACACGACGGCGGATTGCAGCGCGAGTCCGCAGGGCACAATCAGCACGGGCCAGAGCCGCCGCCACGGTCGCGGCATCGCCAGCATCGCCGCGCCCAAGCCCCACAGCACCACGTGCAGCAGGAGGGCAAACGCGACGGCGAAATGAATCATCGGAAAAAAGGACCAAGGGACTAGGGACCAAAAGACCAAGGGACCACAAGCCCCACGGCCCACCTATCCCGATCACGGTTCAGGTCCTTTGGTCGTTTGGTCTCTGGTCCTTTGGTCCCGGTTTCTGCGCTCGTGCAAAAACCGAGGTGCCCCAGGCCCAGTTGCCGCCCAGCCGGCGCCACGCATGCTCGATCGCCATCAGGCCGCGGAATGGCGCCTGCACGAGGGCGGAGTATTCCTTCACATCGCTCGTGTCGCGTTCCGTGCGAAACAGTTTCCGCTTCGCCCACACGACGGGAAACGGCAGCGCGTTCCAATGCGTCGTCCGCGCGTCGCGGAATCCCGCCCCGTCCAGCAGCGCGGCGATCTCGGGCCGCGTGTAGCGGTGCTTGGTGTGGCAGGAGTCGTCGTGATACGACCACATCCACATGTAGGCCGGCACATTGATCACCACGACGCCGCCGGGCCGCAGCACGCGGAAGAATTCCTTCGCCGCCACTTCGGGGTTCTCCACCTGGCAAACGACGTCGGCCGAGACTACCGCATCAAAACTCGCATCCGCAAACGGCAGGTCCGTGATCGAGGCGACGCGCACATCGACCTCCGGGCCGCAGCGTTTCCGGGCGAGCTCGCACGCGATCGGCATGAAATCAATGCCGCTGAACCGCCAGTCGCGGTGCCAGTCACGCAGGCGCAGAATCAGACCGCCCGTGCCGCAGCCGGCGTCGAGCACCGCCGCGTCGGGCTTCAGGACCGGCGCCAGCTCGCGCCGAACATGGGCGTGCAAGGAGCGGAAATACCACATCCGGTCCTCGACCTCGGCGAGCTTCAGGTATTCGTCGGTATTCATGCGGAATGGCCCCGCTACACCGCCAGCCGCGCCGGCCGATTTCAACGTTCATTCTCGTTCGGTCAGGCGAGCATCGGCCGGCCGGCTTGCGACCGGCACGCTCGGCACGATCGTGATCGAGGAATCCTTGAGGCCGAAGGCGCGCAACTGGTAGCGCCCGGAACTCAGCCGCACCGAGGACTCGGGCGAATGCAGCGTGAAGCGGTTGACGCCCGGCACAAGTTCCAAGGCCGGCAGGAGCAGCTCCACCGGCGAACCATCGACGCGCACGCTGCGCACGGGCCGGTCATTGTGCTCCAGCACCACTTCGCGCTTCGATACCGCGACGATCTCCAGGCGGAGCTTCGCGGTCAGCGGGGTCGCGTGCGGATTGAAGTAGGACATGACGGCATCGCCGCTGGCCCAGCGCACGCCATCCTCAGGCCGCGGATGCCAGCCCTTCCCGAAGGTGAGCAGCCGCCCCAGCGGCAGCTTGGGCTGGGTCGTCGGATTCAGGAGGACGACCACCTGCTGCCCGCCTGAGCTCTGCAACCGTCGGCCGTAGCCCAGGCCAGCGAGTTCGTTCAGGATTTTTTCCGCGCGATCCTCGTAGCCCTTGCGGTTGAGGTAGAGCGCCGCGAAACCGTAGCTCTCGAGCCGGCGCACGAGCGTCTCGACCGGCAGATTCTCCAGATCGCGCTGCCACCGGCTGCGGGCGCGGAATTTGGGCGCCCCATAACTGAACCGGAGGTTCTCCGTCGCGAGATACGGCCGGAAGTGTTCATAATCGACCAACCGGTGGGGCGGCAGCACCTCGGGAAACCCCAGCACCGGGATCTGGAAAATCATCGCGTCCGCAGGCAGAGCCGCCTGCAACTCGCGGCCGAGCTTCACATCCGAGGCGACGTCCGCGGCCATCCGTTGATAGACTTCCTGCGGCCAGCGGCGCGGCAGCTGATCAAACACCCCGATCGCCGCCACCGCCAGCGCCGCGCTGAACCGCCAGTAAGCCGGCCACGACGCCGTGAGCCGGGAAAGGCGCACCACGAGAAAAACCAGCACGAGCGCGGAGATGAAAATCGCGGCCCGGTTCGTGGCGCGAAACATCTGAAAACCCACGAAGAAGGCGAGTAGGTTGGTCAGGCCGCCCACGGTCGAATACGCCAGCAACCAACCCGCGGCCAGCGCCTGCCCCGGGGGCGAACGCCGCGACAGCAGCCGTCGCACGCCCGCCGCGGCCAGCCACACCATGCCCACGATCCCCACGATGCCGAGGTAAGGCATGTAGTCCTCGCCGCGCCAATCCGACCAGCGCTTGTAGCGGTCGCCGAACGCGGCGAGTTCGTCCACCCGGTGGTATTGCGGCGGAATGAACATCTCCAGCGGCTTGAGCGCGTAGCGTTCCGTGCCGCCGTAATTGCGCGACAGCAACGGCAGGCTCTCCGGCTCCTGCACGTAGATCCACGTCTCCGCGTGGCAGACGACGAACGCCGCCACCGCCAGCGCGCCCGCGCTCGCGCCGATCATGAGATTGGCGCGGCGGCGCGCGCCAAACCATTGCGCCACGAGCGCCCAGACGAGGAGCTGCCCCCAGAACAGCAGGTTGTAGGGATTGCTCACCCCAAGGGCCAGCGCCGCGCCGAAGCAGAGCACGGCGCCTGGGCTCCGCCACTCAAGCCGCTTGCTCTGCGCCACGAGCCACACGGCCAGCAGGCCGAGCGGCACCGTCCATGTGAACACGAAGGAGAAATGCGCGAGCCCGCGATGGAAACTATGATACGTGTAGGCGAACAGCAGCGCCCCGACCCACGCCCATTCCCAGCGGCAGCGCAGCCAGCGCGCCGTGAAGTAAAACGCCAGCGCCGCGGAAATCTGCGCGAGCAGCAGACCGGCATTGGCCGCGGCAAACAGCCCGAACGCGTTCGCCAATCCGCCGAGCAGCAGCATCAGCGGCTTGTCGGGCGTCGGGTAGGCGTTCCAGTGCGCGCCAAACGGCGCGCCGAGCCGCTCGACCCGCTGCGGCGTGAGCGGCCAGGTGTCGCCCTCGGACGCGGCCTTGATGCGCGCGAGAACCTCGTGCGCATCGCCGAGATAGTCCGTCGGCTGCTGCCAGTGCTCCGCCGTCCAGCGCTCGTAGTGCGCCGCCCAGATGGCCGCCGTGACGAGCACGAGCGCGACGACGCGCCAAAGCGCCGCCAAACGGGGGACCGGGGAAGTATGCAAGGGGGATGGGGACACGCGGATGGAAACGCGTGGAGTCGAGTCGCAGCTGAACCAACGAAACAACGCCCTCGCCCCGCCGCGGGCGCAAGCCCGGAGTTGCGCCTGAGACCTGCGTTTCCGCGCCGGGATTCAGGCGGAAGGATTGCCAAGCCGCGTGCGGTCTTCTTCCCTCGCGCGTCCATGCCCATCCGTGAGCGCACTCCTTTTGCCGGCGGCGCCTTTGCCCGGCGTTTCACCGCGTGCACCGGTTTGTTTCACGACGAGTTTGATCCCAACTCCGCCTGGCTGCGCGAGCACGGCACGGT
>JANOCA010000399.1:0-6701 GCA_031411915.1 Opitutaceae bacterium
CCACGCGCGCCCCGGGCACTATGAATCGCGTATCCATCGCGGGCGGCGGCGTGAAGCGGGGCACGGCGGGACACACGACGGGCCGCTGGTGCAGCTAGACGAAGCACTCCGCGGGCGTCGGCGCCGAGGCGCCGAACGGCAGGCGGAGGAGATCGGCGGGCGGGTTGAGCGCGTGCGCGAGCAGGCGCGCGAAGACGGCGGGCGGCACGGCCTTCTTGTCATCGGGCACCGGGATGCCGGCCTCGGTGACGTGGAAAATTCCCTGCGTGGTGCGGCGGTCGCTCTTCGGGTTGTGCAGCACGCCCTGGCGCACCCGGTGGGAGGCGAGGATGTCGCTCTGGTGCTTGTCCGCGGACGGAGGCAGCGAGAGCACACGGGCGAGGCCGGGGCGGTCGAGCACGAGCGTCGAGACGGGCAGTCGCGGAATGGCGGGACCGCCGTGCGACTCGAGGATGTCGTAAAGAAAATTCTGGATGCGCTGGTCGACCGGAGAGAGGTGGCGCGTGAGCGCGCGGTCCTTCTCGCGACTGAGGGCGAGGAAGTGGTCGACCAGCGGCGCGAGGCTGTCGGCGGTCGCGGCGTCGGTCACCCCCGGCTGCCCGATTTCCCGGAGCTTGAGACTGAGGTAGGCGATGAGTTGAGCGTCGGATTCACCGGTGTAGGGGGCGGTGAGCGCGGAGGGAGGCGTGGACGAAACCATGGCTGTCCGCTAGCAAAGAGCGGGCCGACAACGTCCGCAATAGTGACTTCGAGCGCTTGCGTCATCAAGGCGCCATGCTACCACCGCGCGCATGACGCCCCTTCGCCTCCTCGTGGCCCTCGGCCTTGGTCTTGTAGCGACGCTGTGCGCTTCCGCCGCCGGCGGTCCGGACTTGAAGCCCAATGTCCTCTTCATCCTCGCCGACGACCTCGGCTGGGGCGACGTGGGCTTCCACGGCGGTGAGATCAAGACACCGCACCTCGATGCGCTCGCCAAGGCCGGTGCGCGGCTGAACCAGTTCTACGTTCAGCCGGTGTGCTCGCCGACGCGCGCGGCGTTCATGACGGGCCGTTATCCGATCCGGCACGGGCTGCACACGGGCGTGGTGCGGCCGTGGGCGCGCTATGGCCTGCCACTGGACGAGCGCACGCTCCCGCAGGCGCTCAAGGAAGCGGGCTACACGACCGCGATTGTCGGCAAGTGGCACCTCGGACATTTCGAGCCAGCCTACCTGCCGACCCGCCGCGGCTTCGACCGCCAATACGGCCACTACAACGGCGCGCTCGACTACAACACGCACGAGCGCGACGGCGGGCACGACTGGCATCGCGACGACAAGGTGAACCGAGACGAGGGCTACGCCACGCACCTGCTCGCGCGCGAGGCCTCGCGGCTCATCACCGAGCACGACGCGCGGCGGCCGTTCTTTCTATATGTGCCGTTCAACGCGGTTCATTCCCCGTTCCAGGTGCCCGCGCGCTACACGGAGCCTTACGCGCACTTCTCCGGCAATCGCCGTCTCTATGCCGGCATGCTGGCCGCAATGGACGAGGCCATCGGCCAAATCGTCGGCGCGCTCGATAAGAAAGGCCTGCGCGACAACACCCTGATTTTTTTCTGCTCGGACAACGGCGGGCCCGCGCCCGGCGTCGTAACGAGCAACGGGCAGCTCCGCGCGAGCAAGGGCACGCTCTATGAGGGTGGAGTGCGCGTGCCCGCGGTCGCGGCGTGGACGGCCAAGATCAAGGCCGGCTCAATCGTCGAGGCGCCGCTGCACATCGTCGATTGGTATCCCACGCTGCTGAAGCTCGCGGGCGTGTCGCTCGCGCAGAAGCACCCGCTCGACGGTCGCGACGCGTGGCCCGCGATCACGCAAGGCGCGGGATCGCCGCACGAGGAGATTTTGCACAACATCACGCCCGTCGGCGGCGCGATCCGCGTGGGCGACTGGAAGTTGATCGTGGGCGGGCAGTTTTCGGAAACGGACGGCCCGGCGGCCAGCGAGCCGCCAAGCGCGGGGAAGAAAGGCAAGAAAGGCGGGAAGAAGTCCGGCGAAGCCACGGGAGAGCGCGTCGAACTCTTCAACATCAAGGCCGACCCATACGAGAAGACGAACCTTGCCGCGCAGGAGCCCGCGCGCGTGCAGGCGATGCGCGCACGGCTCGACGTCTACGCGAAGGAAACCGTCCCATCGAAGCAGGCGCCGCGCGCTGCGGACTTCAAGGCCCCGGCGGTGTGGGGCGAGGGGAAGTAGCGGCGGCGTTTTGTAGCCCGCTTCGCGAGAAGCGGGATTGTCCGAAGCCGAAGATGCCGTAGGTCCCGCCTCTCACGAGGCGGGCTACCAAACCTCGGCGAGCGCAGGACGGCCGCTGCTGCCCGGGCGCCTCAGTTTTTCCCGGTGGACAGCGACTCAAGGTAATCGAGCAGCGAGGCGAAGTCGCGCACGGTGAGGCCCAGCATGAGGCCCGGCGGCATGAGCGAGACCGCGAGGTGGTCGCGCTTGGCCACATCGGCGACACGGATGTCGCGTTGCTGGCCGGCGATGTCGCGCACCGACACCACGTCGGCGCTCTCACGCGTGACGAAGCCCATCACGGTCGAGCCGTCCCTGAGCGTGAACTGGTTGGTCACGAAACCCTGCGCGATGCTCTTGCCGGGATCGATGATCGCTTCGGCGAGCTCGCGGCGGGGAAACATCTTCGCGGCGTTGCCGAGAAACGGGCCCTTGAGCGGGTCGGTGGCGTTGACGGTGTGGCAGGCCACGCAGCCGGCCATTGCGTAGACCTGCTCCCCGCGCGCGACCGAGCCACGCTGGGCGACGACGAGTGGCAGCACATCGGCCGGCGCGATGGAGCCGACGAGCGGCGACTTCTGCTGCGACTCGGCGCGGATGGCATCGGCATCAATTTTCAACGCGGCAATGGTGGCGCGCGCAGCCTCGGCCACGGCGGGCACGGGATCGTCGAGGGCTGCGACGAGTGCCGTCGCGCGCGAGGGCTCGCGGCCGAGTGCGGCGGCGCGGACGAGCTGGGCGCGGCGATCGGGATGCTTCCAGCCTTCATCAACGGCGGTGGTCGCGAAGGCACGCGCCTCGGGCGAGCCGAACTTCTGCGCGGCAAGGTGAAGGAGCGCGGCGTCGGCCCACGTGGAGCGTTCGCCGTCGAGCTTGGCGGCGTCTGCGCCGAAGAGGCGGTAGTGATTGCCCATCGCGGGCGATTGAAAGAGCGCGTTGGCGGAGCGATCGCGCGCGCCGTCGCCGAGGCGGCCGGCGTTGCGCAGGGTGGGAAGCGTATCGAGCACGACACCCATCGCCTCCGCCGTGCCGATGCGCACGATGGCCTGCATCGCGGCGATTTGCGTGGGGGCGGTGGAGGGCGCGCGGTTGCCCCCTTTTTTTTTCGCGACGGGCGCGGGCGTGCCTTCGGGGGGCTCAGGCGGCGGGGGCGGGGGCGGCGGCACATAGGCAATGGCCCGCAGGAGCAGGGGAATCGCCGCGGTCGGCACGCTGTCGGCGGTGGCAAGCTGCTGCGCGAGGGCGGGGAGCAGTGAGTCGTCGGTGGCGGCGAGCGTCATCAGGCGAGCGGTGCTGTCGCCCGGCGAGACGCGATAGAGGGTGAAAATCTCGTTGAGCTTGGCGGCGGCCGGGCCCTCGGCGCGATCGAGCAGCTCCTTGAGGACGGCGTTGATCTTTCCCGAGGCGGTCCAGCGGGCGGGCTGATAATAAGGGCCGCGCGTGTCGGGTCGCGTGCCCCAGCTGTCGCCGGTCCAGGGTGCCTCCGTAGACGCGAGCCGGCAGAGCGTCCGAATCAAGCCGTCGCGGCGGGCCTCGTCGGTTTCACGCGCGAGAAGCGCGATCAGGCGGTCGACGACTTTTTCTTCGTGCAGCGCCTGCACGACCCGCAGCGCATCGGTGCGGCGCGCGGCGGATTCGTTGGATGACTCGATGACGGCGAACGCGGCGTCGGCGGCGCGGAGCCGCACGAGCGATTTCACCGCGGTGTGCGCGACGATCGGGTCGGCGTCGCCGAGGAGCGCGCCGAGCGGCGCCGCGAAACTGGGCTGGCCGAGGCGCGCGAGCGCGACGGCGGCCTCCTTGCGGGTGCGCGCATCGGGGGACTTGACGCCGGCGAGCAAAGGCGCGGCCGGCACGCTGCCCAGCTGGCCCTCGTGGTCAGCGAGGGCGCGGATGGCCCACGCGGCCACGGTCGGGTCGGCGGCAAGGCGGGCGAGGACGGCGTGGGATTTTTCACCGAGCGCCTGCTTGAGCGTGAAGAGCGCGAGCACGCGTGACGCGAGCGGGCGAGCGGCGTCGGCGGCGAGGTTGGCGAGAGCGACGACCTCGTTCGCGACATCGCGACGCAGGAGGTGGCGCTGCGCCGCCAGGCGGGTGCGGTAGCTGGGCGAGTTGAAGAGCGCGACCAAGTCCGGCCCGGACGCGCGGGCGAAATCCGGCAACGGCGCAGGCGTGTAGCCCTTCACGGTGAGTCGCGCGATAAACCCGATGTTGGGGCCGGCGTAGCCGTATTGGCCGCCGCGCCAGCTCGCGAGGTAGAGCCGGCTCTGCGCGTCGACATCAAGGTCGGTCGCACGCGGGGCCTTGGCGAATTCCTCCTGCTTGGCGGCGAACGTCGCGCCCTGCGGCGTCAGCGCGTGGTGATAGACGCGCTCGCGGCCCCAGTCCACGGTGAGCGGGCTCGCGTTCCACTTCGCCGGGATGCCCGGCTCGTCGAGCCAGAGCGAGCCGCAGCCGGAGCCGCCGCCGTAGTCGGCGAGCGGCGCGATGGCCTCGGCGGCGAAGTTTTTGTAGAGCGCCGGGTAGCCGTGCTCCTCCAGGCCGGTGAAGTGGTGGAGGCGGATGTCCCAGCCGTCGCCGTCGTTGGTGTTGTCGCGGGCGATGCCGTCGAGGAGCGGGCTGAGCGCGACCTCAAGGATGTTGCGGGTGCCTCGCGCGAAAAGTTCGAGGCCGGTGCCATCGGGCCGCACGCGCACGACGCCGCCGGCGCGGAGCTGGAGCCGGCGGCCATCGGTGCCCTCGGCGGACATGAAGCCGAAGTCGCCGATCGCGAGGTAAAGCCAGCCGTCGACGCCGAGCGTGACGCCGTTGGACGAGTGATCGGCGGGGCGGTCGCGGAAGGAGAATGCGATGTCCTTCACCAGGATCTTCTGCTCGTCGGCGATGCCGTCGCCGTCGCGGTCGATGAAGACGCTGAGGTGCGGCGGGTGCATCACGTAGAGCCGGTCGACGTCCCAGACGAGACCGCGGGGGGAATCGACTTTGGCGAAAGGCCGGACCTCATCGGCGCGGCCGTCGCCATCGGTATCACGCAGGCGGATGATGCGGCCGCGTCCAAGGTCGGTGCCCAGCGAGGAGTTGGCGTCGCTCGCGACGTAGAGCGTGCCGTCAGGTGCCGCGGCGACCGACACGGGATAGTTGGCCTGATCGGCGGTGGCGAAAACTCCGACTTCGAATTCCGGTGGCGCGACAACCAGCGGGAGCAACTCCTCGGGCGTGGGTGGAGTTGCGGGCGGCTCGGCGCGCGGTCGCGTTTGCCCGAAGGGTTCCGGTGCAGTAGCGGGCGCGGCCGAGTCCGCGGCGAAGGCGGACAAGCCAGCGAAAAGTAAGACGGAGCGGAGAAGGGCGAGGGGCATGATCGAAAAACGGAATGACAGGATGGACACGTCTGAAGTAGGGCGGGTCTGTGACCCGTCCTCGGTGCGAACACTCAACACGCGAAAGGGCGGGTCAAAGGGCCGCCCTACTGTCGGGAGCGCTCGCGCAAAGTTCATTACAGCGCTTCATAGCCCCGCGACTTCCCAGCCCTTGCGGTAGTTGCGGCGGACGTAGGCGTTGGCCTCGTTCGTGTTGTCGAAACGAAGAGCGTCCGAGTTCCACTGCAGCGTCGTCTGCGGGAAGCGCACGGCCACGCTCCCGAGCAGCACGGATTCCGTGAGCGGGCCGGAGTAATCGAAGCTCGCAGAGGGCGGCTTGGTGCCCTTGAGGCAGGCATCCGTCCACAGCGACCAGTGGTGGCCCTGCTCGGCTTCGGGGAGCTTGAAGTCGCGGAATTTCGCCACCGGGAAAAGCCGCGGCGCGGCGACGTGCGGCACGTGCAGCACGCCCGCGGTGCCGATGATGATTGAGCCTTGGCTGTCGTCTTCGCCCCGCTTCCGCTTCTGCGCCTTGCCGCTGGCGTCGAAGCTCGTGACCGCCCCGGCCTGCGGCGCCTCGATCAGCGCGCGGATCTCGGCGGGCGGGCGCTCGTCGCCGTCATACCACGTCACGGCGACGGTGTCGCCGGCCGTGAACGGGGTGCGGGGGAAGACGTAGCGGATGCGCGCGTTGACGGACCAGTTCCACGCGTCGGGCGCGGGCCCTTCGGAGCGCACGGAAATGGGCGCGGTGAGCGCGAGCGCAGCGAATACCGGATCGAAGATGTGGCAGCCCATGTCACCAAAGGTGCCGGTGCCAAAATCGAGCCGCTTGCGCCAGTTGCCAGGATGGTAGTAGCCGTCGCCGACAAACGGCCGGTCGGCCGCGACGCCGAGCCAGAGGTCCCAGTTGAAATTCGCCGGGAGGGTATCGGTCCGTTGCGGCGGGCGGCCGGTGTCGCCCCACTTCTTGCTGCTCCACGTGTGGACCTCCTTCACCTTCCCGATCGCACCGCTTTGCACGAGGGCGACGGCCTGGCGATAGACCTTGTAGCTGTGAATCTGGATGCCC
>JANOCA010000400.1:0-2364 GCA_031411915.1 Opitutaceae bacterium
GTTCGCGCCGCGGGCGCGATCACAGACGACAAGACAATTCTCGTTTTGGGCAGCCAATCGATCTTGGGCACGTTCCCTCGCCACCGTCGCCGCTGGACGTTTCACGCGAAGCCGACGTTTGTCCGTGGAACGCACCCGACAAAGCCGACCTGATATCGGGCGCGATTGGTTAAGTCTCCCAGTTCGATAGCACGTTCGGCTACTATGCCCACGGGCTGCCGCCCGAATCGTGCCCGCTGCCGAGCGGTTGGGAGTCGCGGCTCGTCAAACTTCAGAATGACAACACGCGTGGCGTCGCGGCGCTTTGTCTTCATCCGCTGGACCTCGCATGTTCAAAGCTCGTCGCCAGCCGGGAGAAGGACATCGAATTTGTTAGCCCGAGTTCGTCAGTTCGAGCGGTGGGCGAAAAAAGTTTCAGAGGAGAGAGACCGCCGGCGACGTTTCACTTGAGAGGGAAGCGGGTGCGCTGAGGCGATGTAGTGCCGAACGCCCCCTTGTTGGCCGAGGCGTTTTCCGCGATACTGCCGAGGTGTTCCTACGGCGGAAAAACAAAAAGGCGCGCGGCATCGGTTACAGCTACTGGCATCTGTGCGAGACTGTGCGCACCGCGCGGGGACCTCGGCAACGGGTCGTTGCATCGCTCGGCAAGTTGGACGACGCAGAGGTCGCCGGCTTGCGCGGTGGCTGGGACGACTTGACCGCGTTGCTCCGCGGTGAGGCGCCGTCACGCACCCCGCAAACGCCCGAGTTTCCCGGCTTCGGGGCGGCGAAGCCGCTCGCACCTACCACGCCAGCCGCGCAGTGGGAACGCGCCGATGTGGGTGGCCTGCGCGTCGAGCGCACGCGCGACTTCGGCGAAAGCTACCTCGGCCTCGCGCTGTGGCACCGCCTCAAGCTCGACGAACTGCTCGCCACGCTCCTGCCGGCCGGTCGCGAGTCGGTCGCCTGGTCGCACGTGGCGGCCCTGCTCACTGTCGCCCGCTTTTGCGCGCAGCGCTCGGAATTGGGCGTGGCCGAGCACTGGTATGACACCACTGCGCTTGATGATCTGCTCGGCCTCGACACCGCTGCCGTTAACGACGCCCGGCTCTACCGAGGCCTTGACCAACTTGGCGCCCACAAGGACGCGTTATGCGCTCACCTGATGACGCGTTACCGCGAGTGGTTTGGCGTGCGTTTCGAGTTTCTGCTTTACGACGTGACGAGCACCTACTTCGAAGGCGAGGCCGAGCGCAATCCGCAGGCCCAACGCGGCTACTCCCGCGACCAGCGCAGCGGCAACAAGCAGGTCTGCATCGGCCTGGTCTGCACGCCCGAGGGCCTGCCGTTATCCTTCGAGACCTTTGCGGGCAACCGCGCCGATGTGACCACCGTCGAGGAGATTGTCGCGGCCATGGAAACCAAATACGGCGTGGCGGAGCGCATCTGGGTCATGGACCGCGGCATGGTCAGCGAGGCCAACATCGCGTTTTTGCGCGCGCGCAAAGCGCGTTACCTCGTGGGCACACCGAAGAGCTGGCTGCGTCACCACGAAGCGGCGCTGTTGGAAAAATCCGACTGGCAGGAGGCGCAGTCCGGGCTGGAAGTGCGCTTCGTCGCGCATCCCGACGGACCGCCGGGGGAAAGATACGTCCTCTGCCGCAGCGGAGCACGCGCGGAAAAAGAACGCGCCATGCTCCAGCGCCAGAGCGATGGACTGACCACGGCGCTCGGCCGGATCGCGACCTCGCTCGAGCGCCAGCCGCAAACCGATCAAGAAGCAGTGGGCCGGAGGATTGGCCGGGCTTTGGGCAAGTTTCCCGCCGCCGCGGCGATTATCCAGGCGACCGTCCAGCGCGATGCAGCCGGCCGCGCCTTCGGGCTCACGATCGCCAGCGCCGTGGACGCAGGACAAAAAGCGCACCGCCAGAAAGGCGCGTATTTATTGCGCACCAACTGCGAGGAAACCGATCCCGCACAATTGTGGCGCTGGTATATCCAGCTCACGCAGGCGGAAGCGGCGTTTCGCACCGCCAAAAGCGATCTGGGCCTGCGGCCGATCTTTCACCAGAAGGAGGACCGGGTGCAGGCGCATCTGCTCGTGTGTTTCCTCGCGCTGGCCCTCTGGCGCACGCTCGAGCAATGGATGCGTGCCAACGGCCTGGGCACCTGCGCCCGGCAGTTCGTCAAGCAGATGGCGGGCGTCAAAAGCGTAGACGTGCTACTGCCGGTGCTGCGCGGGACGGTGCGCACCGAACTACGCCTGCGCGTGGTCGCGACACCGGAACCCGCCACCGCCCAGCTCCTCGCCCACCTCGGCCTGCGCCTGCCCAAAGGCCCGCGCATTATTGCGAATGTAGTGCCGAAAACTGCCGCGTAATTTGC
>JANOCA010000401.1:0-2024 GCA_031411915.1 Opitutaceae bacterium
CCGGCCAGCTCGCGCTGGATTTTCTCCAGCTCGGCAATCTCCGCATTCGCGGCTTCGATCCGGCCGCTGCGCGCCGCGCCGATCGCGCGCGCGAAGCGCACGATCGAGTCGCAATGGAGGAATCCTTTCCCCCATGAAAACCCCGCCGGCTGCCTCAGCGGCAGCTCCGCCGCCTCGGCCCAGGCCTGGCGCTCGAGCGCGCAGCGCGCCGGCACCGCGGCGAACGCAAAGGCAATCGCGCCGGGCTGTGCGGGCGAATACGGGCCGCGGAGGCCCGCGAGCTGGCGGCGGATGGCGTCGGCCTGCGTGAATTGCCCGCGCTGGAGGTAGGCGTAGGCCATGTAGTCGAACGCGTGCGGCAGGTGGCCGTTCAGCACGCCGGCGGCCTCGTCGAGCTTGCGCGCGGCCTCCGCCGCGCGGCGGTTGAAGTCGATCGATTTTTCCCAGAGGCCGCGGCGCGTGTAGATGTGCGTCGGCATGTGCAGCGCGTGGGGCACATCAGGCGCGATGCCGACGTAGGTGTCGCAGACCTCGAGGGCCCGGTCCGCCAGCAGCGGAAAGTCGAGGGCGTGAATCTTGTAGTGCTGCGCGCCGGGATGGTCCGCGATTTTGGCGCTCACCTTTTGCAGCCGCGCCGCGGCCTCGAGTTGGATCCGGTGCGACTTGTCCTTCGCGACAAACCGGGCCGGCGCGAGGTGGTAGAGCGCGCTGAATGCGAGCGCGTCCAAATCCTCGGGAAACCGCTCGGCCAGCGCTGACCACGCCTCGTCGAGGGTCTTCAAGCGGTCCGGGTAACTGCCCTGGCTGGTGTCATTGAAATACCGGCCGAGGGTCTCGAGATACGCCCGCTCCCGCGGCGTGGCGGAAGAAACCGCGAGCCCGCGGCGAATGTGCTCCGCGCCTTGCGTCCTCTCCGCCTCGCTGGGTGTGTCGGGCCACAGCGGATGAATGAGCGTCATCGCGAGGCCCCAGTGCGCGAGGGCGCACGCCGGATCGGCCGCCGCCGCGGCCGCGAATTCCCGATCGGCCTCGGGATACATCATGTGGTGGACGAGCTTCACGCCGCGGACCACGCGCTCCTGCGCCTCGGCCGTGCCGCTCACCTCGAAACGGATGGTGCCCAGTTTTTCCCCGGGCTGATGATCGGCGAGGGAAACCGAGGGAAGGAGAATCGCGCCGAACACGGACGCGGCGATGAGGGCGGGAATGGATTTCATGGGGAGAACTCCGAGGTTGGATATTTGCGGGCGGACACGAATCGTCACCCGGCCAGAGCGGGTGAGGCAGCTGCATCGGCCTACGGCGGCCAGGGGAACGCTGCCGCGCAGGAGCCAAATAAACTGGCGCAACGGTGCATCGTCAAGCGACGCGAGCTAGTGGGTCAGTTTGAATTTTGTAGGGCGCGAGCTTGCTCGCGCCGGGTCGTTCGCACGGAAACGGCCCGAGCAAGCTCGGGCCCTACATTCTGAATCCACGATTGTCGCCAAACAGTAAACGGACCCATGGCCCGACGCGACCGCGGCCAGCCGGCGAGAGCCGCGGCGTTACTTCGGCGCCACACGCTTCCGCCACGCCGGGTAGTCCGTCTCGAGTAATTTCCCCGGGTGGGTGACATACCACCCCGAGCCGGTCCGCCGCTCGCGATCGACCTCGGCGAGGGAATAGACCTTCACGCCGTCGCGGCTCGCGAAGATCGGCCGGTCCGTGCCGGGCTCGACGGTGCGCGCCCAGAGCGGCGGGGCTTTCTCATCTTTCACCACGACGACGTCGAAATCCGTGTTGTGGCGGGCAAACTCCGCGCGCGGTGCCGGCACGCGCTCGATGCGAATGCCATCGAGCCGCGTTTTCTTCAGCCAAGCCACCGCCGCTTCGATTGCGCGGACGACCTCGGGCGCGGGACGCGAGTCGCGCATGAGGAAGCGCACGGTCTCCGTCGTGTCAGCCGGCGAGACACACGGCAGCTCAAAGGTCCGCGCGCCGCAGGTCGCGAGCGTGACCTCATCGTGCTGCTGGCCCCAGCCCGT
>JANOCA010000402.1:0-8924 GCA_031411915.1 Opitutaceae bacterium
GATGTCTTCGGCTACATCCCGTCCGCGCGCGTGCTGCGCGAGGGCGGCTACGAGACGCGCGGCCTCTACCACGGCGGCATCGGCTACTTTGCCCCCGAGGCGCAGGACGCCCTCGTCAACGCGGTGCGCGACCTCGCCGCCACCGCCGGCCGGCCGCGATGATTCCGCCACGGGAAAAAGTCCTTCGATTTTCGCACGCCTTTCCCTACGTTCCCGCGCCCCGGCCCCGCCAAGCCGCGATGTCCCCGTCGCCGCTCCCTCATCCTTACCCTATCGCCCATGAAGCTTCGCCCTCCTGCCGTGTTCGCTTTTCTGCTCAGCGCCGCCGCCTCCGCCGCCGAGCCGCGCCTGAACATCCTCCATATCATCGCCGACGATCTCCGCGACACTCTCGGCTGCTACGGCAACCCCGTCGTCCGCACGCCCAACATCGATCGGCTCGCCGCGCGCGGGATGCGCTTCGACCGCGCCTACTGCACGTATCCGGTCTGCAACCCCTCGCGTGCCTCGTTCATGAGCGGGATGCGGCCGGAGACCACGGGCGTCCTCGACAACGTCACACCCACCCGCGCCCGACTGAAGGATCACGTTTTCCTCCCGGAGCTGTTTCGCCAAAACGGCTACCGCTCGATCAAGGTCGGCAAGATCTATCACACCGGCGACGCCTTCGAGGATCCGCGCTCGTGGGAAACCGACATCCGCGAAACCGACGCCGCGAAGAGCCCCCCCGAAAAACAAATCCTCCGCCGGCAGGGCCCGGACGGCATCGTGCTGCGCGCGAAGGACGAGGACACGTGGGAGGGCTTCGTCGCCCGCCGCGCCGCCGCGCTCCTCGAGGAGACTGCGAAGCAGGGAAAGCCCTTCTACGTCGCCGCCGGCTTCCGCATGCCGCACCGGCCCTACATCGCGCCGGAGAAATATTTCGCCCTCTACAACCCCGACGAACTCGCCCCGCGCCCCGGTCCTGCCGATCATGTCGCGCAGATTCCGAAGCTCGCGCTCACCTACCGCGTCGGCGGGAAGAAATTCCCCGACGAGCGCCCCGGCGACACCATCGCCGCCTACTACGCCGCGGTCACCTACATGGACGCGCAGGTCGGCGTGCTCCTCGACACGCTCGACCGCCTCAAGCTTTGGGACCGCACCATCGTCGTTTTCCAAAGCGACCACGGCTACCACCTCGGCGAGCACGGCGGCCTCTGGCACAAGATGACGCTGTTCGAGGAGACGACGCGCATCCCGCTCATCGTCGCCGCCCCCGGCCGCAAGCCCGGCGCGACGCTGCGCCTCGTGGAGACCGTGGACCTCTACCCCACGCTCGCGCAACTCTGCGGCCTCGCCGCCCCGAAGAATCTCGAGGGCTCGAGCCTCACGCCCCTCCTGGACGATCCGGCTCGCGCGTGGAAACGCGCCGTCTTCGCCGTCGTCACCCGCGAGGGCGGCACGTCCGACCAGAACAAGTCCGGCCCCGGCTCCCTCGGCCGCGTCGTCTTCGACGGCCGCTGGCGCTACATCGCTTGGCCGGACGGCACCGCCCAGCTCTACGACCACCACCACGATCCGCTCGAATACGAAAACCTCGCCGCCGACCCGCGGGCGCGCGCCCATCTCGACCGCATGAGTCAGACGCTCGCCGCCGGCTGGAAAGCCGCAGTGCCGCCCCGGCTCTGACCCTCTCGGCCGTTTCGCCATGCACCTCCGCCGCGTCCTGCTCGCCGGCCTCTGCGCGGTCGCACCCACTTTCATTTCCGTCGCCAGCGGAGCCAAAATCCTCGTCACCTCGGGGCCCACCTCAAAGTCGACCCTGGCAACATCAAGCAGCACCCCAGCCTCACGATCGCCCCCGAGCCCGGGCGCCGGACTGCGATCGGGCGGGGCCAAACTAATTGAGCTGCCCGCCTGCCAGGCGTTCTGCTCCACAGTGCTTCCCGCCTCCCCTTGCCCGTGACCGCCCCGCTCGTCCCGCAACGCTCTTCGCTCGTCACCCAGACGGTCGCCGTGCTCGAGCACGGGCTGCGCGAGGCGCGCTGGCGCGGGCAGCTCCCCGGGCAGCACACGCTTTGCGCGGAACTGATGATCAGCCGCACCACGCTCCGGGCGGCCCTGCATGAACTCGCGCACCGCGGGCACATCGAGCTCGCGCAGGGCCGGCCGATGACGATTCGGCCCAAGGGCGCCCGGGCGCCCGCGCGTCGCGCCATCACGCGCGTCGTGCTGCTGTTGCCGGAGCCGCTCTGGCGCTTACGCCCCGCGATCGCGCAATGGTCGGGGGAACTCCGGCCGCGGTTGCAGCGCGCCGGGCTCGACCTGGGACTGCGCGAAGGCGGCCCGCACTACGGCCGGCAACCGGCCCGCTCGCTGGAGCGCCTCGTGCGGGCCCATCCCGGGGCAGCGTGGGTGCTCTTCGGCGCCGGGCTCGCGATGCAGCAGTGGTTCGCCCAGCGCGAACTTCCCGTGGTGCTCGCCGGCTCCGCATTTCCCGGCATTGAGCTGCCCTCCGTGGAATACGACCACGCCGCCATCGCGCAGCACGCGGCCGCGCACCTCGCTGCCGCCGGCCACAAGCGCACCGCGATCCTGCTGCAGCGCACCGGCTCGGCGGCGGACCGCGTGACGTGCGACGGCTTCGCCCGCGCGGGCGCGCCCGCACCGCTCGTGCTCGAGCATGACGGCACGCTCGCGCAGATCGACGCGCGGCTGCGGCGACTGGTGCAGCTCGCGGAGCGGCCGACGGCGCTCTTCGTGACCAAGTCCCACGCCGTGCCCGCCGTGCTCACGATCCTGCCGCGGCTCGGCCTGCAGATTCCCCGTGACCTCTCCGTGATCTGCCGCGAGGACGATCCGTTCCTCGGCTTCCTCGTGCCGGCGGTGGCGCGTTACAGTTCCGACGCCTCCGCGATTGCGCGCAGGCTGGCGCTGGCGCTCACGCGCCTCGCCGCGGGCCAGCCGGTGAAGGCCACGCACGAACGCATTATGCCGCGTTTCGTCCCCGGTCAGTCACTCGGGCCGCCGCGACCCGCGGGCGCGTGACGGGGAGCCGCTTGTATCGGCGCGAGACAAGTAGGTTGACCGTGCGGACCGCGCCGCGCGCGGCCACGAAGACGATGTTCGTTCCCCGTTTAGCCGGCGGTGCGGCGCGTTGCGCCCGTCCGCCACCCCACCACCCCGCCATGAAAATCCGCACGTTTGTCCTTTCCGCCTGCTTCGCCGCGAGTGCATCTGCCCTGTTTGCGCAGGGCACCGGCAGCATCACCGGCCGCGTGCTCAACGCCGCGACGGGCTCCTACCTTGCCGGCGCGAGCGTCACGCTCGACGGCGCCGCGACCGGCGACGTTTCCGCCGAAGGCGGCGCGTTTCGCGTCAACGATCTCCCTGCCGGCGCGCGCACGCTGGTCGTCACCTATCCCGGCCTCGATGTCGCGCGCGTGCCCGTCACGGTCGTCGCCGGCGCGACGCGCGACGTGCTCGTCGAGCTCTCCTCGAAGATCTACCAGCTCGACGCCTACCGGGTCTCCGAGCTCCGCGAGGGCGAAGCGGCCGCCGTCGCCCGGCAGCGCGCCGCGGAAAACATCAAGCAGGTCATCGCCACCGACACCTTCGGCAACGTGGCCGACGCCAACGTCGGCAACCTCCTCCTCCGCCTCCCCGGCATATCCGCGCAGCGCGACGAGGGCGAGGTCCACCTCGTCTCCATCCGCGGCATCGATCCGCAGTTCAATTCCGTGATGGTCGACGGCACGCGCCTCTCCGGCGCCTCCACGCGCGGCGACGGGCTGTCGCGCGCCTTCGAGGTGGACAAGGTTTCCACCAACTCGATCGAGTCCATCGAGGTCGTGAAGGCCCAGCTCCCGGAGATGGACGCCGACGCCATCGGCGGCACGATCAACTTGAAAACGAAAAGTGGCTTCGACCGCAAAGGCCGCGACATCCGCTGGGCCGCCGGCGCGAACATCTTTCAACGCCGCGCCGTCTACGAGCCGTCCGGCAGCTTCGCCTACTCCGATGTGCTCGGCCGCGAGCGCCGCCTCGGCGTCGCCTTCAACCTCAGCTACAACCGCACCTACGGGCCGCGCAGCGCGTTTCACGCCGGCTACCTGAACCCGTCGTTCACGGGCCCGACGATCATGCAGGACTTCCAGACCTCCGAGGACGAAATCACGCTCACCCGCATCGGCACCGGCCTGAAGCTCGACTACAAGATCTCCTCCGCCGCATCGCTGTTCTTCAATACGCTCTACAATAATTATCTCGATGACATGACGCAGCACAAGATGCGCATGCGGCGCGGCACCGCGACGTTTGTGACGGAGGCGGTCTCGCAGCTCACCGGCGCCTCGACGGAATACGAGATGGAGTCGCGCTATCGCACCGTGAAGACGTTTCGCTTCCAGTTCGGCGGCAAGCTCGCATGGCGCGACTGGACGATTGACGGCGACACCGCGTGGTCGCCCTCCGACGGCTTCGAGAAACGCGAGGACGCAACGGTGCGCGTCAACACCACCGCGTGGCGCGTGGATCGCAGTCAGCGCCTGCACTACCCGACCTTCGTGCAGACCGCCGGGCCCGACGTGCGCAACTTCGACAACGGCTTCGTCGACTCGATGAACCGGAAGGATTTTCACCAGCAGGACGAAATCTACGCCGCGCAACTCAACGCGAAACGCACGTTCGCCACCGCCTGGCCCACGTCGATCAAGGGCGGCCTGCGCTGGCGCGAGCAGACCAAGCAGCAGAACCGCTTTCAGCCGAACTACGTTTACATCGGCCCCGATGGCGTCGCCGGCACCAACCCCGCCACCGGCCGCAACGACGACAACCTGAACCGCTTCAACGGCACCGACGGCCACAACTACCTCCCGCTCTTCGGCCGCTACGCGATCGTCCCCGCGTGGCCCGACCTCGCCGCGATCCACCGCGAGCTGCGCGCCAACCCCGCGCTCTTCCGTGAGAATGTCGCCACCAGCATCCAGAATTCCCTCGTGAACAACGGCAGCGTGCGCGAGGAGGTCCTCGCCACCTACGTCCAGGGCACCGTGGACATCGGCCGGCTCAACGTGCTCGCCGGCGTGCGCCGCGAGGCCACCACCGCGACCGCCAAGGGCCCCGTGACCGACACGCGCTTCGCCAACAACGCCGACGAGGCTGCACGGCGTTTCGGCGGCAGGGTCACGATCTCGCGCGACTACGAGAATTATTTCCCCAGCGTTCACGCCCGCTACCGCTTCGGGCAAAACACGCTCGCGCGCGCCTCGTGGTCCACCGGCATCGGCCGCGCGCCCTACGGCCAGTTGATCCCCGTCACCACCGTCAACGAGAACGCCGGCACGATCTCGCGCAACAATCCCGGCCTCAACCCCCAGTTCTCGCGCAACTACGATCTCTCGCTCGAGCACTATTTCGGCCGCGGCGTCGGCCTGATCTCCGTCGGTGCCTTCCAGAAAAATCTCCGCAACTTCATCTTCCCCGCCACCGAGATCATCCGCGAGGGCGCGGACAACGGCTTCGACGGCCTCTACGGCGGCTACACGCTCACCACGCGCGTCAACGGCGGCTGGGCGCGGGTGAAGGGCCTCGAGCTGAACTACCAGCAGTCGCTCACGTTCCTCCCCGGCTGGCTCGGCGGCTTCGGCGTCTTCGCCAACGCCACGCGCCTGGTCACGCGGGGCACCTATGACGGCACGACGATTCGCACCACCATCGCCGGCTTCACGCCGCTCCTCGGCAACGCCGGCGTCTCGTGGACGCGCCGCGGCACCACCGTCCGCGTGAATTGGAATTACACCGGCGAGGCCGCGCGCGGCTTCAACGCCAACCCCGCCCAAATCACCTACAACGAGCCGCGCAATCCCGTCGACGTGAGCGTGAAGTTCCGCGCGACGCGCGCGTTCGAGGTGTTTCTCGATGCCAGCAACGTCTTCAACGAAAAGAACCTCACCTTCCAAGGCCGCGGCGACCGCCCCACCGACAGCCAAATCTACGGCGTCCGCATGGCTGCCGGTGTGAGCGGGGCGTTCTAGTCCATAGTCGTGGACGAGGCGTCCCGCCTCGTGTCTTCTTCTCCTTGATGTCCGCCCCCCCTCCCCGCCCCCTCGGCCTCATCGGCATCGGCCTGCTCGGCTCCGTCCTCGCCGAGCGGCTGCTCGCCGGCGGCTTCGCCGTGCTCGGCCACGATCTCGATGCGGCGCGGCTCGACGCTTTCCGCCGCGCGGGCGGCACGCCGGCCGCGGACGCCGCGGAGATTTTCCGCCGTTGCGATCGCGTGCTGCTGAGTTTGCCCACGCACTCCGAGGTCGCCGCGCTCACCTGCGCCCACGACGCCGCGCTGCGGCCCGGACTCACGCTGCTCGACACCACCACCGGCGATCCCGACACGGCCGAGGCGCTCGCGCGCGATCTCGCGGCGCGCGGCGTCACCTATCTCGACGCGACGATCTCAGGCAGCAGCGCCCAGGTGCGCGCCGGCACCGCGGTCGTGATGGTCGGCGGCGAACGCGCGGCCTTCGACGCGTGCGCCGACATCTTCGCGCGGCTCGGCTGCGAGACGTTTCCCACCGGCCCCGCCGGCAGCGGCGCAAGGATGAAGCTCGCCACCAACATCGTGCTCGGCCTCAACCGCGCCGCCCTCGCCGAGGGCCTCGCCTTCGCGCGCGGCCTCGGCCTCGACGCGGCGCAGGCCCTCGCGATCATGCGCGCCGGGCCCGCCTACTCGCGCATCATGGACGGCAAGGGCGAGAAAATGCTCACCGGCGACTTCACGCCCGAGGCGCGCCTGTCGCAGCATCTCAAGGACGTGCGCCTCATCCTCGCCCAAGGCACCGCCGCCGGCCTGCCGATGACGCTGAGCTCCGCCCATCGCGAAATCCTCGAGGCCGCCGAGGCCGCCGGTCTCGGCGCCCTCGACAACAGCGCCCTCATCCGCGTGCTTGCCGCTGCGCCCCGCCCGATCGCCAACTCGTCATGAACGTCGCAGCACCTCTGCCCCGCGGGCAAAATCTCACCGTCCTTGCCGTCGCCTACCTCGGGCTGGTGGGCGCCGGCTTTCAACTCGGGCTGATGCCGCTTGCCGCGTTGTCGGCGACGCGCGACTTGCTCGGCCCCGCCACGCCGCCGGGTGTGGCCGGCGATTGGTTCGCCCGCTACACCGCCGCGCTCATGCTGGGCGCGGCCTGCGGTGGCATCGCGCTTGGCTGGCTGGGTGACAAAATCGGCCGCAGCCGCGCGATGGCCGCGAGCATCCTCTGCTACTCGTTGTTCGGGGGCATGGGCACGTGGGCTGGCTCGCAGGAACAGTTGCTTGCGCTGCGTTTCCTCGCCGGCCTCGGCATCGGCGGCATGTGGCCCAACGGCGTCGCCCTCGTCTCGGAGTGCTGGGCGGGAGCCACGCGGCCCATGGTGGCCGGCGTCATTGGCACCGGACTCAACATTGGCATCTTCCTCGTCTCGCAGCTCGGCCGGGCTCGCGCCGTCACGCCCGATTCGTGGCGCTGGTTGGTCGCACTGGGCTTCGTCGCTGCCGTGGTCGGCGTGATCGCTCTGCTCTTTTTGCCCGAGTCGCCGAAGTGGCTCGCGTCGCGCGGTGCGGCCGTGAAGCCCGCCACGCCGCTGCGCGAGCTTTTCGCACCGCCGCTGTTGCGCACGACGCTCGTCGGCATCGGCCTCGGCGCGATTCCGCTCATCGGCGCGTGGGCCGCGAGCAAGTGGATGATCCCGTGGGCCGACACCGTGGGCGGCACGGCCCATCCCGGCCTGAAGGCAACCACGCAAGGCTGGTGGGCGGCCGGCGCAATCCTGGGCAGCTTCTTCGGCAGCCACCTCGCGCAGTTGCTCGGCCGCCGCACCGCGTATTTCGCGATCAGCCTCGGCGCATTTGTGCTGACGAGCGGGATCTTCGTCGTGTCGCAGCCGCTCGCGGCGTCGTTTCTGCCGCTCGTGTTTGCGCAGGGCCTCGTCTCGACGCTCTTCTTCGGCTGGCTGCCGCTCTGTCTGCCGGAGCTCTTTCCGACCCGCGTGCGCGCGACCGGCACCGGCATCGCCTACAATAGCGGACGCTTCGTCTCCGCCGCGGGCGCCCTCGGCGCGGGTGCGCTCATGGTCTGGTCCGGCGGCGACTACGCGCGCGTCGGCGTCATCAGCGGCGGCGTCTATGCGCTCGGGATGATCGTCATTTGGTTCGCCCCCGATACCTCCAAAAAGTCCCTCGACACATGAGAACCCGGCTATTCGTCCTAACCCTTCTGCCGTTGCTCTCGGTCGGCGCGGCCGTGCCCGCTGAAAAACACGCCCCCCCTGCCCCGCCCGGCTTCACGGTCGAACTCGCCGCGCGCGAGCCGCTCATCCGCAATCCGTGCGCAATGGCCTTCGACGCGCGCGGTCGGCTCTTCGTCGGCCAGGGTCCGCAATACCGCAACCCCAAGCCCGACACGCCCGGCGACACCGTCGAGCTGCTCATCGATACCGACGGCGACGGAGTCTACGATCGCGCCAAGACCTTCGCGCGCGGCCTCAACTGCATCCAGGGCCTCGCGTGGCGCGGCCGCGATCTCTACATCGCCAACTCCCCCGACCTCACGATCGTCCGAGACCTCGATGGCGACGACGAGGCCGATGAATACGTTTTGCTCTACACGGACCTCGGCAACATCGAGCACGCGGTGCACGGCTTGAACTTCGGGCCGGACGGCAAGCTCTACCTGAGCAAGGGCAACTCCAAGGGTCTCAACCAGCCCGGCCGCGTCGCTCCGAAGCCCTTCCGCGAGCTGCACGGCCAGCCCGATCCCGCTGGTGCGGCCGACTTCCCGCCGCCGCGGACGTTCACCAAGGAGAACTACCGCGCCACCTACCAGGACCCGAAGGACGACTGGGGCCGCCACGGCGGCATCCTCCGCGCCAACCCCGACGGCACCGCCCTCGAGATCGTCTCGCGC
>JANOCA010000403.1:0-2203 GCA_031411915.1 Opitutaceae bacterium
AGCGGCAGCCCGACGATATTGCTCAGCGAGCCACGGTAGCCGGCGATAATCAGCTCGCTCGCCTCCTGAATCGCGTAACCGCCGGCTTTGTCGAAGGTGTGGACGCGCGCGAGGTAGGCCTCGATGGTCGCCTCATCGAGCGGCTTGAACGTCACGTCGCTCGAGGCCCCGCCGTCGATCTGCAGGCCGTCGCAGGCGCGGCGCACCGCCAGGCCCGTGAACACGGTGTGGGTGCGTCCGCTCAGCCTTCGCAACATCGCCCGCGCTTCGGCGGCATCGCGGGGTTTGTTGAGCGCGGCGCCGTCGATGAAGACGGTCGTGTCGGCGCCGAGGACAATCGCCTCGGGATGGCGCTGCGCGACCCACTCGGCCTTCAGCGCGGCGTTGTGCGCGACCATCACCCGCGGGTCAGTGGCGGCATCCTCGTGCTCGGTGACGGCGGCCGTGACCACTTCGAAGGGCACACCGAGCTCCGCGAGCAGCTCACGGCGACGCGGCGAGGCCGACGCGAGAATGAAGCGGGGCGATTGTTTCATCGCGGACCGTGAGGAATTCCGTCCCCGCTCTCACGAGCCGGGCTACCGCAAGGCGTGGAGCGTTTCTGGGTAGCCCGCTTCGTGAGAAGCGGGACAGACTGCGGCGCGCATCCGCGGAGCAACTGGCCGCTCACGGCGCCTTCTCGGCGAGCACGGCGCGCACATCGCCCCGCGAGCGGGCCAGCTCAACGCGGCTCAAGTTGTATTGGTAGATCGCGTCGATCAGGTTGTCCGCCGCGATGGCGACCTGCGTCTGCGCCTCGATGACCTCGCGATTGTCGGCCACGCCTTCGTTGTAGCGGGCGCGGGCGAGGCGGAGCTGCTCCTCGGCAAGGCGGGAGTTTTTTTCCGCCACCTCGATCTGCGCGTAGCGCGACGAGGCGTCCTGCCGCGCGAGGCGCAGCTCGGATGAGATCTGCAGCTCGAGCGAGTTGAGCCGGGCCTGCTGGACTTTTTGCCGCGAAAGGGCCGCGCGATGATCCGCGCCCGCGCGCAGCCCGTCGAAGATTGGCACGCTCACGGTCGCGCCAAAGGTCCAGACCTTGCGCTTGCCGTCGTCGTCGAAATTGGAGGCGGCCCTGCCGTAATCGCCCGCGAGCCCGAGCGTGGGCAGGCGCTCGAACGTCGCAGTGCGCACGTCCAGCCGGGACTGCTCGAGGGCCTTCTGCCCGCGCAGCCAATCGGCGCGCTGCTCAAACGTGGTCCGCGCCTCCGGCACGTTGAGCAAGCCCGCATCGACGCGCTTCAGCGGGAAGTCCGCGAGCGCGAGCCCCGCGGCCGGGTCGAGGTTGAGGAGGCGCTTGAAGACGAGTTCGCTCTGCACGACCGATGTGACCTGCTGCAGGCGCGCCTGCTCGGCCTGCGCGACCTGCGCCTCGGCGCGCGTGACGTCGATCTGCGTGGCGATGCCGGCGGCGAGCTGGTTGCGCGCGAGTTCGTGGAGCGAACGCGCGCGCGCGATGTTGGCGTCGAGCACATCGAGCCGGCGCAGGTTGCGCAGGTGGCCGAAATACGCCTGCGCCACGCTGGCCTGCGCCGCCTGGATCGTCGCGCGCACATCGAGCCGCGCGACTTCCGCGCCCGTGCGCGCGGATTGGCCGGCCGACAGCGCCTGCGGGTTGAGGATCTGGTAAGTGCCGGCGAGGCGCGCATCGAAGCGGTTCGAGGGCCGCGTCTCGCTGAGCGCGCCCGTCGTGCTCAGGATGTTCAGGTTGCGGGAGCGGCGTTGCGAGGCGTTGAGATTGATATTGGGCAGCAGGCCCGCGCGCGCCTGATTGGATTGCTCGAGCGCCTGCGCCGCGGCCTCACGACTCAGCAACACGCTGCTGTTCACGCCCTCGGCCGACGCCATCGCTTGCTCCAACGTCAGCGTGATGGGCTCGGCGGCCCGCAGCGCAGCGACCAAGAGAAGCGGGAGCAAAGGCAGGGCGTGGCGCATAGAAGACGTGAGGTTCAGCAAATCGCGCGCCTGACGTGCAGCGCAAGCTCGCGTTGCGCGCCGCCGCGCCCGCTGCGTGGTTGTCAGGCCCGCGAAACACCTCCACGTTCCCCGCTCCATGCGCCTCGGCCTCGCCCAGCTCAACCCGACCGTCGGTGATCTCGCCGGCAATCGCCGCAAGATTCTCGACGCCTACGCCGCGCTCGTCGCGCAGGGCGCGGAGCTCGTC
>JANOCA010000404.1:0-8477 GCA_031411915.1 Opitutaceae bacterium
GCGGCGGTGCGCTGTGTTTCCCGACCGGCTGGGCGCTGCAGGAGAAACTGGGCGAGACACTTGACGTGATCCACGGAGTCGTGCCCGGGCTCAACCCGGCGATTGGCGGCGCGATCCAGCAATTCCTCGCGAAGCTGAAGCCGGGCGTGGCGTTCCTGCGCGACAACTGGGGACTAGCGGCAACCGATGAACTTAATCTTCATCCGGCACGTGGCATCCCGGCCCCGGCGCCGCCCGCCGCGCTCGATCGACTTTGGTTGCGCGTGGAGCATCAGGCGTTGGTCGCGCTGCCGGAGACGCGGGGCATTCTGTTCGGCATCCGCATCGCGTCGCACCGGCTCGATGGCGTTGCCGGCACACCGGCTGGAGCTGGGTTGCGGCGGGCCTTGGAGACGATGCCGGCCGCGCTCGCGGCCTACAAGCGCATCGACACGATCCGTGCCGAGGTGGCCGCGAAATTGTAGGGTCTCAGCTTGCTGAGGCTTCTTGGTGGAGCACGGCCTGACCAAGGTCAGGCCCTACAGTGTCCGAAAAATTGACTCAGCGCTTCTCCACAAAACCGCCGCTCCACTTCAGCTTCGCGCGCACGACGGCGAAGTGGGAGTAGTCGGCCCGCTGGGCGAGCGGCAGACGCGCCTTGGCGACGCTGATCTCAACGGCCGAGCGGGCGGAAACCTTGAGATCGCGCTGGCCATCCATCGCGACAAGGAGGCGAGAGTCGGGCGAGCGGTTGAAGACGCGGAGTTTCACGCCCTCGCGAAAAATGATGGAGCGGTTGCTGAGCGTGTGCGGGCAGATGGGTGTCATCGCGATGACGCCGGCCGAGGGGTGCAGGATGGGACCACCCGCGGAGAGGTTGTAGGCAGTCGAACCGGTGGGCGTGGAAAAAATCAAACCGTCGCAGGTGTAATCGGTGACGAGTTCGCCATCAGCGAAGACCTCGAGGCGCACGAGGCGGGAATTCTGCTCGGCCTTCAGGAGCACGTCGTTGAGCGCGAGGTCGTGGGCGCCGGTGCCGGTCGAGCAGTCGAGCATCGCGCGGCGGTCGATGATGAAATCGCCCTCGAGCAGATCGGTGAACTGGGTGCGCGCCTCCTCGGCGGAGAACGTCGTGAGGAACCCGAGGCTTCCGCGATTCACCCCGATGATCGGCACTTGCTCGCGAGCGGATTCGCGCGCGGCGCCGAGCAGGGTGCCGTCGCCGCCGATGACGCAGCACGCGTCGCAGCCCTTCAGGTAACCCGAGCGCAGCGGGAAACGGGTCGTGAGCTTGAACCCCACGCCACGGGCGCGCGCGATGGCGGCGAGTTCGCGGGCGAGCGCGGGGGCGCCCTCCTTGCTTTCATTCACCACGAACGCGAGCTTGCGAATCGGTTTCATCGTCGGCAGGACGCTACGCGGTTTGTTTCCGCAGACACAGCAAAAACTCCCGGTTGCCGTCGGTGCCCGTGATGGGCGAGTCGATGCTCCCGAGGACCTCGGCGCCGGCCAGCTCGCGCGAGGCGAAGTCGCGGACGGCCGCGAGTGTGGCCTCCTGCACCGCGGCGTCGCGGATGACGCCACGGCCTTTGTCCACCTCGGGCTTGCCGGCCTCGAACTGCGGCTTCACGAGCGCGACGAGCGTGCCGCCCTTGCGCAGCAGCGCCCACACGGGCGCGAGCACGGCCGTCAGCGAAATGAACGACAGATCCATCACGATGGCGTCGAACTCGTGGCGCGGCAGGTCGGTCGCGCGGAGGTGGCGGGCGTTGATTTTCTCGAAGTTAGTCACCCGCGGATCGGCGAGCAGCCGGGCGTGGAGTTGCGCGCGGCCGACATCCACGCACACGACATCCGCCGCGCCCGCCTGGAGCGCACAGTCGGTGAATCCACCGGTCGAAGCGCCGACGTCGAGCACATGCGCGCCGCGCAGATCGAGTGCGAAATGAGCGAGGGCGGCGGCGAGCTTTTCGCCGCCACGGCTCACAAAGCGCGGGGGCTGCTCGACGCTGAGCGCGGTGTCTTCGGGAAATTCCTTGCCGGGCTTGTCCAGCCGCTCGGTGCCGCGCAGCACACGGCCGCTCATGATGAGCGCCTTGGCCTGGGAGCGCGACTCGGCGAGGCCGCGGGCGACGAGCAATTCGTCGAGGCGGATTTTTTTTGGCGCGGTCATCAACGGGTAGGGCGGGCTTCAGCCCGCCCTACTTTTTGACGCGCAGGCGACCAGCAGGTCGTGCGTCCGCCGATCTCGGCGCGGCGGAGCGGGCGCTTCGTTTTGGGGCACAGGCCGCCTTCTTCCCAACGGTGCCAGAAGAGCCAGGACTTGGGAATGTGGGCGTTGAGATCGGGTGGCAGGTAGCGGCCCTTCCCGGCGATGGTGTCGAGGGCACGGCGTGCGACGCCGCGGCACTCGCGCCAGAGTGTGCGCACCTCGGCCGGGCGCAGCGAGCCGGCGAGGCGGGCAGGGTGAATGGCTGCGCGCCAGAGGATCTCATCGGCCATCCAGTTGCCGATGCCGGGAAACCGTTCCTGCATGAGGAGCACAGCCTTGATCGGCGCGCGCGCGCGGCGGCGCAGAAAAGCGGCCACGGCCTCCAGGCTGAACTCAGGCGAACCGAGCGCAGGCGCGATCTTCGTCCACCACGCGGGTGCGGCGTCGCCTCGGTGAAACAGCACGCGGCCAAACATCCGCGGATCGGTGAAGACGAGCGCGTGTTCCTTGGTGAACAGCACCAAGTGATCGTGCTTCGCGGGAACGTGTGTGGCCGGCGCAACGGTGAGCTCGCCGCTCATGCCGAGATGGATGCCGAGCCATGAACCGCCGCTGAAGCGGAAGAGCATCTGCTTGGCGCGCGCCTCGGAGGATTCGAGCGTGGCGCCGGTGATCGCGTGGCGAAACGCCGGCAGATCGATTCCGCGCAGGAGTTTTTTCCCGTCGTGCGTGTGCACGCGCGCGATGCGCCGACCGCGTGCGGCCTGGTCCCAGCGCTTGCGGAAAAACTCGACCTCGGCGAGTTCGGGCATGGCGATTCAGCGCAGCGTCGCCGCGAACTCGACGAAGCTCGGGAACACCACGACACCCGGCTTGGCCAGTGCGGTCCACGCGGCGGCGTCGTGCTTGCCGGTGCAGACGGCGGCCGCGTTGATCGCCGCGTTGAGCCCGGCGTCAATGTCGCTCTCGCGGTCCCCGACCATCCAGCACTGCGCGGGATCGAGGCCGTGCTGCGTGATCCTCTCGAGGATGTAGGCGGGCGAGGGCTTGCGGTAGCGCGACGGTTGGTCGGTCGCCTCCGGCGCGATGCAAATACCGTCCCAGATGGGGCGGGGCAGGGCGAGCAACTCGTCCATGCGCTCGTTGCAGCGATGGACGGCGTCGATCGTGTGGTAGCCGCGGCCGACGCCTGACTGATTGGTGATGATGAAAAGCCGGTAGCCAAGCGAGCGGGCGCGGGCGAGGGCGTCTGCGACGCCGGGGATCAATTCCACGCCGGCGGGATCG
Source organism: Opitutaceae bacterium (assembly GCA_031411915.1). Lineage (GTDB taxonomy): Bacteria > Verrucomicrobiota > Verrucomicrobiia > Opitutales > Opitutaceae > ER46. Next base: position 3,479 of record JANOCA010000404.1, read on the forward strand.
GCGAGGTAGTGCTTGTCGAGAATCAGGGTGCCGTCGCGATCGAGGAAAAGGGCTTTGGACATCGCGCGCGTCAGCGGTGGTTCACGTAGGCGGTGAGTTCCTGCGGGGTGACGGTGGCGGTGCCGAGCTTGCCGACGACGACCCCGGCGGCGGCGTTGGAGAAGTGCGCGGCGTCCTCGAGCTTGGCTCCGGCGGCGAGCGCGAGCACGAGCCCGGCCAGCGCGGTGTCGCCGGCGCCGGAGACATCGAAGACCTCGCGTGCCGCCGTGGGGATGGTCTTCAGGATTTTTCCGCGGGAGCTGAGCAGCATGCCATCCTCGCCGAGCGTGATGACGAGGTGCTTGGTCGCGTAGAGCTCGTGCAGACGGGCGCAGACCTCGGCGGCGGGAAAGGGTGAATGCGGAGGAACGGTGATGCCGGCGAGTTCAAGGGACTCGCGCTTGTTGGGCGTGATGAGGTCGAGGCCGTGGAAGGCGAGCTTGCGCTTGGGCTTCGGATCGAGGGCGACGAACTTGCCGGCGGCTCGGGCGAGTTTGCTCACCGTGGCGACCAAGTCATCGGTGAGGATGCCCTTGGCGTAATCGGAAAGGATGATCGCGTCGCACGCTTTGATCTCAGCGGCGAGCAGCGCCTCGGCTTTCTCGACGGGGAATTGATAGGCGGCAGGCGCGGCCTCGCGATCGAGGCGGCAGAGTTGCTGGCGCTGCACGAGCACGCGGGTCTTGAGAATCGTCGGGGCGTCACCGGGCGTGGACAGCGTTGCGATGTTCTTGCCGTTCAAGATGGCGGCGAGGCGAATACCGGCCTCGTCGCGACCGATGAAGCCGGCGACGGTGCAGGAGGCGCCGAGGGAGGCGATGTTGAGGGCGACGTTGGCGGCGCCGCCGGCGGTCCAGGAATCGCGAGCGATGTCCACGACGGGCACAGGTGCCTCGGGCGAGATGCGCGTGGCATCGCCCCAGATGTAGTGGTCGAGCATCACGTCGCCGACGACGAGGATGCGCAGACGCGCGATTTTGCGGAGCAGGGCGGGGAGGTTTTTCATCAAAATTCCCAGTTGTAGTGGTAGCGCGAAAGCATCTTCGGTGCGGCGGAGGTGACCTGAACGACATCCTCGAAGCGGCAGCCGCCGAGGCCGGGGTAGTAGAGTCCGGGCTCGACCGTCACGACCGAACCCTTGAGCAGCGTGTAATCGATCGAGCCACTCATGCGCGGCGGCTCATGGATGGCGAGACCCAGGCCGTGACCTGTGCCGTGGAAAAAGCCGACCGAGCCCTTGGCGGTGCGCTTGGTCTCGAAGCCGCGCGCCTTGAAGACCGCTTCGACGCCGCGATGCACGTCGCGGCCGTTGGTCCCGGCGCGGATTGTCTTCAGCGCGGCGAGCTGCGCGGCGCGCACGGCCGCGACGAGCTCGCGCTGGCGATCGCTGGCGCGGCCGCGGAGAAAGGTGCGCGTCATGTCGCCGTGGTAGCCGGTGTCGGTGACGCGGGGAAAAATATCGACGATGATCAGCTCGTGCGGGCGCAGGGGGCCCGAACCGCGCTCGTGCGGATCGCAGGCTTGGTCGCCGCCGGCGACGATGGTGTGGGCCGACATGGCGCCGGCCTCGAGGCAGGCGCTCTCGATGGCGAACTTGATCCTCTCGCTCGTGAGTGTCTCCCCGCGATGCACGAGCCGGCGGCCGACGACCTTGCTGGCGCGGAGAATTTTTTCGGCGGCGGCGAAGCCGAGCGCGCTGCAGTGGTTGCCCTCGCGGATGGCGGCGATCTCGGCGGGGGTCTTGATTTCGCGCTCGGGAAAGAGCGCACCCTCGGCCACGGTGAGATCGAGGCCGAGTTCGAAGAGCTTGTCGTAGATGCCGGCCGGAAAGTCCTCGGGCACTGTGAACCGCCGCTGCCCGTGATCCTGGGCGACGAGGAAAATCACCTCGGCCGGGCCGGCCTTGCGCTGCGGCCAAAGCTGGCGCGCGCGGTCGATGTAGGGTTCCAGGCGCAGCACGACATCGAAGTCCGACGTGCGGCGCACGCGGCCGAACTCCAACGCGCTCACCACGGCGTATTTTTTCCCCTTCAAACCGAACGCCAGAAACGGATCGTGCATGGCGACACGGCCGAAGTAGAGGGCGTCGGCGCTGCGCTCGGTGTCGGCGTAGAGGAGAAAAGGCGGCGGGTTTTTTCCAGGCACGGAAGAGGGAAGTTGAATTGCGGGAGAGCGCGCATTAGCCACTGCCCTCGTGAAAAACGCAAATCCGGTTTCGCGCCTACGCGCCCTGTTCGTCGCGGTGGCCGTGGCGGCGATGATTTCAGGCTGCGGCCAGGAACGGTCAGCGGCGCCGGCCAAAACCGCCCCGGTCGCGTCGGCGGCGACGGCGAAGACGTGGCTGGAGTTTTTCCCGATCCGGATTGGTGATCGCACAGTTCGCCTGCAGCTCGCGGTGCGGCCTTCCGAGATGCAGCGCGGCCTGATGGAGCGCCGCGACCTCGGACGCGACGACGGCATGATTTTCGTCTACGAGAAGCCGCAGCCGCTGAGCTTCTGGATGCAAAACACGCCTACGGCCCTCGACATCGGGTTCATCACGGCGGCGGGCGTGCTCGAAGAAGTGCGCCAGATGCATCCATTCGACGAGACCGCCGTGGCTTCGCGCAGCACGCAGGTGCAGTTCGCTCTCGAGATGAACCAAGGCTGGTATGCCGCGGCGGGCGTGAAGCCCGGCGCGCGGCTGGACGTGAAGGCGCTGGCTGACGCACTGCGGGCGCGCGGCTTCGAGCCGGCGAAGTTCGGGCTCTGAAGCGGATGTTCCGGACCGGCGGGCAGAGACGCCCGCCGCTAAGTCGGAGCTACTCCTTCGGGATCTCGTTGTCCGTGCGCAGCACGAGCACGGGGGTCTTGGTCTTCACCCAGAGGTCGGCTTCCTTGAAGGCCTTGGCGGGGATGATCTCGATGGCCTCACCCACGGTCTTCACGGGCATGAGGCGGCCCTTCTTGGTCGTGTTGAAATCGTAGGCGCTGCGGAAAACGCGGTCGAGCGTCGTGGCCACGCTCTCGCTCTCCGGCAGCTGCAGGACCCAGCCGACGAAGTCGTGCTTCGGGAGGCGCCCATCGGGATCGCTCACGAGGATGGCGAACTGCTTCTTCACGGCCGGCGGCTTCTCATCGTCGCCGGTGTCGGGCTGGACGGCGAGGTTCATCTCCTCAATCACGCGCCGCAGGATGGCGGGGGAGATGTCGGCTTTCTTGAGGATCTCGGCGACCTTGTTGACCTCGATTTTCGGCATGGTGTTTTTCTCGGATGGAGCGCACGAAAGGACACGAATGAATGCCAATGTAAAGGCCGCCGGCGGCGACGAGTGGTTCGACGTGGTGAACGAGCGCGACGAGGTCTTGCGGCGTGAGACGAGGCGCGTGGTGCATGCCACCGGGCTCTGGCACCGGGCGGTGCACATCATGGTGTTTGATGCGGCGGGCCGCGTGTTTCTCCAGAAACGATCGATGCTGAAGGATCTCTCGCCGGGGTTGTGGGACTCGTCGTGCTCCGGGCACGTGGATGCGGGTGAAGATTACGACACGGCTGCGGTGCGCGAACTCGGCGAGGAGATCGGCGTGCTCACGGCGTGGATGCCCGAGCGCTGGCTGCGCGTGGACGCGTGCGTGGAGACAGGCTGGGAGTTCGTGTGGGTCTATCGTCTCGCCTACGCAGGCACGATCACGGTCGATCCTCGGGAGATCCAGTATGGCGAGTGGGTCGCACCGGCGGAGGTCTCGCGGCGGCTGGCGGCGGAACCGGCGGAATATTGCCCGTCGTTCCGGCTCATCTGGCCGATGGTGGCGGCGCGTCTACAGCTCGGGTGAGGGACGGAAGCGGCGGCCGGCGATGCGACCGGCGCCGTCGTTGGCGCTCAACCGCTTGATTTCGTCGAATTGCTTCTGGGAGATCAGGCGGCGGGGGACGCGCTTGTCCGCCTCGTAGATCAGGCGCTCGCGATCCTCATCGTCGGGGATATGATCTTCCCAGGGGGTGTGGTGGCCTTGGTGACGACGCCAGGAGATGTTGCCGCCATGCACCACGACGTTGACCTGGTATTTCCGGCCATCGGGGTCCTTGTTCCACCAGCCAAACTCAATGCTCATGCCCGTTGATGGCGCGAAGGTTCAGGTTCCGGCGAGCGGAAACTCCGCGACGGTGCGGCCGAGGTGAAATTCGCCGCGTCGGCGCGTGATAGCCCGAACCAGCAGCCGGCCCGGCGTCACGTCGACGACGCAGCCGCCCAAGGGCGGGCACAATGAGCCTGTGTTGATCACGGTCGGTCCGCCGGGCAGCGAGGTGACGCCGGGCCGGTGGGTGTGGCCGCAGACGACGAACCGGGCTTGCGGGCGATGGCGGCGCGCAAAGTCCGCGGCGTGGCGAGGGCCGTCGCGCCACGCGCGCAGGACTTGGCCGATGCGTTGCGGGGGCCACACGGTGTCGCCCAGGAACTGGAGCGCGTGTTTCCAAGGATTTCGTTCGGACTGGTGACGCTGCGGGATCGAACCCGACACGCGACGCACGGCCGCCAAGCGGGCGTCGGGATCGTCGCGGCGGTCGGCGGGGAGCTGGCGCAGCTCCGCGGCGAGGCGGGCGCGCATGAGCGGTGCGTCGTTGCCCCACGGCACGATGTCCGCAAAGAAGACGTCGCCATGCGTCACCCAGATTTCTCCGCCGCTGAGTTCGAGCTGATGCGTCGGCGTGAGGTCCGGGTCGTGATTGCCGGTGAGAAACGTGACGGACGGGGTATGGCGGGGAAAGAAATCGAGGACGGTGGAACGAATTTCCGCGGTGTGGGCAGGGTAGGGCCCCGGCCGGGTGTCGAGGGTGTCGCCGTTGAGGACCAGGTGCTGCACGCCCGCGAGCAGCGGACGCAGCTGCGGCAACCGCGTGAGGCGGCTCGCCCGTTCGCCGAAGTGCAGATCGGAAACGATGCGGAGAGGCACGGAGGACACGTGGTGGCGAAGGAACTGG
>JANOCA010000405.1:0-2327 GCA_031411915.1 Opitutaceae bacterium
CCCTGCTGCGTCGGCAGGAAAGCCCGCTGATCGCCGAGATGCCACTTGCCGACCATCGCGGTCGCGTAGCCGGCGTCCTTCAGCAACTCGGCCACCGTTCGCTCGGCGGGATTCAAGCCGACCGCGCCCGCCGGAAACAGCACGCCCGGAATCGGCAGCGCGCGCTTGGGGTAGCTGCCGGTCATGAGCGCCGCGCGCGACGGCGAGCACACGGGCGCGGCGTAGTGGCTCGTGAGCTTGCGGCCCTCGCGCGCCATGCGGTCGAGTTCCGGAGTCTTGTTGCGCCCGCCGTAGGGCCCGATCTCGGCGTAGCCGAGATCGTCGATGTTGATCACGATCAGGTTCGGCCGCGGCGCAGAAGCGGCGAAGGCGAGCGCGGCGGTGGCGAAAAACAGGGCAAGCGATTTCATGGGTGGATGGGGAAACGGGGACACGCACCGCACGGCAAAACCCGCGCCGGTTCAAGGCCGCAGTCGGGCGGTGCGCGGCTGCGTTCGTAGTTCCGCCTTCAGGCGGTTCCAAAAAGTCACCGGCTTCGCGCCTTTTCCTTCGCGCAAGGCGGCGGCGAACGGAGTCGCCGCCCTACCCTGCCTCGGGCCGCCGAACGCATCATTGCACGACTCGCGCGACTGCCTTTCGCTGCCCGGCGCATGACGCCCGCCGCCACGATTCCCTCTGCCGCCACGAATGCCGGCGCTGAGCCGCCGCGCGTGGGATTCGCCGGGCTGATGATCGTCATGGCCGCTATACTCGCGTATGCGCCGTCAATTTCAGCGCCGTTCATCTTCGACGACTTCGCCTCGATTCCGGAAAACCGGAGCATCCGCTCGCTCTGGCCGCTCGGTCCGGTGCTGTCGCCGCCGCATGCCGATGGCGCGACAGTCGGCGGCCGCCCGTTTCTCAACCTCACCTTCGCGCTCAACCACGCGACGAGCGGCCACGAGGTCTGGACCTACCACGCCGCCAATCTGTTCATCCACGCCCTCGCGGGCCTCGCGCTCTTCGGGGTGCTGCGGCGGGCGCTGGCCGTGACCGCGCTGTCCCAAACGCGCGTTGAGTCGGTCGCGTTTTTCACGGCCCTGCTGTGGACGCTCCATCCTCTCCAAACGGAATCGGTGACCTACATCGTGCAGCGCGCCGAGTCGCTGTGCGGGCTGCTTTATCTCTTCACGGTCTATGCCTTCCTTCGCTCGACCGACGCGGCGCGTCCGCTCGGCTGGCTCGTCGTGTCGGTCCTCGCCTGCCTCCTCGGCGTCGCGACCAAGGAGGTCGCCGTCACCGCGCCGTTCGTCGTGCTGCTGCTCGACCGCACGCTGATCACGGGATCGTTCGGGGCGGCGCTCCGCGCGCGCGGCGGCTACTACGCGGCGCTGGGCGCGACGTGGATTGTGCTCGGCCTCCTCGTCGCATCGACGGCCGGGCGCGGCGGCGCGGCGGGTCTTGGCGTCGATGTCAACCCGTGGGGCTATCTCTGGTCACAGACCCTCGCGCTCACCCACTATCTTCGCCTCACGCTCTGGCCTTTCCCGCTCGTGATTGACCACGGCGGCACGCTGGCGTTTACGAACGTCGCGACGGCGGCGGCCTGCGCGTTGCTCGTGGCCGGGCTCGCCGGCGGCACCCTCTTCGCCCTGAAGCGCGCACCGCAACTCGGCCTTGTGGGCGCGTGGTTCTTTGTGGTGCTCGCGCCCAGCTCGAGCGTGGTGCCGCTGCTCGACACGATGTTCGAGCACCGCATGTATCTCGCGCTCGCCGCGCCGCTCCTCCTGCTCGTGCTCGGCGTCACCTGGGTCGCGGGCTCTCTCGTGCGCCCCGCGCTCATCGCCTTCGCGGTGGCGGCGGGCTTGGTGACGTTTGCGCGGAACAACGTCTACCAAGACGATGCCGCGCTCTGGACGCAGAACACCCTCCACACGCCCGGCAACGCCCGCGCGCACTTCCAGCTCGGCAATGTGCGCCTCGCGCGCGGCCAAGCCGTCGATGCGATCCTGCACTACCAGCGCGCGGTCGACTTGAAGCCCGACTACGTCGAGGCCCGCCACAACCTCGGCACCGCGCTGCTCCGCGCGGGCCGCGTGATGGATGGCATCCTCGCGCTCGAGGCCACTCTCCGCCTGCACCCACGGGCCGACACGCATTTCCACCTCGCGACTGGGCACGCCCAGATCGGCCGTGTCGATGAGGCGCTCGCCCACTACGACGCCGCGGTGCGCCTCGAGCCCGGTTACGTCGATGCGCTCAACAACCGCGCCAACATCCGTCTCCAAAAGGGCCAGGCCGCCGCCGCGCTCGCCGACTATGAGACCGCGCTGCGCTTCGCTCCCGCG
>JANOCA010000406.1:0-3874 GCA_031411915.1 Opitutaceae bacterium
AAGATGTCCGCCGCCGTCAACGTGAACTACATCGGCGGCTTCCAGGACAGCTCGCCGAGCCCGCTCTTCGTGAAGCAGCAGTATACGACCGACGTGCAGTTCGGCCACGCCCTCCCGTGGGGTATGCGCGCGACCGTGGGCGTGAACAACGTCCTCGACCGCAAGGCGCCCGCGACGAGCTTCTCGACGGGCTACGCCGAGCGCGCGAGCAACTTCCTCCCGCGCTTCGCGTATCTCGAGCTGACGAAGAAATTCTGAGCGGCGTCCGATGTTCCGCCGTAGGGCCTGAGCTCGCTCAGGCCTTCCGACGCAAAACGGCCTCAGCCAGCTGAGGCCCTACAAAAGCCGGGCGTGAATCGCCCGGCTTTTTCACAGCCCCCAGCGCCCCTCGATGAAGATGTGGCTGCCGCCCCGCCGCTCCCACCGCGGCTCGACCCAGACGCGGTGGCCGCGCGGCGGGAGTTCGTAGTGTCCCGCGATCCAGACGTGGCGCCGGCCGTGCCACGCCCAGTAGCCAGGCACCCACACGTGCCGCGGTGACGGGCGCGCATACACGACCTCGACGCGCGGGCGCGGCGGCGGCGCCATGACCACCACTTCGGCTGGCCGCGCGGGCGGGGGCGCGACCACGACTTGCGGCGCGGGCGTCGGGCTCACCACGCTGGAGGAAACGGGCGCCGGCGCGGAAGCCGGAGCCACCTCGGCCCAGCGGCCCTCGATGAGCACAAAGCCGTTGCTCTCCCGGCGCCACTGCGGCGCCTGCCACGCCAGGCCAGACGCCGGCGGGATTTCCCATCGGCCGGTTTCCCAGACATACGCGCCCTCGCTCCAGCGCCAGTGGCCGGGCACCCAACGGTGCTGCGGCGAAGGCGACTCCCCCGGCACATCCCCCGCGGCCGGCGCGAGCGGCGCATCGACCATCGGCGCGGGCGCGACGGTCGGGGCATTGGGCACGGCGCTGGCAGCGTGGCCGCCGGCGGCGGAGAAGATGAGGAGCGCCACTCCGGGCGCGATCACATGACGACGGCAGAATCGGGGTTTCATGGTGGCCTTAGACGCCGGGCCGCGGGTGTTGTTTCGCCGGAGTTGCAGGCATGGTAGCCGCGACTACGCCCCAACCTCGATGCGCTTTCCGCCTGCGGCCGCGGACTTGTAGATGGCCTCGACAATCACCATGTCGCGGCGGCCCATCTCGCCGGAGACGGGGGACTCGCGGCCCTCGCGCACGCAGAGCGCAAAATCGTCCATCTGCAGCGCCTGCTGGCTGCGCACGCCTTCGATCGCCACGGGCCCCGCGCTCGTCGTCATGCGGATCCCGCCGTAGGGAAAGGCCGGATTCAGCTCGACCCAGCCTTTTTCCCCCTCCGCGCGGAAGTGCCCGACGTTCTGGCCGTAGCTCGTCATGAATTCGCCCCGCGCGCCGCCCGCGAACTCCATCGTCCAGTCCAGCCCCTCCTCGACATCGGAAAAAATGTCCGGGCGCGTCTTCGGGTGCTCGCGCGCCGTCACGGCCACCGGCGCCGCCTCGCCCATCACGAGGCACGCCTCGTTCACGCAGTAGACGCCCATGTCCATCAGCGGCCCGCCGCCTGCAAGCGCTTTGTCCGCGCGCCAGATCTTGCGGCCCATCCGGAATCCGTTCGCGCCGCTCATCCTCGCGAGCGCGCCGAACGTCTTCTCCCGCGCCAGCCGCTTCAGCTCGCGATGGAACGGATCGAAATGCACGCGGTAGCCCATTGAGAGCTTCACGCGGTTGGCGCGGCACGCGGCGAGCATGGCGTTGCACTCGGTCACGCTGATGGCCATCGGCTTCTCGCAGATGACGTGCTTGCCCGCCCACGCGGCCGCGCTCGTGTGCGCGGCGTGGAGGGCGTTGGGCGTGACGACGTAGACGATGTCGATGTCCTTGTTGTCCGCGAGGCGCGACATCTTGTCGTAGCTGTAGATGTTACCCTCGGGAAAACCAAAGTCCTGCGCCCACTTCCGGCCCTTCTCGGGCGATCCCGTGATCACGCCGCGCAGTTCGACGTGCTGCGTGAGCCGCAGCGCCGGCGCGAGCTGCCCGGTCGCGTAGCCCCCGAGACCAGCCAACGCGATGCCGAGCTTGCGCGGCGCGGGCTGCGCGCGGCCGCGGACAAGAATCGAGAGCGCCGCCGCGCTGCCGGCGAGCCGGCCGAGAAACGAACGCCGCGTGGCTAGCTCGACCGGGGGGTGGTTCTTTTTCATAGGGTGAACGTCTGTTCCCTACCCCCACCCCCTCGCTCATGCAACCCCTCGCTCGCTTCACCTGCGCCGCGCTTGTGCTTCTCGGCGCCGCGCGCCGCGCTTCCGCTCAGCCGGCCGCGCCCGCGGCGGATCCCAACGCGTGGACCGCCGCACAGGATCACGCCGACATGATGCGCCAGCTCGGCATCACCAAGCTCCGCCCCGGCCCGAGCGGTCGCGAGGGCCAGCCCAACCCCGCCAACTACGATCCGGCGAAGGCCAACCCGTTTCCCGATTTGCCCGAGCTGCTCGTCGCGAAAAACGGCGCGAAAATTTCGACACCCGCGCAATGGTGGAGCGTGCGCCGCCCGGAGATCGTCGAAGAGTTCGAGCGCGAGATCGTCGGCCGCGTGCCGGCCAACGCGCCGAAGATCAACTGGGAGATCATCAAGACCGTGGTGACCGAGGTCGGCGGCATCCCGGTCATCGCCAAACAAGTCATCGGCCACGCGGACAATTCCGCGCACCCCGCGATCGCCGTCGCGATCCGCATGGCGGTCGTCGTGCCGGCCAACGCGCCCGGCCGCGTGCCGGTGCTGATGATGTTTGGCGGCGGCCTCATGCCCGGCGAGCAGCCGCAGTTCGGCCGCGGTGGTTTCGGCGGCGGCCCCGGCAAAAAGGGCGGTGACGGCAAAGCCACGCCCGAGGCCCCGAAGAAAGCCGCACCCGTTTTCGCCGATCCGCCGTCCACGGAGCAGCTCATCGCCGCTGGCTGGGGCTACGTCTCGATCAGCACGACGAGCATCCAGGCCGACAACGGCGCCGGGCTCACCCAGGGCATCATCGGCCTCACCAACAAGGGCCGGCCGCGCACCCCCGAGCAGTGGGGCGCGCTCCGTGCGTGGGGCTGGGGCGCGTCGCGCGGCCTCGATTACCTGGAATACGATCCGGCCGTCGACGCGACGCGCGTCGGCATCGAGGGCGTGTCCCGCTACGGCAAGGCCGCGCTCGTCACGATGGCGTTCGATCCGCGTTTCGCGATGGTGCTCGTCGGCTCCAGCGGCGAGGGCGGCGCCAAGCTCCACCGCCGCAACTTCGGCGAAGCCGTCGAGAATCTCACCGGCTCCGGCCAATATCACTGGATGGCCGGCAACTTCGTCAAATACGGCACGGCCGAGTCGTCTTTCGGCAGCAAGAACGCCGGCGACCTCCCCATCGACGCCCACCAGCTCATCGCGCTGTGCGCGCCGCGCCCGACTTTCATCAGCTACGGCATCCCCGAGCGCGGCGACGCCAACTGGCTCGACCAGCAGGGCAGCTACATGGCGACGGTCGCGGCCGGCCCGGCGTTTCGCCTGCTCGGCGCGCGCGACCTCGGCGACAAAAACGACTACCGCGTCGCCAAGATGCCGCCCGTGAACCACGGCCTCGTCGAGGGCGAGCTCGCCTGGCGCCAGCACGACGGCGGCCACGAGGACCGCACCAACATGAAGCACTTCATCGCGTGGGCGAACAAACTGATCGGCCACACGCCGCCGGCCAAATGAGCACCGCGACAGATTATGGGTGCGGGTATGTCGGCCGCTTGAAACTGTGGGTCGGGCTTTATGCCCGACATGTCGGGGATAAACCCCGACCCACAGCTCTCAAATCGCCTCTCGGCCTGTTT
>JANOCA010000407.1:0-3001 GCA_031411915.1 Opitutaceae bacterium
CAAGACTCGAACCGCTTCAACGCCTTCCTCCGCCACGCGTGGCGCACCCCGCAGGCCGACCTCCGCCTGACCGCCATGGCCTATCGCGGCAAGTGGCGCTCGACCGATCAGATCCCGCTGCGCGCCGTCGAGACGGGCGTGCTGGATCGCTTCGGGAATCTCGATGCGACGGCCGGCGGCGAGAGCGACCTCGCGAGCCTTTCGTTTGATGCCACGATCAAAGACGCCGGCGGCACCACGCGCCTCAACGCCTACGCCCTCCACTACCGGCTGAACCTATTCTCGAACTTCACCTACTTCCTCGACGATCCGGTAAACGGTGATCAATTCAACCAACGCGACCGCCGCTGGGTCGCGGGCGGCGAGCTCGCGCGCACGTGGTCGGGCGCGGGCCGCGGCGAGACGACCGTCGGCGTGCAGGTGCGAGCGGATCGCATCGGCGAACTGGGCTTGTTTCGCACCGCGCAGCGCAACCGGATTTCCACGACACGCGACGACGAGGTCGATGAGGCGAGCCTCGGTGTCTTCGCGCGCAACGAGACGCGCTGGGCCGACTGGCTGCGCACGACCGCGGGCGTCCGCGCCGATGGTTACCGCTTCAAGGTCACGAGCGATGATGCGCGCAACTCCGGCCGGCGCCTCGCCGACATCGTCAGCCCCAAGGCCGGCCTCGCGCTAGGGCCGTGGGCGAAGACCGAACTCTACGCCAATGCCGGCTTCGGCTTCCACAGCAACGATGCGCGCGGCACCACCATCCGCATCGATCCGGCCGACGGCGTGACACCCGTGGATCGCGTGACTCCGCTCGCCCGGTCGCGCGGCGCGGAGATTGGCCTTCGCACCGCCGCGGTGCCCGGCCTCGTCAGCTCGCTCACCGTCTGGGCGCTCGATCTCGATTCTGAACTCGTGTTCGTGGGCGACGCGGGCGGCACCGAGGCGACCGGGCGCACGCGCCGCTATGGTTTCGAATGGGCCAATTTCCACCGCGTCTCGCCGTGGCTCGCCTTCGACGGCGATCTCGCGCTCACCCGGGCGCGCTATCGCGACGACACCGGCAGCGGCACCCGGATCGCCAACTCCATCTCCTCCGTCCTGACGGCGGGCGCGGTGATCGGCGGGCGCGACGGATTCGGCGGCAGCGTGCGCCTCCGCTACTTCGGCCCGCAGCCGCTCACCGAGGCCAACTCCGTGCGCGCCCCGTCCTCGTTGTCGTTCAACGTGCGCGTCGGCTGGCGCGCGAGGGATTGGGACATCGCCCTCGACGTGCTGAATGCCCTCGACCGCCGCAACAACGACATCGCCTACTCCTACGCCTCGCGGCTGCGCGGCGAACCGGGCGGCGGCACCGACGACCTGCACTTCCACCCGGCGGAGCCGCGCACGCTGCGCCTTAGTTTCGCGCGTCGGTTCTAGGCGACCGGCGCCCACCCCGAACGTCAGAACCGAACCGTGCCCTCGAGCTGCACGCGCTTCGCGGCGGTTTCGGTCGCACCGGCGGGGATTTTCCTGATGAGATCGTTGACGAACAGATTCGCGGAGAACAGCAGGTAGTCCCGCGGTGACCAGCTCGTCCGGATTGTGTGGCTACGGAGGTTTGTGCCACCCCCGTGGCCGCCGGCTCGCGACGTGGCATCGGTGTTCCATCCGAAAGGAACGCTCCGGTAGTAGGCGCCGTAGTCGGCGTCGCCCGGCTCCTCCCACCACGCGTCGGCCTCGAGCCAATGCCGGCGGTAGCCGATCTCCCACTGGCCGGCCTTGCCGGACTTCCCAAACGTGATGCCGGCGCTCCAGGCATCGTTCTGCGTGGGCGCCCCGGGGTTGTGCAGCAAATCCGCGGAGAAGGTGATCGGAAACTTCCCGGCGTAGCCCGGCGCGCGATCGAGCAGGCGCGTGAGCGCGGCCTCGGCGTAGAACGGCCGGTAACGGTGCGTGAGCACGCCGGTGCGCGATCGGGTGTTGCCGCGGTTGATGTTGGCGACGTTGGCGGCGGTGAGCTGCTCCGCGTGCGTGACGCCGAGCCAACCGGCGCCGACGACCGTGGACCACGCGGGATCCCACTGCGAGGTCACACGCGCCCGCGTCGCGAGCAGCCATGGATCGCGGGTGGCGCTCGCAATTTCGTCGAGCAGGTATTGGCCGGCAGCGAACCAGAACCGGTCGCGGGCGGAAAGCGGCGTGGAAAACTCCTGCGTGAACCCCTCGGGCGTGTAGTCGCTGTCGAAAAGCAGGCGCGACGGCACGAAGAAGAGATTATCGCCCTTGCCAAACGTGAGCGCGGCCTTCGTGTCGCCGCCGAACGCCGGCCGCCAGCGCACGAAGGCCTGATCGATGAACGCGTATTTCTTCGAGCCGTTGTCGCCCGCCGAAAACTGCGTGGAGCCCGGCGTGCCGCCGAAGCTGGGCACGAGGTCGCCGCCGGAAATCCGGAGACCGCCCTCGAAGGCGGGGCTCGGCGTCGCGACGAACCCCACGCGCACCTGCGTGTAGAGCTGATCGCGCGTCGCGGCCTCCGGCGCTTGATACATCGTGCTCGCAAACCGGAACCGCAGGTCACCCGTGAGGCGCACGATGGGCTCCGGCGCGGCGCGCAGTGCGCCCGCCTCTGGCGCCACTGCCGCCCGCACCGCGGGGCGCGGCGCAGAGTCGCGGCCCAGCTCGCGGCGGAGCGCGGCGTTTTCCTCGCGCAGCTCGCCCACCACGGCCTCGAGCCGCCGCAAGCGCTCCTCGATGGAGGGCGCCTCCGCCGCGACCGCGGGCGCAGCGGCCGCAAGCAGCAGGCAAGCGAGTGCGCGCGGATGGGGTTCGAAAATCATGGCCGCCGCGGAGCTTGGAGCGCGCAGCGCGACGGGCAAGCGCAAGGAAGAACCGCGCGCGGCGAAATCCCGCTAAACAAGCACGGCGCACCGCGGCAGACTCTGCTCCGCCCCTCCCGCTCCCCGCCATGAGCTTTCTAGCAAAGACATCTCCCGCGCTGCTGCCGGATCTGGCCGTTATACTCCCG
>JANOCA010000408.1:0-21768 GCA_031411915.1 Opitutaceae bacterium
TCTTCGCACATCACCCCGTCTTCCCGGACAACGATCACAACGTCTGGAACGCCGCCGAAGTGCTCGCCGTCATGGATCGGCATCCGCACGTCGTCGCATGGCTCAACGGCCACAACCACGCGGGCGCGTTTGGCGAGCGAAACGGCGTCCCGTTTCTGACGATGAAAGGGATGGTGGAGACCGCGGACACGACCGCCTTCGCGACCACAAGGGTGCACGCCGATCAGCTCGTTCTCACAGGCCATGGCCGTGAGCCGTCACGGGAGATAAAGTTCCGAACGTCGCTGTAGGACGCCTGTCACACAGACGCCCTACGCCCGCCTCACTTCACCGCCGCCCACACGCGCTGCACGTCGTCGTTGTCCTCGATCTCCTGGAGAAACTCGCCGACTTCGGCGCGGGCGGTGTCGTCGAGCGCGGGGTAGGTTTTCGCCACGTAGCCGAGCTCGGCCGTGGTGACCGTCCAGCCGTTCGCCTTCAACCAAGTAGCGACGGCGTGCACCGCCGTGCGGTCCGTGAGGAAACGCGCGCCGGCGTGGCCCTCGGGGATGTCGTCGTTGTGGGCGTGATCGATGGCCTCGAATTCATTGGCGCCGGCCTCGATGCCGGCCGCCTCGAGGTCCGCCTTGGGGTCGGCGTGGTGGGCCTCCACGATGCCGACGTGATCGAAGAGAAACTTGTTGCTGCCGGCGCCGCCGAGGTGGCCTTTCTTGAAGAGCACGCGGATGTCGCTCGAGCTGCGGTTGTGGTTATCGGTCATGACCTCGACGATTATCGGCACCTTGTGCGGCGCATAGCCCTCGTAGACGACGTGCTCGAGGTTGGCGCCCTCGCCGCCGGTGCCGGCGCCCTTGGCGATGGCGCGCTGGATCACATCTCGGGTCACGCTCGCTTTCTTGGCCTTCTCGACCGCGGCATGGAGCCGGGCATTGGCGTCGATGTCACCCCCGCCAAGCTTGGCGGCGACGGTCATTTCCTTGACGAGTTTGCCGACCGTCTGACCTTTTTTCAGGTTAACGATCGCGCGCTTTGCGTGAAGCCATTGACGTCCCATGCGCGGGAGATTGGGAAACGATGGGGGCCGGGCAATGCCGAACTGCCGCGGTTAGCGGCGGACTCCCGGACGGCTCAGTGGTGGCAATCGCCGCTGTAGCAGAGCCAGCACATCAGCAGCACGATGACGGAGAAAATCGCGATCAGAATCATTAGGAAGGCGGTAACCGGGGGTGGTGAAAATCTAAGACAACCCGATGAACGCAAGGGTAAGACGACGCAGTGGCCAGAAGTATTTATCGGCACCGTCAGATTTTACTCGCGACTATTTTTGAACGCGGCGGCGACTTGCACCTCCCGTTTGACCGGCGGGGCAAAACCCGCTCCCGTCGGCTCTCTCCGTGACGCGCCTCTTGCCCACCCTCGTCTCGACCCCGGCTCGGCCGACGGTCGCAACAACGCCGGCTCTGCCGACCGTTGTCACGACACCGGCCTTGCCGACCGTCGTAACAACGCCGGCCTTGCCGACCGTTGTCCACCTCGATGCCGATGCGTTCTTCGTCTCGTGCGAGCTGGCGCTGCGGCCTGAGCTGCGCGGGAAAAAATGCGCCGTGGGCGGCCGCGAGCGCGGCATCATTTCCTCCGCGAGCTACGAGGCGCGGGCGTGCGGCGTCTACACGCCCATGCCCACGCAGCGGGCGCTGAAAGTTTGCCCGGACTTGGTTTTGCTCCCGCACACGAGCGGACTCTACGGCAAGGTGTCGCGCCAGATGTTCGACCTTTGCGAGACGCTCACGCCCCTCGTGCAGCGCAACTCGATCGACGAGGGCTACCTCGACCTCGGGCCGTGCGGACTGGCATCGTTGGGCGAGATCGAGGCGCGCGTGCGGGTGTTGCAGGCGAGGTTGTGGGACGAGTTGCAGGTGCCCGTCTCGTTCGGGATCGCGACCAACAAGCTCGTCTCGCAGATCGCCTCGAAACTCCGCAAGCCGCGCGGCTTCGTGGTCGTGCCGCCGGGCAGGGAAGGGGAGTTCCTCGCGCCGCTCGCGGTGGGCAAGCTTCCCGGCATCGGCGCCAAGACCGAGGCGGCGCTCAACGCCCGCGGTGTCCGGCTCGTCAGCGATATCACGGCGCGCGGCGAGGATGAGCTTGAGTCGATCTTCGGCTCGGGCTGGCGCGAGATGCTGGCGACCGCGCGCGGCGAGGATGCGCGTGAAGTCCACACCGAGGCGGACGACGCCAAGAGTTACTCGCAGCAGGAGACCTTCGGGGAGGACATCTCCGACTTCGCCGTGATCGAGCGCATCGCCAAGCGCATGATCGACGAGCTGCTCCCGAAAATCCGCGAGGACCGGAAGCGCGTGCGGACGATGACGGTGAAGGTGCGCTACCCGGACTTCACGCAGGAGGCGCACGGACGGAGCCTCGCTGTCGCGACCGATCTGGAGGCGCCGTTTTACCCGCTCGTGGAGCCGCTGCTGCGCGCGGCCTGGCGGCTGAAACGTCCGCTGCGCCTCGTCAGCGTGCGTTTCTCGGGTGTCGAGGAACCAGCGGCGCAGCTGGAGATGTTCGCGCAGGCCGACGAGAAGCGCCGGCGCCTCGCGGGTGTGCTCGACCGGCTCAACAACCGCGGGCGCGATACGGTCGTTCGCCACGGCCACCAGCTGGGCCGGAAAACCTGATTGTCTGATGCTGGGTTTGCCACGCCGCCAGCCGCTTGAGAAGCAGACCGCCGAGCTCCTGCGGGAGCGCATCGCGCGCGGCTTGTGGCGCGAGTGGCTGCCGGCCGAGCGGGCGCTCTGCGCGATGCTCCAAGTCAGCCGCAGCACGTTGCGCCGCGCGCTCGCGCAACTGCAGCGCGAGGGCGCGATCCGCGCCGAGCACGGGGCGGGCAACCGCATCCTCACGCGGGTCAAACGCACGCGCGGCCAGCTTCGCTCCCACGACGTCGCGCTGCTCGCGCCGGAACCGCTGGAGCGGTTGCGCCCTTCGCAGACGCTCTGGATCGATGAACTGCGCGCGATGCTGGGTGAGCGCGGATGCCGGCTTCATGTGTTGCACGGGCGGCAGTATTTCCGGGCGAAATCCGGCGCGGCCCTCGAAAAGCTCGTCTGCCAGCATCCACATGGCGCCTGGATTCTGCTCATGGCCAATGAGGAGTGCCAGCAGTGGTTCGGGCGGCGCGGGCTGCCGTGTTTGGTCGCGGGCTCGTGTCACGCGGGCGTCGATCTGCCGTTTCGTGATTTCGATCACCGGGCGACGTGCCGGCACGCGGCCGGCGTGCTGCTCGGCCTGGGCCATCGCCGGCTGGCCTTCGTCGCGCAACAGGCCCGCCTCGCGGGTGATCTTGAGAGCGAAGCCGGTTTCCTCGACGGGGTGCGGAGCTCGCGGCACCCCGGTGCGACGGTGCTCCTCTGCCACCATGACGGCACGGCGGCGGGCATCGCGCAGACGGTGCGCCGGATTGTGACGCAGCAGCCCGCGCCGACCGCGCTGGTCGTGGCCAATGCCTACCACTGCCTCAGCGTGGTGAGCGGCCTCGCGAAACTCGGCCGGCGCGTGCCCGCCGAGATCTCCGTGGTCTCGCGCGACGAGGATCCGTTCCTCTCGTTTCTAGTGCCGGAGCCGGCGCGCTACGTGGCCAATCCCCGCGCGCTCGCGCGCAGCCTGCTCCAACCGCTCCTCGAGCTGTTGGAGGACGCCACGGTGAGCCAGCGCTCAGGCCGGTTGATGCCGCAGTTCGTGAAAGGCGCTAGCCTCGCGCCCGCAGCCGGTTGAGGTCGCACGCGCATACCACCCGACCGGGGTTGCGATGCGCCGCGGCATCCGGGCAACTTCCGCGATACCCCATGACCCTTACGCACGCCCTATTCGCACTCCTGCTGCCGGCCTCGATCGCTTGCGCAGCCGATGCGGCGTATCGCATCGAGGTCTCCACCGTCCTCACGGGTCGCGGCAAGCAACTCTACACCCAGTCCCGCGCCGCAATCATCCCCGGCAATCCCGCGCGCGTCATCCTCACGACGCAGGAAACCGATCCAACCGGCGCGCACGGCTACAAGGACATGTTCATGGTCGAGACGCTGGACTTGGGCCGCACGTGGTCGGCGCCGTCGCGCATCGACAGCCTGCGCCGCACGCGGATGCCGGAGGGCCACGACCTCGTGATCGGCGATGTTTGCCCGCAATGGCACGCGGCGACCGGGCGGGTCCTCGCGACGGGCAAGACCTTCGGCTTTCGCGGCGGCACCACCGAAGATCGCGGCTTCGAGCGCGTGTCCTACGCCGTCTTCGATCCACGCGCGAATGCGTGGAGCGGGCTGCGCCTCCTCGAACTCCCCGCGCACGACCACGAGGGGAAGCCGTTTCTCGAACCCAACGCCGGCTGCCATCAGCGCGTCGATCTGCCCAATGGCGAAATCCTCCTGCCGATCCGCTACCGCAAGGACCCGCGCGTGCGCCACTACACGACCATCGTCGCGCGCTGCCGATTTGACGGCACAACGCTCCGCTACGTTGAGCACGGCTCCGAGTTCCTCATCCCGCGCGATCGCGGCCTCTACGAGCCATCGGTCGCGGAGTTTGGAGGACGCTACTTTCTCACGATGCGCGCCGACCACTCGGCGTTCGTGGCGCGCGGAAATGACGGGCTCAACTACGAGCCGTTCAGCGAGTGGCGTTTTGACGACGGCGCGGTGCTCGGCAGCTACAACACCCAGCAGCACTGGCTCGTGCGCGGCGGCACGCTCTACCTTCTCTACACCCGCCGCGGCGCGAATAACGACCACGTGATGCGCCATCGCGCGCCACTCTTCATCGCCGAGGTCGATCCGGAGAAACTCACCGTGCGCCGCGCGACGGAACGCATCCTGTTTGCCGAGGAGAACGCCGACCTCGGCGCGGGTTTCGCGGTGCTCGACATCAGCGCGACCGAAAAGTGGGTCGTGACCTCGGAGATTCCCTCCAGGGGCAGCCGCGATTACAATCGCGTGCTCATGGCGCGGCTCACCTGGTAATTTTCCATCATGAAACTATTCCGCCTTACCCTGATTCCCCTCTTGATGGCGCCGTTCGCGATCGCCGCCGACGACGAGTAGCAGCGCTCAATGATCGAGCCGCCGCGGGTGTTTTCACTCGTCAGCAAGGACGGCGGCCGCACGCCTTCCCGCTGACTCCTCCCGGGTGGTTGAGTGTTCATACCACAGGTTTCCTGTTGTCGGAGCCGGAGGGGCTAACCACGTTGCCGCCCTGTTGCTCATAGAAACCAGTCTCCCATGAAAACCCCGCACCTTCTGCGCGTGTTGATCGCGCTCGCGTCCTGTGTGTTTTCCGCCGCGCTTCATGCGCAGTCCCCGGCGGGCGTGATTGAAGGCCGCGTGTTCAACGCGGCCACCGGCAACGCGCTCGTCAATGCCCGCGTCACGCTTGAGGGCATGGATCGCACGGTCATCACTGACGAGGCCGGCGCCTATCGGCTCACGGGCGTGCCGCCCGGCGAGGCCCGGGTGGGTGTCGCTTACCTCGGCATGGTATCACAGACCGCCACCGTGAGTGTGACGGCCGGCGGTGTGGCCCGACGGGAGTTTGAGCTAGCCCTCGAACGGGGAGGGCGCACCGCGGCGGCGGGTGAAGCGGTGAAGCTCGATGCCTTCACCGTCGTCGCCGACCGCGAGATGAGCGCGCAGGCCATCTCGATGAACGAGCAGCGCAACGCGCCGAACATCAAGAATGTCGTCGCCATCGACGAGTTCGGCGATCGCGGCAACGAGAACATCGGCGAGTTCCTCCTTTTCCTCCCCGGCGTCTCGATCGCGACCTCGGGCTCGGAGCCGACAACCGTCTCGCTCCGCGGCTTCCCCGGCAACAACACCGGCCTCACCCTCGACGGCGGCGAGATGGCGACATCGTTCGGCGGCAACAGCCGCTCCCTCGACCTGCGCGAGATGCCGATGAACAACGTCTCCCGCGTCGAGGTGACCAAGGTCCCCACGCCCGACATGCGCGCCTCCGGCCTCGGCGGCTCGATCAACCTGATCTCGCGCAGCGGCTTCGAGACGAAGCGGCGCCGGCTCTCGGTCAACGCCTACACGATGTTTCACAACCACAACGGCCTCACGTTCGACGGCGGCCCGCGCAACCATAATTCCGACAACTCGCCGGATTTCATCCAGCCGTCCTTCGATTTCAGTTACCAGCACCCGGTGAGCCGCACCTTCGCCTTCAACGTGGGCGGCTCGCGCACGTGGCGTTTCAAGCCGATGGAATCAGGCACCGAGAACACCGACGAGTCGCCGGCCTGGGACCTCGTGCGGCTCGTGCAGACAAGCAGCCAGTGGAACTCGCTCGCGCAGACCTTCAGGACCGTGCAGGGCTCGATTGGCTTCGACTGGCGGCTGGGCCCGACCGACTCGATCTCGGCCACGTTCAACTACCGGGACTACGGGCTCTACATCACACGCAGCGTGCTGGGCTTCAACTACGGCGCGGGCTCGACGGGCGGCGCGATGTTCGCGCAGGGCGCGCCGACCGCGGTCGGCGTCGTGACCATGAACGGCAGCGGCGAGAACGTGGACATCACCACCCAGACCAAGCACTACACGCTCAACTACCGCCACCGCGGCGACACCTGGCGCTGGGACGTCGCCAGCTCCTTCTCCGGCTCCGCCTCCGACCGCCTCGACATCGACTCGGGATTTTTCAACCTCGCGCCCGCCACGCTCACCGGCGTTGTCCTTCGCGGGGACGACATCCCGTCCTCCGGCGGCACGATCCCCACGCGCTACAGCGCCACGCGAGCGGGCGCGCCCGTGGATGTCTACGACGGTGGCAACTACACGCTCGGCAACCCGACGACCAACCAGCCGGATTGGAACACCCACAAGGCCAACGTCCGCGCCGATCTCGCGCGCGAGTTCACGGTCGGCTTCCCGCTCACGCTCAAGGTGGGCGGCGCGTTTGATTCGTTCACGAGCGACCAGCGCCGCTACGGGAAGACGTGGACCTTCCAGCCCAACGGCCCGGCCACCACGGCCGCCGACCGCCTCGCGACCCGCTTCCCCGTCTTCGACGACGCGTTCAACGCCGACTCGCCCACCGTCTTCGGCCGTAAGGTCCGCTGGATCAGAGGCCAGAAGATGTTCGACCTCTACCGCGCCAACCCGTCGTGGTTCGTGCTCAACGACGCGCAAATCCACCAGGACAACGTCAACAACTCCCGCCGTCTCCGCGAGACGATTACCGCGGGCTACCTGCGTGCCGACGCGCGCCTCTTCCGCAACCGCCTCTGGATCGTCGCCGGCGCGCGCTACGAGCGCACCGATGACAAGGGCGCCGGCCCGCTCAACGACATCAACGCGCAGTTCCAGCGCAACGCCAACGGCACGCTCGTCGACGGCAATCCCGCCGTCGCCGGCATCCAGCGCGTGCCGCTCTCCACGGATGCGCTCGTGCTCCGCCGACTGCGCTACGTCGAGCGCGGCGCGACCTCGGACCGCACCTACGACGGCCTCTACCCGAGTGTGAACGCGTCGTTCAACCTCACCGAGAACCTCATCCTTCGCGCCGCCTACGCGCAGACGCTCGGCCGTCCCAACATCAACAACATCATCCCCAGCACCTCCATCTCCGAGCCCGACGTCGCCATTCCCCTCATCACGGTCAACAACGCCGGCCTGAATCCGTGGAGCGCCAAGAGCTATGACCTCTCGCTCGAGAGCTACCAAATCAAGGACGGCTTCGGGTCCATCGGCGTGTTTCAAAAGAGCATCTCGGACTTCTTCACCACGGTCACGACCGCCGCGACGCCCGAACTCCTCGAGCAATACGGCCTCGAGAGCGATCCCTCGCTGCTCACGTATCAGGTCCGGACGCTCGCCAACGGGGGCGACGCCAAGATCCAGGGCTTCGAGT
Organism: Opitutaceae bacterium; assembly: GCA_031411915.1. Lineage (GTDB taxonomy): Bacteria > Verrucomicrobiota > Verrucomicrobiia > Opitutales > Opitutaceae > ER46. The sequence continues at coordinate 7,903 of JANOCA010000408.1, forward strand.
TCAGCTACCGCCAGTCGCTCACGTTTCTCCCTTCGTGGGCGCGCGGCTTCCAGGTGTTTGCCAACTACACCAAGCTGAACCTCAGCGGCAGCCGCACCGCCGACTTTTCCGGCTACAACCCCAAGTCGATTGCCGGCGGGGTAAATTTCCTCCGCGGCCGTTTTGCCCTCAAGACGACCATCAGCCATCTCGGCGACACGCGCACGGGCGCAGTCGCCGCCGGCGCCACCGTGCCGGCCGACACGTTCAACTACCAAAAGAAGCGCACGCGGATCGGCGCCAACGTCACCTACCAGCTCACGCGTCGCTACACCCTCTACGCTTCCGTGGTGGATTGGGGCGGCTTCGTCCAGAATCTCCAGCGCTACGCGCCCGGCACGCCGGAGTATGCCCGCCCGACGCGCTGGCAGGAACTCGGCTTCTACACCAACATCGGTGTCCGCGGGACGTTTTGAGCGTGGCGGACGCGATTCTTCGCTTGCGGCCCCCTCCGCTCCGGAAAGCTTCGAGAGTGGCGACCGTCTCGTCATTGGCCATTGCTCGACCTGAGCCCCGCTCTTCTCCCATGCACCCTCGCTTGCTCGCCGCCCGCTTCCACCCATGAAACTTCTCCGCTCCCCCATTTCCGCCTTGTTGCTGATACTGACGCTGGCTGGGCCTTCGTTCAGCGCACCCGCCGTCGAGCAGTTGGATGTCTTCACTTCCGGCCAGGATGGCTACCACACCTACCGCATTCCTTCGATTATCCGGGCGAAGAATGGAGCCCTGCTCGCGTTCTGCGAGGCCCGCAAGAATGGCGGCGGCGACAGCGGTGACATCGATCTCGTGCTGAAGCGTTCCACGGACGGCGGCCGCACGTGGGGCCCGCAGCAGGTGGTCTGGGATGACGCCGCCAATACTTGCGGCAACCCGTGCCCGGTGCTCGATGAGTCCACCGGCACGATCTGGCTGCTCCTGACGCACAACATCGGCACCGATCGCGAGCGAGAGATCGCCGCCCGCACCGCCAAGGGGACGCGCACGGTCTGGGTGTCCCACTCGACCGACCATGGCGTCACATGGGCCAAGCCCGTCGAAATCACCTCGGCCACCAAGCTCCCCGAGTGGACTTGGTATGCCACCGGGCCTGGGATTGGCATTCAGTTGAAAACCGGCCCGCACGCCGGACGCCTCGTCATCCCCTGCGATCATAACTACGACGACCCGGCCACGAAGCAGCACCTCTCCGGCTCGCACACGATCTACTCCGACGATCGCGGCAAGACGTGGAAACTCGGCGGCATCATCCGCCCCAAGATGAACGAGTGCCAGGTCGTCGAGCTCACCGACGGACAGCTGCTCATGAACATGCGTTCCAACCACGGCCGCAACGTGCGCGCCCACGCGCTGAGCAACGACGGCGGCCGCACCTGGACCGCGCCCTTCGATGCGACGGCACTGGTCGAGCCCGTGTGCCAGGCCAGCATCCTGCGGCACGAATCGGGCCTGCTGCTCTTCTCCAATCCCGCGGCGAAGACCCGCGTGAACCTGCTCGTGCGCACGAGCGCGGACGAGGGCAAGACCTGGACCGATCTCGCCACTCTTTATGCGGGCCCCTCCGCCTACTCAAATCTGGTTTCGCTTTCGGCCACGGAGGCGGGATGCCTCTATGAGCGAGGCGCGCAACGACCCTACGAGAAGATCACCTTTGCGCGCTTTCCGGTGCGTTGAGCCGTGGCTTCCGGGTGGTAGCCGCGAGCGTCAGCGAGTGGACGGACCGCCACTCGCTCACGCTCGCAGCTACGAGTTCCAGGATCTCAGAACCAGCCCGGGCGATACTCCTTCGTGACGAACTGATTCGCCTCGGGGATGTTCGTCACCTGCATGTTCGCGGCGTCCCACTCTATGCGGCGCCGCGAGCGAATCGCGACGTTGGCGAGGAGCACGGCCTCGGTGAACGGGCCGGAGTAGTCGAAGTTGGAGCCGGGTGTGGGCCCGCCCTTGACGCCGGCGAGCCACTCCGCGAAGTGACCGCCCGTGACGCGCGGGATTGTCTTTGCGGGGAGCGACGCGGCCATCTCCTGCATCCTGGCCTCGGGGATGATGCGCACGGTCTCGTAATAGAAACTACAGAGCACGGTGGCCTTGCTGCCGAAGACCAGGGTGCCGGCCTCGCTTGGCAGATTGCGGCCAATCTCAAGCTGCTTGGGCAGGGGCGGCATGAGACCGCCGTCGGCCCACGTGTATTTCACCGGCGGCATCTTGCCGCGCGCGGGAAAGTAGTTGGTCACGATCGAGGCAAGCGGGGAGGCGACGTCGGTCGCCTGAGTGGACATGGCCTCGACGGCGGTCGGGGCGCCGAGATTCAGCGCCCAATAAGCGCCGTCCATGATGTGGCACGCGACATCGCCGAAAGCCCCGGTGCCAAAATCCCACCATCCGCGCCATTTCCACGGCACATACGCGGGATCGTAGGCACGCTCGGCGGCGACGCCGAGCCATGCATCCCAGTTGAGCGACTCGGGCACGGCCGGCGCGCCTTTGGAATGATCGGGCAGCTTGAAGGAACCGATCGGTTCGCGCCACGGCGGAAAGAAGGGCCGGTTCGTCCAGCTCACGATCTCGCGCACGTCGCCAAGCACGCCGGCATCGACCCATTCCTTCAGCAGGCGGCAGCCTTCGCCGGCGTGGCCTTGGTTGCCCATCTGCGTGACGACTTTCTTTTCGCGAGCGCGCTTCGCGAGTTCGCGCGCTTCCCACACGGTGTGCGAGAGCGGCTTCTCGATGAAGACATGCTTGCCCAGTCCCATCGCGGTCATCCCCGCGGGAAAATGCGTGTGATCCGGCGTCGAGATCGTGACGGCGTCGATCTGGTTGCCCAGCTTGTCGAACATCTGCCGGTAATCCTTGAAGCGCGCGGCCCCGGTGTGGCGGGCGCTTTCCTCGGGGAACTTTTCCTTGAACTGCCTCAACGAGCGGTCGCAGCGATCGTCGTCCACATCGCAGATCGCGACGATGTTCTCGTCCTTCATCGCCTGCACGGCGGCGCCGCCGCGGCCGCCGGCGCCGATGATGGCGACGTTGAGACGCTGGCCGGGCGGGGGCGTGCCCGCAGATTGCGCGCGCAGCACGGCGGGAAACGCCAGCGCGCTGGCCGCGGTGGCGGTTTTCAGGAAATCACGACGGGAGGGAGCGGGTTTCATGATCGGAAAAAACGGGGGCGGGGAGGGGACCGCCATCAGGACGGTTTGCCGGACGCGGCGCAACCCCGCGTTGCGGTCGTCTCGCCACTTGCATGGCGAATCGCGGCTGCTAAATCGGGAGTATGCCGATCTACGAGTATTACTGCCCGGACAACCACACGATCTACCAGTTCTACGCCAAGACCGTCGCGCAGGGCGCCAGGCTTCCGCGCTGCCCGGACAACCCCAAGTTTCGTCTCCGGAAAATAGTCTCGGCCTTCGCGATCACGGGCGGGGCGGGGGAGGAACCGCCCGCCGACGCGCCAGCCAGCGAGACGAGCGAGCAGGATCGACGGCTCGATGCGGCGATGGATTCGATGGAGAAGGAGTTCGCGAACTTCGACGAAAACAACCCCAAGGAAATGGCGCGCATGATGCGCCGCATGACCGAGGTCAGTGGGGAGAAAATGGACGGCCAGCTCGAGGAAGTCGTGCGCAAGCTCGAGGAGGGCGCTGATCCCGACTCGCTCGAGGACGCCCTGCCGCCGGACACCGCGACCGAGGATTCGGGAGATCCCGACACCGGAGGCATCGGGCTCGATCCCGGCATGCCCGATCCGCTCAAGCCCAAGGAGCCGGTTGAGCGGCGCCACCGCTTCAAGCCGCGCCCGGCCGCGCCGCGCCGTGATCCCAAGCTCTACGATTTCGCATGAGCGCCTCGCCGACCTCCCCGGAAATGGCCGTCCGCATCGCGGCCGCGCAACGCGCGGTGCTGGCGCAAGCGGACTTCATGCACCGCGAGTTCGGCCGGGTGGAGAGCAAGTGGAAGCACGACGGCTCGCGCGTGACCGCGGCCGACATCGCGATCTCCGAGGGGATCTTTCGCGACCTCGCGGCGCAGTTTCCGCGCGATCAGTTCCTGAGCGAGGAACTCGCGGACACGACCGATCCGATCGAGGTGACGGCCCGCTTTGCCTGGGTGCTCGATCCGATCGACGGGACGAACAATTTCGCGCTGGGCCTCCCGCACTGCGCGATCGCGCTGGCGCTCTGCGAGCATGGCGAGCCGATCTACGGCGTCATCTACGATCTTAGCCGGCGCACCTTGATGCAGGGCGGACCGGGCTTCGGCGTGCTGGACGGCACGCGCGAGGGGCGGGTGAGCACCGCGGCTCTGTCGCGCGAGACCTTGATCGGATTTCACAGCCCGGCGGACAAGGCGCTTGTGCCGGCGGCGAGCCGCATCATGTCCGCTTACAAGATTCGCAGCCTCGGCAGCGCGACGCTGCACCTCGCCTACGTCGCCGCCGGCCTGCTCGACGGCTGCGTGGATTTCAACGTGAAGATCTGGGACCTCGCCGCCGCGATCCCGCTGGTGCGCGCAGGAGGCGGCGAAGTGCATTTCCTGAACGGCGAACAACTGCCGCTGCGGAGCTTTGACCTGCGGATGGGCAGGATCGTCTATGTCGCCGGCAACGCCGCGTCGTGCGCGCGGCTACGTGGGCTCATGGCGGACGGGTGAGGCCGGCGAGTTTTTCCGCGCAGTAACAGCGATGTTACACTTCCGCTTTCGCGTGTGGGCAAGGCCGTGCCGCAGGTTGAGCGTGTGGTGTGGGGAGGCCGGTTAGCTTCCAGCGCCACCAAGCCCCTTCCACCACCCCTAGCCGCTGCCTGCATCGCTCCTGCGTTTCCATGAACACCCCGAGTCTGTTCACGTTTCCCCGCCTGGGCCTAGCGCTGGGCGCGCTGGCCACGGTGACGATGGTCACCAGCATCATCGCGAATCCCAAGGCCCCGACGCCGGCCGTCCCGCTCAACGGCGGCGCTACCTACATCGGCGAGGCCGTGTGCATCGCGTGCCACCAGACGCAGAACAACCATTTCGCGCACACGGTGCATGCGAACGCGTTTCGCCTGAACCCGAAGAACGAGAAGGAAAAGGTGAGCTGTGAGTCGTGCCACGGCCCGGGCTCGAACCACATCAAGGATCCCATCAGTCCCGGCAACCGTGTCTCGCTCGTCGGCTTCACGAAGGAGTGGGGCACGCCGGTCCCGTTACAGACGCAGATGTGCATGCAGTGCCACGATGGCGGCCAGCGGATGTTCTGGGAGGGCTCCTCCCACGCCACGCAGAATCTCAGTTGCTCGGACTGCCACAATCCGATGGCGAAGGTCAGCGCGGCCGGCCTCCTGAAGAAGGCGAGCATCAACGAAACCTGCTACACGTGCCATCAGCAGCAGCGCGCGGAATTTGCGAAGCGCTCCCACATGCCGGTCTCCGATGGCAAGATGAGCTGTGTCGACTGCCACAACCCGCACGGCTCGACCTCGAGGAACCTGCTGAAGGGCGACACCGTCAACGAGACCTGCTACAGCTGCCACGCCGAGAAACGCGGCCCCTTCCTCTGGGAGCACGCGCCCGTGCGTGACAACTGCCTGAGCTGCCACAACGCCCACGGTTCGAACCACGACAAGCTCCTCAACGTCGCGCGCCCCTTTCTCTGCCAGCAATGCCACGGCAACGCCGGCGGCCATCAGGCGAATCTCTTCAATTCATCCGGGATCCTCGGCGGCGGCGGCGCCGCCAATATCCGTATCATGAGCCACTCGTGCCAGAACTGCCACTCGCAGATTCACGGGAGCAACCACCCGGCCGGCGCGCGTTTCCAGCGTTGAAGCCGCCCCGCCAACCGCGCCCCCAACCCGAGACGATCATGAACACCCGGACGCTCCCCTTCGCCGCCGCCGCTGTCGCCGCTCTGTTTTCCTTCTCCCGTGCCACCGCTGCCCCGCTGGCCGACAGCGCGGTCGGCACGGGCACGGTGCTCGGCAACGCCATGACCCAGTCCACGCGCGCCGCCGAGCCGCGCGATCCCGAGTGGCAGAAAGCCAAGCACACGCCCACCGGCCAGATGTTCGAACTGCCGCCCGCGATCCCGAAACCGGAGGCCGTGAAGAAATTCGCCAACGGCTGGGAATACTCAGGCTCGCTGGAGTTCGGCTATATCGGCGGCGATGCCGACGAGCGCAGCGCGCAGTTCCGCACGTATTCGGATCCCGGCAACGAGGCGCACGTGAACACCTTCAACTTCACGATGCGCCAGCCCAAGACCGGGCACTTCGTCGAGCTCACCGGCGGCGGCGCCGCGCGCGACGACCAATACTACGGCGTAGAGTTCGGCCGGGTGAACGACTGGAAGGTGAAGCTCTACTACAGCGAGATTCCGCACGTCTTCACCGACCGTTACGGCCGCCTCTGGAACGGCGTCGGCACCGGCAACCTCACGCTCCTGCCCGGCCTGACGCCCGGGGGCACCGCCAGCACCGCCGCCGACAACGCCGCCGTGCAGGCCGCCGCGCTCGCCAACCAGAACACCACGCTCGCGCTCAAGCGTGAGCGCATGGGCGCGCGCCTCGACGTGAACCTGTGGACCAACTGGAAGGGCTACCTCAGCTACGCGCTCGAGAAGCGCCAGGGTTCCCGCCCGCTCGGCTCCGTCTGGGGCCTCGGGGGCGGCACCGCGCCCATCGAGGTGCCCGAGCCCGTCGACTACGACACCGAGGACATCCTCGCCGGCCTGATGTTTGCCGACGGCCTGACGGCGCTCAACCTGCGCTTCTCCGCGTCTCTCTTCAAAAACAACATCGACACGCTGACCTTCCAGGAGCCCTACCGCATCGCGCCGCCCGCTGGAGTCACGACGAATCCCGCCGTCGGCGCCTACACGCAGGGCCGCATCGATCTCACGCCGAGCAACACGGCCTACAACCTCCGCGCCGAGTTCACGCGGAAGCTGCCGGATTTCCACCGCGGCTTCCTCAGCCTCGCCCTCTCCGCCGGCGAGTGGCGGCAGGACGACTCGCTGATCCCCTACACCCACATCCCCGGCGTCGCGCTCCCCAACGTCACGCTCCTGCCCGGCGGCGGCTGGGACTCCGCCGGCTCCCTCAGCCGCCGCAGCACCAACGCCAAGATCGAGACGCGCCTCGCGGACCTCACGCTGTCGCTCAACCCCACCGCCGCGCTCAACGTGAAGCTCAAGGGCCGGTTCCATGAGACCAAGAACGCCACCGATCCCTACCTCGCGGTGAACCCCAACGCGGTCTACCTCGACGCCGATGCCGCCACCGCCGGCAACCAGTCGCGCGGCCTCACCTTCGACGGCGTCACCGGAGTCTGGGGACGCCTGCCGAACGACGCCAGCGGCAACAGCGTCTTGCTCGGCAACAATGCCAACCCCAACGGCAACACGCCCATCAAGGCGCCGACCTTCGACAGCAAGCAGCACCGTTTCGGGCCCACCGCGGATTACCGCATCAACAAGACGTCCACCCTCAACGGCTCGCTGGAGCGCGAGGTCATCGAGCGCACGCAGCGCGAGCGCGCCCGGACCTGGGAGGACAGGGCCAAGCTCGGATACGTTAACCGCGGCCTGGGCGCGTCGACCGTGCGCCTCTCCTACGAGTATGCGCAGCGCCGCGGCACCGAATACCGCGCGTCCACCTACGACGGCCTGTTTAGTTCCGCCATCTTCCCGATGCCCACCGCCGCCGGCGCCAACGTCACGAGCTGGGCCGTGCGCACCAACACCGGCATGCGCGCCTTCGACCTCTCCGATCGCAACCAGCACAAGGGCAACCTCCGCGTCGACACCATGCTCCGCCCCGGCCTCGATGCCGGCGTCTCGTTCCAAGCGGTGCAGGCCCGCCACCCCGACGCTGCCTACGGCCGCTCGCGCAATGATCTCCGCTCGGCCAACCTCGACCTGAGCTGGCAGCCCTCGCCGAAGCAATCGGCCCACCTGTTTTATTCCTGGCAGTGGGGCCGCATCACGCAGTCCACGATCGCCAACGCAAACGCCAACCTCACCATCGGCCTCGTGACGCCGCTGGGCACGGTCACGCCCGCCAACGCGATCGCGATTGGCGCCGCGCCCGGCGGCCCGTTCTTCCCGCTCATCAACGCGTGGACGGGGCGCAACGAGGAACGCAGCCAGGTCTTCGGAGGCGGTTTCCGGCAGGATTTCAAGGCCGCCAGCTTCCACGCCGACTTCTCGCGCTCCATCGGCCGCTCCCGCATCGCCTACGACTACACCATCGGTGGCGCGATCAACGCCGCCAACGCCCCGCTCGCCGGTTCGCGCATGCCCGACCTCGCGACTGACGTCGACCTCGCCGACCTGAGCCTCCGCGTGCCATTGTCCACGGGCTGGGCCGTGCGCTTCGTCTACCGCTACCAGCGCGAGGTGATCCGCGACTGGCACTATTACAACCTCGCAGCCACGCCGGTCGTGAGCGCCAACGTCGCCAACCTCCCCACTGGCGCGCTGCTAGACGCCGGACCGACCAACTTCCGCGTCGATTGGTATGGCGCGATGTTGCAGCTGAAGTTCTGAGCGTGTGGATGAGCGAAATTGAATCCTGTAGGGCCTGACCTTGGTCAGGCCTCCGTAACGCTGAAGGCCTGAGCAAGCTCAGGCCCTACCCAGGAATTCCAGAATCTCTGAAGCTCAGATCAGCCCCAGCTTCATCTTCCCCTCTTCGGAAATCATCGATTGGTTCCACGCGGGGTCCCAGGTGATTCGCACGTCGGCATCGCTGACGCCGGGAACAAGGAGAATCTTCGACTTCGCGTCCTCTGCGATGGCCGGGCCCATGCCGCAGCCGGGGGCGGTGAGGGTCATCGCCACGTTCACGCGGTGGCCCGGCTCGGGCTCGGTGATTTTCTCGACGTCCATCGAGTAAACCAGGCCGAGGTCCACGATGTTGACGGGGATCTCGGGATCGAAGACTTGGCGGAGCTGTGCCCAGATCGCCTCCGGATCAGGTGCGCCGCCCGTCAGCGTTGAGGCGGCGACGGTCTGGGTGGCGACTTGCTCGCCCAGCGCATCGCCGTCCTTGCCGTCGATGCGGAAGAGACCGAAGTCAGTCTGCACGGTGTAGCTGCCGCCGAGCGTCTGGTGGATCATCACGCGCGTGGCGGCGGGCAGCACGGTCTTGTCGCCGGAGGGAATCTGCGTGGCGGTGACCTCGCGGGAAAGGGTGCGGTCGCGGTTCATGGTGAGAGTAGTGGGTAGCGAGTAGCGGGTAGTGAGTAGGCTGAGACGTTTGGATGCTCGCTACTCGCTACCCCTGCTCGCTATTTCTTAAACTTGGTTTGGATCAACGCGCGCAGGGCGTCGTGGAGTTCGTCGCTGGCGAGGCGGTTGAGGACTTCCTCGAAAAAGCCGAAGGTGAGCAGCTCGTCGGCCTGTTCCTTGGCGATGCCGCGCGACTGGAGATAGAACTCCTGCTCCGGATCGATGCGCGAGGAGGTCGCGCCGTGCGTGCAGCGGACGTCGTTGGCTTGGATTTCGAGGCCGGGGAGGGAGTTGGCCTCGGCCTCCTCGCTCAGCATCAGGTTGCGGTTCGACTGGTAGGCGTCGGTCTTCTGCGCGTCGGGATCGACGACGATGAGGCCCGAGAAGATCGTGCGCGCCGCGCCGCGGAGCGCGTTCTTGTAGAGGAGGTCGCTCTTGGTGTTGGGCGCCTGATGGATTTGGAGCGTGCGCTGGTCAAACTCCTGGCCGGTCTCCGCGACGGTAAGCGCGAGCATCTCCGAGAACGCGCCGGGGGCCGAGAGCTGCGAGAGCGACTCGTGGCGGGCCTGCCGGGCGCCAAGGTGGAGGTTGAGCGACTGGACGCGGGCATCGCGGCGGACGACGGTGCTGTTGGACTGGAAAGAGAGGGCGCGGTGCGACCAGTCCTGCTTGCCGATGTAGGTGAGCTGCGCGCCGTGGCCCGCGTAGAGGTCGTTGGCGCCGACGGCGAGCTGGGCCTCGGTGTCGGCGGCGGAGCCGAAATACTCGACGATGGTGGCCTTGGAGTTTTCCTCGGCGACGACGAGCGTGTGCGGGAAGACCGCGGCATCGGCGCCGAGCGCGTAGGAGAACAGCCCGATCGGATCCGCGAGCTCGACGCCCCGTGGGATGCAAATAAAGGCGCCGTCGGTGAGAAACGCCTCGTGCAACGCGGAGAATTTCGCCGAGCCGAGCTTGGGCGGTTGGGCGAGCAGGTGCTCGCGGACGAGGGCCTCGTGTTTGAGGAGGGCGTTCTGAAGCGTGTCGACGATCACGCCCCGCGTCGAAAGATCGGGGGAGAGGAGCTCGCGCGAGTGCAGGCGGCCGTTGGCGAAGACGAGCTTGGCGGCTTTCTTGATGCCGATGGGCGTGTGAGGCGATTTCGTGACTGGCACAGGCAGCGCGAAGCCGTCGAGCGTGAGCCCGGAGAGGTTGCTGAAGCGCCACGACTCGTCTTTGCGCGACGGCATCGGGAGCGCGGCGAAGCGATCATAGGCGGCGCGCTTGCGGTCCAACCACCACTGCGGGAGCGGCGGGAGCGAGGCGAGATGCGCGGCAAAGGCCTCGGGCGTGAAGCTGCCGACGAGGGATTTTGTCTCAGTTAAGAGGGACATTTCAGGAATTTCTTTTGAACCGCGGAGGACGCGAAGGCCGCGGAGAAATACAAGGCAAAGGATGGATTTCTCCGCGCCTTCTGCGTTCTCCGCGTTTGACTCCGGTTCAGCCGACGCTGCCTTCCATCTCGAGGTCGATCAGGCGCTTTAGCTCGACCGAGTATTCCATCGGAAACTGGCGGGCGAGGTCGTTGATGAAACCGTTCACGGCGAGGCTCATCGCCTGGCCCTCGGTGAGGCCGCGCTGCTGCATGTAGAAAATCATCTCTTCATTCACCTTCGAGACGCTCGCTTCGTGTTGCACGGAATTCGCGTCGCCGCGGACCGTGATCGCCGGATAGGTGTCGGTGCGGCTGTTGGTGTTGATGAGAAGCGCGTCGCACTCGGTGTTGTTTTTGCAGCCCTTGAGATGCTTCGGGATGTGGACGACGCCGCGATACGTGCTGCGGCCCTGGCCGACGCTGATGGATTTCGCGACGATGTTGGACGTGGTCTCGTCCGCCGCGTGGATCATCTTCGCGCCGGTGTCCTGGTGCTGACCGTCGTTGGCGAGCGCGATGGAGATGACTTCGCCGCGAGCCTTGCGGCCCTTCAGGACGACGCCGGGATATTTCATCGTGAGGCGCGAGCCGATGTTGCAGTCGATCCACTTGATCTCGGCTTCCTCGTGGGCGACGCCGCGTTTGGTGACGAGGTTGAAGACGTTGTTCGCCCAGTTCTGGACGGTGATGTATTGGATCTTCGCGCCCTTGAGCGCGACGAGCTCGACGACGGCGCTGTGGAGCGTGGAGGTGCTGAACTTCGGTGCGGTGCAGCCTTCCATGTAAGTGAGCTCGGCGCCCTCGTCGGCGATGATGAGCGTGCGCTCGAACTGGCCGAAGTTCTCCGCGTTGATGCGGAAGTAGGCTTGGAGCGGCTGCGCGACCTTCACGCCGGGCGGCACGTAGATGAACGAGCCGCCGGAGAACACGGCGCTGTTGAGCGCGGAGAACTTGTTGTCGCCGGTCGGGATGACCTTGCCGAAGAACTTGCGGAAAATCTCCGGGTGCTCGCGCAGCGCCTCGGTGGAGTTGGCGAAGATCACGCCCTGCTTGGCGACGATGTCCTTGATGTTGGAGTAGGCGGCCTCGCTGTCGAACTGCGCCTCGACCCCGGCGAGAAACTTGCGCTCCTGCTCGGGGATGCCGAGCCGCTCGAAGGTCTTCTTGATGTCGTCGGGCACCTCGTCCCAGGTGCGTTTCGGCTTCTGGCCCTGCGAGAGATAATAGCGGATTTTGTCGAAATTGATGTTCTCGAGATCCTTCGTCGCCCAGTGCGTGGGCATGGGCATCGACTGGAATTTCCTCAGCGCATTGAGCCGGAATTCGAGAATCCACGGCGCTTCCTTCTTCACCGAGCTGATGTAGCGGACGGTGTTTTCGTTGAGGCCGGTGCCGGCGTCGAACGCGTAGGTGACGTCGTATTGGAAATCGCCCTTGGTCTGATCGATGCCGGCGACGGGATTGGCGGCGGCCTCGTCGAAGGGCGGCGCGGAGGAAAGGGTGGCGGTGTTTTGGCTCATGGCGGTGGGCGCGTTCAGGCCGTGGCGAGGGCGAGTTCCTTCTTCACCCAATCGTAGCCCTTGGCCTCGAGTTCGAGGGCGAGGGATTTGTCGCCGCTCTTCACGATGCGGCCGTCCCACATGACGTGGACGTGGTCAGGGACAATGTAGTCGAGCAGGCGCTGGTAGTGGGTGATCATGAGGACGCCGAGATTGGGGCCGCGCATGGTGTTCACGCCGTCGGCGACGATGCGCAGGGCATCGATGTCGAGGCCGGAGTCGGTCTCGTCCATGAGGGCGAACTTGGGCTCAAGCATCGCCATTTGGAGAATCTCGCAGCGCTTCTTCTCGCCGCCGGAGAAGCCGTCGTTGACCGAGCGGGAGGTGAACTTCCGGTCGATCTTCAGCAGATCCATTTTCGAATAGAGGCGCTTGTAGTAGGCGCTGGCATCCAGTTCCTCGCCCTCGGCCATGCGGGCCTGTTGCGCGGCGCGGAGGAAATTGGCGATGGAGACGCCGGGAATCTCGCTCGGGTATTGGAACGCGAGGAAGATGCCGGCCCGCGCGCGCTCATCGGCTTCCTTGTCGAGAATCGAGACACCGTCGAGCAGCACTTCGCCACTCGTGATCGTGTAGTCGGGATGGCCGGCGATCGCCTTGGCGAGCGTGGACTTCCCGGTGCCATTCGGCCCCATGATGGCGTGGATTTCGCCGCTGTTGATCGTGAGCGAGAAGCCGCGGACGATCTTCTTTTCGCCGATGGCGACGTGGAGGTCTTGGATGACGAGGGAGGACATGCGGAAAGGTGGAACGTGGGAAAATGGAAACGGCGGAGGCGGTCAGGACTTGGCGGCTTTGCCGCGGAAGATGATTTCGACGGATGTCGGGTCGTAGCCGGCGGGAAGGACGGACTTCACTTTCTCAATGAGGGCCGGCGGCAGATCGATGTCGTGGGTGCGGCCGGTCTTCTCGTCGTGAAAATGCGCGTGCGGGCGGAGGTTGGGGCAATAGCGCGTGGGACCGCGCTCGAAGTTCACCGCGCGCACGAGGTCGCACTGCACGAGCGTCTCGAGGCAGTTGTAGACCGTGGCGAGCGAGATGGAGGGAAGATCAGTCTTCACGCGGGCAAACACCTCGTCGGCCGTGGGGTGGTCGCGTTTCTTGAGGAGCACGTCGTAGACGACCTCGCGCTGCGGGGTGGCGCGCAGGCCGCTGTCGGCGAGACGCTGGGAGAGTGCGTCGTGGGTTTCGGTGGAGCGCATGGATTTTGAGGAAGGCTCAACCAATTGGAATGATTCTAAGGAGCAAGCGAGAATTAGAACTATTCTAAACATAAGCAGCCAAGCTGCGCAGGCTGAGTTGGCATCTTATGCCCGCCGGTTTTGCAGGTTCGGGGTTTATCCCTGACAGGCTTCGGTAATCCAGCAGTGTCGGGCGTAAAGCCCGACCTACAATTTCGGCGACCAGCACCAATGCCACGGTTCGTAACCGATGCCGTAGGGATTCTTGCGCGGATAGGTCATCATGAAGCCGAACTTCCCCGCGTGCTTCCGCAGCCAACGAAACGCCGGCGTGCGCGCGAAGGACTCTTCCACGCTCGCATCCGCCGGATCGCCGATGTCGATGGCGCGGCCCGAGTGGTGTTCGCTGAATCCCGGCGCGGCGACGAAGCGGAGCACCGATTCCATCGAGCGGCCCGTGGCGAGTTTCTT
>JANOCA010000409.1:0-1748 GCA_031411915.1 Opitutaceae bacterium
CGCGATGCCGATCAGGTAGCCGATGAAGAAGAACGGATCGAAGAAGGCCAGCGAGAGGCTGAAGCAGAACACGACGATGAAGATATTGATCATGCCCTTCTGCGCATACTGGGTGCAGATCTTCACGACTTCCTTTGAGGCTTCGGTGGAGGCGGTGGCCGCATCGAGCTTCATGTTGTCCTTGATGTAGACGACCGCGCGGTAGGCGCCGGTGACGACCGCCTGCGTGCTCGCGCCGGTGAACCAATAGACGACCGCGCCGCCCATGAGGAGGCCGAGGATCGCCTCGGGATGCACGAGCGAGAGTTTCTCGATCGTGTCGGGGTAGATGCCCTTCAGCATCATGATAATCCCGAACACCATCGTCGTGGCGCCGACGACCGCGGTGCCGATGAGCACGGGCTTGGCGGTGGCCTTGAAAGTGTTGCCGGCGCCGTCGCCCTTCTCGAGCTGGTGCTTGGCGTGCTCGAAGTCGGGCTTGAAGCCGAAGTCCCGCTCGATCTCGGCGGAGATGCCGGGCTTCGCCTCGATCTGCGAGAGTTCATAGACGGACTGGGCGTTGTCGGTGACCGGGCCGAACGAGTCCACCGCGATGGTGACGGGCCCCATGCCGAGGAAGCCGAACGCCACGAGGCCGAAGGCGAAGATTGGCGCCGCGAAGCGGAACTCCGCCGGCATCATCGCCTGCACCGCGGCGTGCCCGGAGAAATAATACGCGCCCACCATGAGGACGAGGATGCACAGGCCGGTCCAGAACGCGGAGAAATTGCCCGCGACGAGGCCGCTGAGGATGTTGAGCGAGGCGCCGCCCTGCCGCGACGAGGTGACGACCTCCTTCACATGCCGGCTCTCCGTCGAGGTGAAGATCTTCGTGAACTCCGGGATCAGCGCGCCAGCGATGGTGCCGAGTGAGATGATGGTCGAGAGCACCCACCAGAGGCCGGTGTGGCCCGGGAGCTTGGCGAGGAGAAGGTAGCTGGCGACGTAGGTGACCGCGATCGAGACGAGGGAAGTGATCCAGACGAGGTTCGTGAGCGGATGCTCGAGGTTGAAGTCGCGGGATTTGCCCCACACGGAACGGCTGATCGCGTCGTTGATCCAGTAGCTGACCAGCGAGGTGATCACCATCAGGATGCGCATCGCGAAGAGCCAGATGATGAGCACGCCGCAGAGCGCGGGGCTGGCGGCGAGCGCGAGCGCGAGAAACGCGATGAGCGCGACGCCGGTCACGCCGTAGGTCTCGAAGCCATCGGCGGTGGGCCCGACGGAGTCGCCGGCGTTGTCGCCCGTGCAGTCGGCGATCACGCCCGGATTGCGGGGATCGTCCTCGGGAAGGTTGAAGACGATCTTCATGAGATCGGCGCCGATGTCGGCGATCTTGGTGAAGATGCCGCCGCAGATGCGCAGCGCCGAGGCGCCGAGCGATTCTCCGATCGCGAAGCCGATGAAGCACGGCCCGGCGAGCGAGGCGTCGAGGAACGCCAGGATGCAGATCATGAAGAACAGCTCGATGGCGACGAGCAGGAGGCCGACGCTCATGCCGGACTTGAGCGGGATCAGCAGGGTCGCGAGGGCGTTGCCTTGGAGGGCGGAGAAGGCCGCGCGGGAATTGGCGACGGTGTTGATGCGAATGCCGAACCAAGCGACGCCGTAGCTGCCGAGGATGCCGAGCACGGAGGCGCCCAGGATGACGAGCACCTGGCTGACGCTCATGTGTGAGAGCACGCCGAAGTAATAGCCCATGCAGA
>JANOCA010000410.1:0-2323 GCA_031411915.1 Opitutaceae bacterium
GCGCGGTCGCGCCGAGGACGGCGCCGCGAAACTCCGCGCTGGCGAGCAGCGGATCGCCCTCGGCGAGGAGCACGGAGCCGCCCGCGGCGAGCGTCGCGCGCGCGATGTGCGCGAAAGCCACGGCGGTCGCGGCGGCGACCGGGCCGCTGGCGAGCAGCGCGAGATTGAGCGCGCCGAGCGGCGCGGACACAGGGGCGGCAGGTGGGAGCGCAGGAATTTTTTCGGCGAACCACGCCTCGATCTTGTCGAGGGCCTTGGCGATGCCGCCGTCGAGCTGCACGCTGGCCCAGCCGAGGCGCGACGTATCGACGCCGGCGGCGGCGAGGTGGTGGCGCATCACATCGTTGGGCACTTTTTCGCAGCCGTGCTCGAGCAGGAGGGCGGCGGCAATGTTGGGGTGCGTGAGGTAGCCGCGGTAGGTCCGATGCAGCAGATGATACATCGTCTCGCCGCCGAAGCCGCAGCCCTCGGTGTGCGTGAAGCTGACAAAGCGCGAAATACCGTGGGCGCGACCGAGTTGTTTATCGTTGAGCCGCTCGGCCGCGAGCCGCGCGATCTGCGTCGAGCACAGGCTTGTCGGCAAAATGAGGCCGATGCGCTCGGTGGCGAGGCGGCCGTCGGGCGGGCGGAAGACAGAAATTGTAGGGCCGGCGCTCGTCGCCGTGCCGTCGTGCGATGGAGATGATGGCCCCGAAGGCGCGCCGGCAAGCGGCGGCCCTACAAGCGGATTTCCATTTGGCGCGGTGCGCGCCTTGAGCGCGGCGAGTTGCGAAGTGTCCGTCTGCCGCCAGTTGCGCCAGATGGAGACCTGCGAGTGGCCGGCGCGCTCGCCCTGGGATTTTTTTCCCGAGACCGTGGCGACGAGCGTCTCGAAGCCATCCGCGGCGACTTTTTCCATCGGCTCGCCGTCGAGGTAGCGGCCCGCATTGATGTCCATCTCATGGATCAGCAGCGTGTGGCGGCGCGTGGTCGTCGTGATCTTGAGCGTGGGCACGAACGGGAAATTTGTGATCGAGCCGTTGCCCGTGACGAAGAGGATCAGGTTGCAGCCGGCGGCGACCTGCCCGGCGATGCCCTCGAGGTCGTTGCCCGGGCCGTTCATGAACGTGAAGCCCGGGTCCGCGAGGTCGCGCAGCGGCTGCGCGTAGTCGATCACGGTCTGGAGCGGGGTGCGCGGATCTTTTTTGTGCACGGCGCCGAGGGATTTCAGCGCGATGTTGTAGAGACCACGGAAACGGTTGCCGGCGGAGGGATTGCTCTCGGGCGTGAGGCCGTGCCACGCGAGCTTCTCGCGGAAGGCGTCGAGCTTGCCGACGAATGCGCGCGCCGTCGCGAGGTCGCGGACGTTCGAGAGCAGGTAGTTTTCTGCGCCCATCGATTCGTCGGTCTCGGTGAGCACGCCCGTCGCGCCGTGGAGGAGGGCCTCGTGCACGAGTGCGCCGGCGAGGGGATTGCCGGAGACGCCGGAAAACGCGTCGGAGCCGCCGCACTGCAGCGCGATGCGCAGCGCGCTCAAAGGTTCGGACGTCCTTTGCTCGGCGGCGACCGCCGGCAGCCAGCCGCGCACGAGGCGCTCGCCCTCCGCGAGCCCGGCGGCGATCCCGCGGTCGAGCGAGAGAAACTGGTGCGGGACGGCGTCGAGCGGGTAGCCGTTTTCGCGCATGAAGTCGCGCAGCCGCGCGTTGTTCATCGGCTCGACGCCGTAGTCGACGGCGAGCACGGCGCCGACGTTCGGATGCACCATGAACCCGCCGAGCGCGCGCAGGGTCTCGAGGGTGTTGTTGCCCTCGCCCGTGCCGCCGCCCTCGGTGTGGGCGATGGCCACGATGCCGTCGATCGTGGGATGCACGCGCGCGAGCGGCTGGAGCCGAGCGACGAGCTGCCGCGCAAAGCTCGCCGTGCGCGACGACGTGCCGAGAATCACGATGTAATTGCGCGTGCCTACGCCGCGGTTAGCGGCGCGGCGGTAGCCGAGAAACGTGCGCGCCGGCGAAGCGAGCGGCACGGGCGGCGCCGGGCGGATGGTGCGTTCGTCGAGCGTGAAGGGATGAAGCGAATCCTCGAAATTCGGCTCCGCCGGCAGCCGTGCGCCATCGACGCGCCGCACGGCGAGGCCCTCGAGCATCGCGCGATTGGTCACGTAATCGCCCGGCGCAATCGCACCCAGCGCGCGGCCAAACGGCAGGCCCCACGAGAGTAGCGATTCACCCGCCGCGACCGGGCTCACTGCGAACCGGTGGCCCTCGAGGACCGTGTGCGGCAGCGCACGGGGGCCGCTGGCGAGCGCGAGCACCTCGCCGGCCTCGATTCGGCGGATCGCGAT
>JANOCA010000411.1:0-12349 GCA_031411915.1 Opitutaceae bacterium
CCCGCGCCGGGATAGGTAGGGCGGTGACTCCGCTCACCGCCGCATCGGAGGCGCGGAGCGGAGTCCGCGCCCTACCCCGGCACCCGCGCCGGGATAGGTAGGGCGGTGACTCCGCTCACCGCCGCATCGGAGGTGCGGAGCGGAGTCCGCGCCCTACCCCGGCACCCGCGCCGGGGTCGCCATGGAGACGGGGTCTCCCGACCCCGTTTCAGCGAATCCGCACCCGGACGGGACCGAGAGAGCGACCTGAGTATAAACCCTTAGAAGAATTCCGGGAAATACCCTCAGTGCGGGGTAAGTTTTTTGGTAAATGTGCCGTAAAGAAAAGCAGTCCGTTAACTCCTATGAGCGCATCCCCTTCACTACCCCTCACCCGAGTTCCCCCCTCGGCGATTGCCCAAGACCTGCGCCATGCACCCTCAGCCCCCAAGGTCTTGCCGCTGCTCAAACGACACCTGCTCGACGTCGATATCTCGATCCAGCAAATCGTCGAATTTGTCCGCCTCGACCCGGGTATCGCCGCCCGCGTGCTCCAGGCGGGCAACAGCGCCTTGTTTGCCCAGACATCGCGCTGCACCTCGGTCGAAGTCGCCGTGGGCCGGATTGGATTCGATCACATCTACGAGATCGTCGCCAACGCCGTCGCCGAACAGGTGCTCGTGCGCCCGCTCACCGCCTACGGTATTGAAAGCGACGATTTTTGGTCGCGCTCCGTCGTGTGCGGGCTGGCTGCGGAGAGCCTCGCGGAAGCCATTGGCGAGGATGTCAACGTGGCCTACACCCTGGGACTGCTGCACGGCGTGGGCATGGTGGCGATCGAGGAGTGGGTCGAGCGCAACGCGCCCACCATCGGCTTTTTTGGCCGGGGGTTTCCCCGCGACTTCACCGATAGCGAACGCAGCCTGCTCGGCTGCAACCACGCCGAGGTGGGCGCGGCGGTGCTGCGCCAATGGGAGTTCCCTCCTGAAATGTGCGAGCCGGTTCGCTGGCAGTATTCACCTTTGGATACCATCGCCCATCGCCGGCTCAACTGCCTGCTCTACGGCGCGCGCTGGCTGGGCACCCGCGTGCTCGCCCCGGCGTCTCAACCGGTGCCGGCGCCAGAACCCCGCTTTCTCGCCCCCATCGGCTGCACCGGCGCAACCCTCGCCCAACACATCCCGCAACTCCGCGCCCGGTTCGCGGACGTCGAACGCCGGCTCGGCAACGAGCCGGGCGAGGCCGCCTGAGAGGGAGGGACGACCTCCGTGTCGTCCGGATCGAAAAACCCGCGCATCGAGCCGCCCTGAACGAACTCCAAACCGGACGACACGGAGGTCGTCCCTCCCTTGTTCCTCAACCCTCGATCGCGGCGGCCATTTTGTCGGCGAAATCATCGCTCGAAAAGGGCTTGGGCAAGAAGACTACCCCGGGCTGTGAAATCGCGTCCAACGTCGCCGGGTCATCCACGTAGCCCGACATATACAGCACGCGCAACGAGGGCTTGATCGTGCGCAACCGGCTAAAGAGCTCGTGGCCGTTCATGCCGGGCATCACGATGTCGGTCACGAGGAGATCGATTTCGGCCAGGCGGCTCTCGTCGGCCCATGCGGCCGCTTGCACGCCGTCGCAGAAAACCGTCACCCGGTGGCCCAGCGACTCCGCGAGCATGCGCGTGACTGAGCGCACCAACTCGTCGTCCTCCACCAACAGGACGTTCACGTGCCGCTGCCAGGTCGTATCCACCGGGGTGTCTTCGAACGCCGCGAGCGGGTCGGCTATCTCCGGCAGGTCGATGTGGAAAATCGTGCCCACGCCCACCGTGCTGTCGTAGGTGATATCGCCTCCGAAGGAACGCACGATGCCCAGCGAGGTCGCCAAGCCGAGCCCCGTGCCGCGACCGCGCGCCTTGGTGCTTTGAAAGGGCTGGAACAGCTTCGCGCGCACATCCAACGGGATGCCCGAGCCCGTGTCCGCCACCGAGAGCCGCACACGGTGATCGCCCGCCTGCCCCGTGGTCACACGGAGCGTGAGCAGCCCGTCCGTCATCATCGCATCGCGGGCGTTCAGGCACAGGTTGAACACCACCTGCTCGAGTTGCTTGCGGTCGGCGCTGCACCAGGCGGGGTGGTCGCTCGACTCCACCTCGATGCGCACGTGCTCGCTGACCAGCGAGCGGACGAAGCCGCGCAGGTCGTCCACCAACGTGTTGAGGTCGATGGGTTCGAGCTGCGAAACCTCCTGCCGGCTAAAGGCGAGCAATTGCCGCACCAGGTGGCTGGCGCGACTGGAGGCGTGCAGGATGTCGTCAACGCGGGCGCGTTGTTCGGGCACGACCAGCTCATCGCGGAGCAGTTCGGAAAAACACCGGATGGCCGTGAGCAGGTTGTTGAAATCATGGGCCACGCCGCCGGCGAGCAAGCCGACGGCTTCCATCTTCTGGGCTTGTTGCGCGCGTTCCTCGCCTTCCTTCAGCTTGCGCAGGGCGCGTTGTTGCGCATGCGCAAGCGTCAGGATGACGGCGAGGTCGCGGGCGTAGTGCAGCGGCTCGATGTCCGCCACGTTTTCGGAGTTTTTTAACCCGACGAGCCAGCCGAGGGCCGGGGCGTTGGGGTCCAGCGGCACGGCGACTCCTTGTGACCAGCTCTGCGTCCACATCCAGTCGCGTGCGAGCGGGAACGACAACACGTCCTCCGGATAATCCACGGTGAGCCCGAGCGGCTCCACATCCGCCAACCCGGGGAGCTCTCCTTCCTCCGGCAAACCGAGGGTATCCACCACGGCGAGCGGGCCATCGGAGTCCCGGGGCATGAGGAGCACGGCGGCCCCTAGCCCCAGATGTTCACACATCAGGCGCAGCGCCTCGCGGTTCACGGCCACGAGCGACGCCTGCTCCATCGCCAGCCGGCTGAAATGCGTGAGCGCGGACTGCCGCAATGCGACGAGCGCGAGCCGGTGCTCGTCCTCCTTGCGATCATGGATGTCGAGGACGCTGCCGATGAAGCCGAGCGGATGCCCGTCTTGCGCGCACCAGGGTTGGCGGCTTTCGAGCACCCACCGATAAGCGCCGCCGGCCCGCCGGAGCCGGTATTCAAAGGAAACGGGAGCGAGGGCCGCTCCGTCGAAGGCCGCCGGGATGAACACCCCGTGATCCTCGGGGTGGATCAGCGTGAGAATGGAATCGAAAGCTCCGTTTTTCTTTTCGATCCCTGATGCGGCCCGCAGCGCCGTGTTCACGTGCAGGAGATTTCCGCGCGGATCGGTCAGCCAGATCATGAGCGGCAGCGTATCAATGAATTCACCCCACACGGGATCGAGGGCGGGAGCCTCGCCCGCGAGCACACCGGCGGAGTTGCGAAGAAGAAAGGGCATGCGGACAATAAAAAGCGAAACGCGCTCGGGGCGGCGAGCGCGTTTCGGTCAAGCGAAGCGGTTGGGCGAACCGGCCCGATCAATCCTTGAAGGAGAGCGGAGCGCCACCCCCGCCACTCGTGCCACCGCCACCGTTGCCACCGCCGGAGGGCGGCCGCTTCTTGGCGACGGAGGGCGCCGGGGTCTTGGCGACGGCTTGCGCCTGGTGCGGTGCGGAGGCGACGCGACGGCCGGCGGGAGCGGCGGGCGGCGGAGCGATGGCCGCCACGCGTTCCGCGGTGCCCGAGACAATGGTCACCAGGCGGTTGACGGCCGCCTTGAGCTCGATCGACTGGGCGCTCAGTTCCTCGGAGGCCGAGGCCGATTCTTCGGCGGCGGCGGCGTTGGACTGGGTGACCTGATCGAGCTGGCTGACGGCGGTGTTCACCTGAGCGACACCCTGGCTTTGCTCGGTGGAGCCGCTGGCGATTTCGCGAACGAGATCGTTCATGCGGCGGGCCTTCTCGGCGATGTCGTTGAGGCTGGTGGCCACCTTGGTGCTGATACGCACGCCGTGCTCGCTCTTCTGGATCGAATCGGTGATGCGATCGGCGGTCTCACGGGCGGCCAGCGCGGAGCGCTGGGCGAGGGAGCGCACCTCATCGGCGACGACCGCGAACCCGGCTCCGGCCTCGCCGGCGCGGGCGGCTTCGACGGCGGCATTGAGCGCGAGGATGTTCGTCTGGAAGGCGATTTCGTCGATGGTCTTGATGATTTTCGAGATGTTGTCGGAGGCAGCCTTGATCTCGCCCATGGCGCGGACCATCTCCTGCATATCGGCGGTGCCCCCGTCGGCGGCGGTGCGCGTCTGCGCGGCGATGCCTTCGGCGTTGGCGGCGTGCTCGGCGTTACGCTTCGTCATGCTGGAGATCTCCTCCAACGTGGCGCTGGTTTCTTCAAGTGAAGCGGCTTGCTCACTGGCTCCTTCGGCGAGGCGCTGCGAGGCCGTGGCGATTTCGCGGGCGGCGGACTCTTCCTGGCTGCTGGCCGCGTCGATCACCGCGATGGATGCCTCCAGCGGCTTGATGATGGTGCGGCGGGAGAAGACCAGGGTGCCGAAGCCGACAATGGCGGCCACCGGCAGCACCCAGGCGACGGTTTCGAGCATGCTTTTACGCGCCACGGCATCGATGTTCTCGAGCGGGGCCTGAAGGACGAACGCGCCGTGCACCTCGCCCTCCCGCCAGTTTTCCATGCGGAAACCGAGGACGTCTTTGCCGTCGCCGGTGGGGCTGTTCTTCGGGTCGCCATGACAGGAAAGGCAGTCGGCGGTGAGGCGGATGGGGCGGGCCAGCAGGATTTTGTTATTCGCTTCGTCGACTTCAAAGTATTCGGGCAGGTCGCCCTTCTCCAGCAACGCGAGGATCTGGCCTTCCTTGGGCGTGGGCGTGTTTTTTTCGTTGCGCGCGCTGTTTTTGGGCACGCGGAAATCCCACTTGTTCTCGTCGGCCACGGTTTGAATGGCGTTCCACGCGGCGACCACGGGGATGGTCGTGTAAAGAGTGGAGCCGCGCAGGTCGCCGCTCTTGCGGTATTCGGCGAGCAGCTTCGGCCGGTCGAACGCACCGGCGCTGCCTAGTTTTGAAATCGTGCCGCGGACGTTCTCCGCCTCGATGATTGCCGCGCGCATGGTCTCGCGCGTGAGATCAATGCCTTGGTCGCGAATGACTTTACTCTGCACAAAAAGACCGGCGACGACGCTGACGGTGATGCCGGCCAGGGCGATCGATATGATTTTATTACCTAGTTTCATTTTAAGGGTTTCGTGTGAAGAGGCGCCGCGTAAGCCGCCAACAAGGGGCCCACGGGGAAAGGCGAAGACCTTTTATCGACGCTTTTGGAGGAGACTTTACATTTTCCGCGCGATTTTCCACTCCGTGCCTGCCAGCCGGCGGCCAACCTCCCGAAAGTGGCGGCTCAACCGGAGGCCAGGCCCGGGACGGGTGCCATCGATTCACCGACGGCTTTGACCACGGTGGAGGCGTCGAAGGGCTTGGACAGAACCGAGCGAACCAAGCGGAGGGACTCCGGCGGCAAGGCGCCACTTGCATGGTTGCCCGTCATCACGAGAATCGGCAGGTCGGGACGCCGCCCGTGAAGCATCTCGATAAACTTCGCGCCGGATACGCCGGGCATCGAGACATCCGTGAGCACGAGATCCACCCGACCGTCACTGGCTTGAAGTTGGGTGAACGCGGCATCGGCCCCGTCGGCGCAGATCACCCGATAGCCGTGCCGGAGCAAAATGTGCCGGACGATGTCGCGAACCCCCGACTCGTCGTCCACGACCAAGACGACGCGGCCCCCGCCGACCTCGGAAAAACGAGCCGCCTCCGGGACGGGCGGGCGCTCGGCGACCGGCGCCGGCGGGTTATACAGCGGCAAGTGAATTTTAAAGATCGTGCCCACACCCACGCGACTGGAGACGCGGACCGCGCCGCCGTGATCGCGCACGATGCCGAGCACCACGGAGAGCCCCAGCCCGCTGCCCTGCCCGAAGGGCTTGGTCGTGAAGAACGGGTCGAAAATCTTGTCGATGATCGCGGCGGGTATACCCGAACCATGATCGGCCACGGTGAGCACGATGTGCGGGCCGGTCGGCAGGTCGGACTCGCCGACCGATTCGGCGCGGGTGCTTTCCACGACCGAAAGTGCGATCGCAAGGAGGCCGCCGCGGGGCATCGCATCGGCGGCGTTCAAGACCAGGTTCACGAGCACTTGCTGGAGCTGATTGGCATCGCCGAGGACGAGGAACTCGTTCGGCGGGAGCGGTGCCTCGAGCTTGATGCTCTTCGGGAACGTCTCGCGGATAATGGCGCACGCTTCGCGCAGGACCGAGCGGAGGTCGAGCCGCACCTTCTCGCCGGGATTGCTGCGGGCGAAGGACAGCAGTTGTTTGACGATCGCCGAGCCGCGACGCGCCCCGGACTCAAGCGCCTCCAGCAACATGCGCGCGCCCGCGTCGGTCACATGGGGTTTCAACATCGCCGGTGCCATCAAGATGGGCGTGAGGATGTTGTTGAGATCGTGGGCCACTCCGTTGGCCAGGCGGCCGACGCTTTCAAGCCGTTGCTGGCGGAAAAGCTGGGACTGCAACGCGTGCCGCTCCGAGATGTCCCGCATGATCGACAGGTGCAGCCCGGGCAGGATGCGCGCGATCGCGCTGTAATCGGCGCGCACGGAGGTGCGGTCTTTGCGCACCAACGTGCACTCGCCTTGCTGCGAGCCGCCTTCAATGAACTCGCGCCAGGCTCCTTCGGACCAGCCTTGGTCGCTCGCGCCAAAAATCTCCCCGTGTTGCAGCTTGAGCATTTCCTCGTGGCTGTAGCCGAGGAGGCGACAGGCCGCGGGATTAACGTCGATGTAGCGACCGCTGTCGTCGGCCAGCAGGATGGCGTCGTGGGAGTGATCGAAGAGCGCCTGCAACCGGCCTTGGCTCGCGCGGAGCTGTTCGTCCTGGAGCTTGCGCTCGGTGATGTCGCGCAAGACCGCCACGTATTGGGTGGTCGTCCCCTGCGCATCCTTCACGGGATTCACGGAGAGGTCGTTCCAGTAGCGTTCCCCGGTTTTGCGGGTGCTCATGATTTCGCCATGGAACGGCTGGTTCGCCGCCAACGTGCGCGAGATAAGATTTTCGATGGGGCTGTCCTCGACGGCGCCTTCGGCAAAATAAACCCGGCGACCGAGCACCTCCTGGCGCCCGTAGCCGGTGATGACCAGGAACGTGTCGTTGGCGTAGGTGACCACCCGCTTCTCATCCGTGATGACGACACCTTGGGAAATCGAGCTGAGCGCGTGGTTGCGCAGTCGCAAGGCCACCTCGGTCTGAGTGCGCGCGGTGATGTCCTGCGCGTTGAAGCAGATCTTTTCCGTATGCCCGTCGGCCGTCTTCAGCGGGGTGTAGCGCAGCGCAAATCGCCGCGGACGGCCGCGCCGGTCCGCCACCTCGACATCGTGCTGCACCACGCGGCCCAGCAGCACGAGCTTAAGGCTTTCCCGCACCCGCTCCCCCATCCCGGGTGGCAGGATGTCGAACACCGATTCGCCGGGTCGCAGCACGCCGTCGAGCATCGTGTCGGAGAGGTTGCGCGCGCTTTGATTGGCCAACTCCACCCGCCCCGCCGGATCGATCACCAGATACGTCTGGTCCGATGAGTTCAGGATGGATTCCATCAACCGCTCGGAGTTGCGCAGCTCGGTGGTGCGCCGCTCCAACATCCGCTGCGCGCGAATCAACGCGTTTTTCTGCCGGGTGAGTTCGCACAGGCCGTAGAGGTATTCGGCGGCGAAGGGCCGGCGCAGGTGCGCCCCCACCCCGGCCGTCATGGCTTCCACGGCCAGCGCCGGATCGTGGTTGGCCGACACGGATACGAAGGACGTGCGGGGCGAGGAGGCCACCCACCCCGCAAGGCATTGCAGCGAGCACCCGGGCATATCGACGTCGCAGACAACCGTCTCCCATTTTTCCGCCGCGAGCGCGGTCGCGGCCCCGTTGACGTCCTTCTCCCGGTGGACATGGCAACCGTGCGATTGGAACACGCTTTGCACGGCGAAAAACTCCCGGTCCGATGCGAACACCAGCAACACTTTCCACACGATCGGCAGGCAGGGCGTCTCGATGAGCGCCCTCACCCTCGCGCGCAGCCGCCCCCCGTCCACCGGCATGGATAGAAAATCGTTGGCCCCCAACTCGGCCGCGATCTCACCGGATTCATCGCCCGAGAACGTGGCCGAGAGAACCAGGATGGGAGTCCGATTATAGAGCGGATAAGCCGCCGAGCGCAGCATGCGACAGAAGGTCCAACCATCGATCTCCGGCATGTAGAGATCCGAAATAATCAGGGCCGGCGGTTGGTGGTGCATCGCCTTGAGCGCCGCCGCGACCGACAGGAACGTGGCCACCTTGACCGGCTCGTCGTGCAGCATGGCCGCCAAAAACGCGAGCTGACTTTCATCGTCGTTGACGATCACGACAAACGGGATTTCGGGCGGGGCGACAAACATCAGGGGGGCGGCTTTTGCAGGTCTAGACCGTAGTTGCGGCAATACCGTGAAGCCTCAGCGAGCACCGCTTTAATCTCCTGTGCAAGAGCCGAAAGTGACGGCTCCATTTCAAGCCCGCGAGCGAGCGCGGATTCCGCTTCGACCGCCGCAAAGTGCAGGCCCTTGGCGGAGAAATTGGCCGCGGCCCCCTTCAGGCTGTTAACGATGCGCGCGACGGCCGCGAAATCCTTGGCCTCGCAGGCGACGCGCGCGCGCGCCAGTCGCGAGGAGATATCTTCGCAAAACTGGGGTATCAATTCGAGCGCGAGCGGTTCGTCGCCGCCCAGCCGCTCGATGAAGTCCCGCCAATCGATCGCCGGCGTGGCGGGCGGCGGCACCGTCAAGGTTTCAAAATGGCGGGCCAGGCATTCGGCCAGCGCCTTGGAATCAACCGGCTTCGTGAGGTAGTCGTTCATACCGGCCTCGAGGCATAGCTCGCGGTCCCCCTTCAACGCGTTGGCCGTCATCGCCACGATCAAGATCGCCGGGTTGAGCACCGGGCTGCCCGCCGCGCGGATGGCGCGCGTCGCTTCAAAACCATCCATCTCCGGCATCTGGCAATCCATCAACACGAGGTCATAGGGCGCGTTGCAAAGCGCCGTGACCGCCTCGCGACCATTGGCAACCGCGTCGGTGCGGTAGCCGAGACGGCCGAGCACCGCGAGCGCGACGCGTTGGTTGACGGCGTTGTCCTCCACGAGCAACAGCCGCCAGCCCGCGCGATTCACCGACGGCGGCGCGGCGACCCGGATGCGGTCCGCCGGGGGCAGGAACAACTGCGAGAGCGTGCGGTGCAACGCCTGACGGCGGACCGGCTTGGGCAACACCGCCGCGGCCTGCGGCGAAGCCGAGCGCCCGATCAAGCTCGTGAGCAACACCACAGGAATGCCCGGCGCCCCCACGCCGCCAACCGCGTCAAACACCTCGTCGGCCCCCGGCACGCGATCGGCCAGCAACACCAGGTCGCACCCGATCGCCGCCACCGAGGCCAGGCGGTCGATGACCGACACGACCGACGAGGCGACCTCGCACCGCGCCCCGGCTTCGTCGAGCATCATCGACAGGCAGTCGGCGGTCGGCCGGTGCGCTTCAATGAGCAAAATCCTCCGGCCCGCCCAACCCACCGGGGCCGGCCTCTCCGGCACCGGTATCACCCGCAGGGGCAGGATAAACGTAAAGGTGCTGCCCACGCCCAGCCGGCTCTGCAGGGAGATTTCGCCCTCCATGAGCTCGACCAGTTGACGCGAGATCGCCAGCCCGAGTCCGGTGCCGCCGTAGCGCCGCGTGGTCGACGAATCGACCTGCGTAAACGGCATGAACAACCCCGCCGCCCGTTCGGGCGGGATGCCCACGCCCGTGTCGGACACGGCGAAGCTGAGCACCACGGAGTCGCCTTCCCGCGATCTCACCCCCACCCGCACCACGATGTCGCCGCGTTCGGTGAACTTCACCGCGTTGGACAGCAGGTTGACGAGGATCTGCCGGATGCGCCCCGGGTCCCCCCGCACCCGGCCGGGTGTGCCGGGGGCGATCACCGCCGCCAGCTCCAGCCCGCGCTCGTGGGCGCGCAATGCGAGGAGCTCGATCGACTCCTCGACCACGTCGCCCACGTCGAAGTCGAGCGTCTCCAACTCCAGCTTGCCGGCCTCGATCTTGGAAAAGTCGAGAATGTCGTTGATCAGCTGGAGCAGGTTCACGCCGCTCAGGCGCGCAGTCTCGGCAAACCCGCGCTGCTCCGCATCAAGCCGCGTGTCCAGTAGCAGCCCCACCATGCCCAACACGCCGTTGATCGGCGTGCGGATTTCATGGCTCATGTTTGCGAGGAACATGCTCTTGGCCAGGTTCGCCGAGGTCGCCTGGCTCGCGAGCTCGGTGGCCCGGGCGATGGCGTCGCTCATTTGCGCGTTCATGCGCTCCAGTTCCTTCTTCGACTGCTGCAGCTCGAGGTCCGCCTTCATCTGCGCGGTGATGTCGGAGTGCGTCCCGATGACCCGCTTCGGCGTGCCGTCGGGGTTGCGTTCGATGATCCGGCCCCGATCCAAAATCCAGATGTAGGAACCGTCGCGACAGCGCATGCGGTGACGGCTTTGGTAGCCATCGCTCTTACCGGACATGTGCAGCTCCAACTCCGCCTGCACCTGGGGCATATCTTCGGGATGCACCCGGTCGGACCACTCGGCGAGGCCCGAACCGATCTCGTCCGGGGCGTAGCCCAGCATTTCTTTCCAACGGCGCGAAAAAAACACCGTGTTGTTAACCGCGTCCCAGTCCCAGATGCCGTCGCCTGAACCATCGACCGCGAAACGCCAGCGCAACTCGAACGCGCGCGCAGCCTCCTCCTCCTGCTTGCGCTGGGTGATGTCGACAATGTGTCCGTGCCAAAGCGTGCCACCATCCGCGTCGCGCGTAGGCTGCGCATGACCGAACAACCAGCGATCCTTCCCGTCCGGCAAACACACTCGGTATTCCAGCGACCACGGCGCGAGTTTCTCAGCGGAAAGGTCGATGGACGCTTGCAGCCGGTCAAGGTCGTCGGGGTGCACTTTGTTCATCATCGCGGATGCATCCGTGCGCACGTCGTCGGGCGAGACCCCGTAGATATCGCGAATGCCCTCGCTGCTGTAAGGGAAACACGAGGTGCCGTCCGGCCGGAGTTTAAACTGGTAAACCATGCCCGGCAGCAGGGCGGTGATCGCGCGCAACCGCCCGGCGACCTCCTGGTGCTCGCGTTCGGCCGCGCGTTGCGCGGTTACGTCCTGCGCCAGCCCGAGGTAGCCGAGCAGGCTGCCGCCCCGGCCGCGCATCGCGGTGACCGCGAGCCGCACCCGCAGGCGCGTGCCATCGCGCCCGACGTAGGTCCACTCCCGCGCGTCCGGCCGGCCGGTCTCGCGCGCGCGGCGCACAAACACTTCGAAACCCGGCTCACAGGGCACACCGTCTTCGCGGGAAATCTCCTCGGCCCGGCGGGCCACTTCGGCCGGATCATGGAAGCAGGCGGGAGTCTGCACTCCGACCAACTCCGCCGAAGGATAGCCGAGCATGCGTTCGGCGGCCGCGTTGAACACCTGGATCACGCCATTGACATCGGTCGCTATGATGGCGGACGGCGCGCAGCTCAGGATGGTTTGGTGCAACGCCTCCTGCCTGCGGCGCGCGGTGACTTCCGACTGAATCGCGATGAATCCGTCGATCCGGCCGCTGTCGCCGCGCAGGGGCTCGATCTTGTGCTGGAGCCAATACGTGTGGCCGCCGCGGTGGTAGTTGAGGATTTCCTCCTCGACGGGCTCACCCCGGGCGAGTGCCTCGCGGATTCTCGCTACTGTGGCGGGGTCGGTTTCGGGGCCTTGCAACACATGGCCGGGTTTGCGGCCCACCATCTCGCCGAGGGTGTAACCGGACATCTGCGTGAAACCATCATTCACCCATTCGACGAGCCCGTCCGCATCGGTTATAACCACGCCGTTGGTGGTTTTGCTGGCGACGAGGGAGAGGCGCCGCTGTTCGCGGGCGGCGGTGTGGCATTGCACGTCGGATATCCCCTCGAGCATGGCCCTGACTTCGCCGCCATTCTCCGAAGCCAGGCAGGCAACCAGCGCGTTGGGCACGGGCGGATTACTCATGAACGGCCCCCGGAAAAGTCGCGCAGTGCCCTGCCGGGACGAACCGGGAAAGCGCACGCCGCACCACGAGCGACGAACTGATCGAAAACGGGAAAGGCATAGGCATGAAAAACCTTGCCCTGTTAACGACACATTACCCGACGTCTTTAGTAAAAGACCCCATACGATCCAAGTTTTCGTGTAGGGCGGGTAAAAGAAGCGGCCCACCTGCTATCGCATTAAAATACACTTATAGCCGCTACGAAACCACCACTCGCTGGCGCTCGTAGCTACGAGCGCCAGCGAGTGGTGGTTTC
>JANOCA010000412.1:0-13456 GCA_031411915.1 Opitutaceae bacterium
GGGCGCACGAGGCGGCGGAGCGCGCGGCGCAACGGGCGCGGGACGAGCTGGCGGAGGGCGGCCTTCATTGTAGGCCCAGTTTGCCGAGCAGACGGCGCACGCGGCTGCGCCAGCCGGGAGGAGGATTTGCGGCGGACCAGAGCGCGCGGCATTGCGGGTGCTCGCGCGGCGCGGGCCACGCGGCGGGAATCGGCGGGGCGGGACGCAGCGGGGGATTGGCCCACGCCGTGGCGCTGGCGGCGTTGGTCGCGAGCGGATCGAAGCCGATGTGCTCGACCATCGACCACGGTGGGCGCACGCAGAGGCCGCGGTGCTGCAGGTGATGGTAGAGCCAGCGCACAGCCCAGATGTTCTGCGCCTGCTCGCGCTCCGCCATGATCGGCAGATCGGCGCCATACGCGGCGGGATCGGCGACCGCGGCGAGTTTCTGCAGAGCCGTCTCCTCGGCCATACCGAGCCACGAGCGCGCCCAGGCGCCCCAGACCCAGCATTCCCCGCGCGCGTCGAAATAAGGCGCGGTGCCCGCGTCACGTGGGGTCACGCGCGGGTGTGTCCACGCCGTCACGCTCATCACGTGCGGATCGCCGGCGTAGCGGTTCAGCGCGGCGCAGACCCACGCGTAGGCGCCGGGCATGGCGACGAGGTCGTCTTCCCAGACCACGAAGGCCGCGTCCTGCGCCGCGACTTCGCTGACGCCCGCGAGCACATTGCGCCCGAGGCCGAGGTTCTGCGCGCGCTCGACGATCCGCACGTCGCACCAGTCGATGCCACGCAGGAGCGTGCGCACAGCGGCGACGCGCATCGCGTCGGCGTCGCCCTTGGGCCCGTCGGCATACGCCACGATCCGCGGCACGGCGTTGGCGCGCACGCTCTCCAGCGTGCGCGCGAGGTGGTCGGGCCGCGCGTAGGCGAAGAGAATGACGGGGATGGGCGCAGTCATGCGTCAGCGCAGCGCATAGAGCAGATCGCGGTGCGTGCCGAGATCGGTGAGCACCTCGGCGAGCCGGTAGCGCGGTTCCAGCACCGCGCGGATCGCGGCCTCGTCGCGGGCCTCGACGCAGATGAAGCGCGGGGCGTGGCGGCGGAAGTCCAGGCCGCGCAGGGCCGCGGCTTCCCCGCCCTCGATGTCGAGGGTCAGCAGATCGACCGGCTGCGCGAGCTTGGTTTCGTCAATCACTGCGGAGAGCGTGCGCGCCGGCACCCGCAGCGGTGCGTGGCGCGCGAGGCCCTGCACCGCCAGGCCGGTCTCGACGTGCCGCCGGGTTGCGGCCTCGTCGCCGAGCGCGCCCGCCACCGTGGACATGAGCCCGGCCACGTGCAACTCGACGGTGGCGCCAGGAATGTCCTCCGCCACGAGGGCCGCCTCCACGACCCTGGCGCGGCGATTTTTCCGGCACGCGGCGGCGAGCGCCGGCACCGGCTCCACCAGCAAACCCGTCCAACCGCGCATGCGCTCGAAGTAATACGTGTTGCTCTGGTTCATGCCGTCGTTGGCGCCGGCCTCGATGAACACGCCGCCCTCGCGGCCGAGGTGCCGCGCGATTTTCCGATCGAGGCCGTTGAGCGCCATCCACGAGTAGCGGCCGATGCCGAGCGTCTCGCACACGGCGCGACGGGCGCGCACGAGCGGTCGGCGAATCGCGTGGAGGAGAGGCATCAGCGGCGGAGATAACGCCAGCCGAGCAGCGGAATCAAGAGAGCCCGCGTCTGCATCGCCGCCGTGGCTCGGACGCGCGGGTGGAAATACGAGGCGCCCCACGCCGCCAGCCCGTAGGAGACCACGGTCGCATACGCCGCCCCGAGGCCACCCCAGCGGGGAATGAACACGAGGTTCAGCGCGATGTTGGCCACGGCGCCGATTAGGGTCGCGACTAGGTAGAACCGTTGCAGCCCCTCGTTGACGAGCCATTGCCCGCGCGCGACGCCGAGAAAAACAAAGATGCTCGACCAGATATGCACCGCGAGAATCGGACCGGAGGCGGCGAACGCCTCGCCATACGCCAGCCGCACGATCCACGGCGCGCCGAGGGCCACCGGCACTGACAACGCATAGGCCACCGCCGCGCTCGCGTCGTAATATTGCTGTTGCCGCTGTTGGTATTCCGCCGCGTCGCCCGCGCGCGCCCGCAACAGGCTTGGCAGCACACTCGAGGCGAGCGCCGTCGGGATAAAATACCACACCTCGCTCAGCCGCGCCGCCGCCGCGTAGATGCCGACCTCCGCCGGTCCGACCATCTGGCGCAGCATGACCTCGTCGATCTTCATATACACCACGACCGCGAGGCCGGCGAACATCAGCGGCCAGGCCTCGGCGAGCAGGCGTGCCATCTGCTCGCGCCGCGCGCCCGAGAAAGGCGCTGGCAGGCCGTCCCGCCGCGCGAGCACCCACAAGCCCGCCGCGCCGAGGGCCATTTCGATCACGAGCACCCACGCGAACGCGACGACCGGTGCATCGCTGGCCACCAGCCACACGCGCAGGCCCGAGGCGGTGGCGAGCGCGATCAACTGGACGACCACGGCCTGCTTCGCGCGCAGATGCGCCTGCAACCAGAGGTCCGGCAAAAACAACGCGGGCTGGAGCAGCAGCAGCCCGAGAATCCTGAACATCCTCGCCTCCTCATCCGTGAAGCCCGGCACCCATGCGGCCGCCAGCCACACTGCGGCCAAGCCGAGCGCCCCGGCCGCCGCCCGCAGCGCAAACGCACTTGCGATCAGCCCGGCCGTGTCCTGCGGCGAATTAATCAGCTCGCGTTTCACGATCGCGTCGAGCCCGAGGGCCGGCACGAAGCCGAGCAGCGTCACGAGCGCCAGACAGTAGCTGAAGGTGCCGAGCTGCACCGGTCCCAGATAGCGCGCCACCACGAAACCGACGAGCGCGCCCAGCGCGAAACGCAGCGCCCGCTCGAGCATCAGCCACCCGAAATTGGCCGCCGCCCGCTGCAATCCCGGCTTTGCCAACGCATCCGCCATCTGCTGCATTTGGCGGACCATGAGTTTCGCCCCAGCGCCGGTCAAGCGCGCCACCGGTCTGATGATCGTGGCGTTCGTGACGGCGGCGCTTTGGCTGCTGCGGGGCTACGTCTGGCCGACGCTGAGCAACGTCGAGGTGGGGCCGTTGCAGGCGGCGCTCGACCCCGCGCTTTTCCAGCGCGACTTCACGGTGCAGGAATCCCTGCGGTTCTCGCCGCGCTTTTATTACAACCAGCTCATTTTGCTGCCGGCGCGCGCCGGGCTCCCGCTCGCCTGGAGCGTGGCCTTCTGGCACGTCGTGGCGCTCGCCGCCCTGGTCGGCGCCGTGCATGCGCTGGCCAACACGCTGCGCCTTGGCGGCGCCGTGCGGGCGGTGCTGCTCCTGTGGCTCCTGACGATCAACGTCGGCGTGCTGGGCGCGGTGTTTCTCTACACGCACGCGCCGGTGCCGTCGGTCTGGGCGGGCGCCGTCGCGGCCTGCGGCGCGGCGCTCGCCGTGCGCCAGCGCTGGATCGCGGCGTTTGCGTGTTTCGGCGGGGCCGCGCTGCTGCAGTTTCTCGTGGGTTTCTACGCCGGCTTGCTGGCCCTGCCCGCGCTCCTCGTCGTGGCGCGACGTGAGCGACTGCCGGCGGTGCTCGCGTGGGCCGCCGGCCTCGCGCTGGTTTATGGGCCGCTCTGGCTTTCGGGCCGGGCCGATCAGGATACGCTCGGCAACGATGCATTCGTCGAGATCTACGCCCAGCTCCGCCACCCGCATCACCTCGTGCCGAGCACTTGGCCGCGAATGTTTTGGGAGCGCGCGCTGCTCTTTTACGCGGGCGCTTGGTATTTTCTCTATCGCACGCCCGCGGGCCGGCCGCCGATCGAACGCACGGTTCTCCACGGCACCCTCGCGCTGGCGGTCGCGGCGCTGGCGGCCAACTACATCTTCGTCGAGCTCGTGCCGTCCGCCTTCGTCGCCAAGCTCCAGCCGGCCCGCATCACGCCGCTCGCGCAGGCCGTGATCCTTGGGCTGCTCGCGACGCGCGTGCAGGGTGCCTTCGACGCGCGGCGGCGCGTGCTCGGCGTGCTGCTTTGCCTGATGCCGCTGTCGCTTTACCCCGGGCTCGTCCTCGGCCTCGCCGCGGTGCTGGCCGCGCCGGAAAACGCCAAGCCCGGCTTTTCCTGGCCGCTGCTGCTGCTGGCGGTCGCCGTGGTCGTGGCGTTTCGCCCTTACGCACAGACGGTCGGCTACTATGTGAATCGCTTCGGGCCGTGGGTGCTGCTCCTCGGCGTGCAGCTCATTCCCTACGCGCTGCAACGCGTCCGGGGCGCGTTGCTGGCGGGCGCGACGCTGGCGGCAGCGGGCGCGGCCTGCGCGGCGGTTTTCTCAACGCGACCGGACTGGCCCGACTCGCTGGCCCATCGTCTCGCCATTGACGCCGGCCCGCTCGATCCACCGGCCGTCCTCGGCCGGCGCTTCCGCGACCGTTCCGCCAAGGATGCGCTCGTGCTGGTGCCGCCCACGAGCGAGCCCTGGAGTTTCAAGCTCCACGCGCAGCGCGCGGTGGTCGTCGACGACAAGAACATCCCGTTCACTGCCGCCGGCCTGAAGGAATGGCACCGGCGCATGGAAACGGTGCTCGGCCGCCCCTTCGTCCGCGACCTCGACGTCGCGGCGGCGTGGCGCGCGCGGTCCGCCGCGGAGCTGCTCGGCGTCGCCGCGCAATTCGGCGCCGGCTACATTCTCACGCGCGACGAATGGCACCCCGAACTGCCGGGCCGACGCCTCGACACCGAGCAAGGCTGGACGCTCTGGGAGCTGCCGAAAACGCCCTGAGGCCAACGTCCCGTAACGATCAGACTATTCCGAGGTGGGGCTGGCTCTCCGAGCCGGCCTGGGTGGCAGGGCGATTCGCCGGCTGCAATTCAGGCCGCTTGCGGAGAAGCGGCCCCACGTGCGAGAAGTCCAAACTTCAAGGGACGTAGGTATGAGGCCTCCCTTGCCGGCCGTTGAACTTGATCTCAACGCGCGGGACGCAGCGTCTCGCCCGCCTGTAGCATCAGCGCGGCGCGACCCTCGAGGCCGAGACGGGCGAGGATGCGCTCCATGTGCTTGTCGATCGTGCGCGGGCTGGCGGCGAGGATGATGCCGATCTCAGGATTGGTCTTCCCCTGCGCGACCCAGTAGGCGACCTCGGCTTGCCGCGGCGTGAGGCCGAGCGCGCAGAGCGCCGCGGGGCCGGGCGGCGCGTGCTCCTCCTCAAGGACGAGCATCACCGTCTCGTCGTGCCCGGGTGAGGTGAAGCGGCGCACCTGCAAAACGCCATCGCCCGCGGCGAAGCGTCCGCCACCCGCCAACGTCGCCGGCTTCGTCGCAAATTTCGCCATCAGGTCGTGCGCGAGGCGCGTGGCGAACAACAGGGCGCCGTCGCGCGCGAGCACGACGACCGCGCGGTCGAGCGAGCCCGCGAGCTGCGCCTCGGCGTCGAGCCGGATGGCGACTTCGGCTTCGAGCTCGGCGTTCTGCGCCTCGAGTTTGCGCCGCGCCGCGCGCAGTTCGAGCTGCACGCGCACGCGTGCGACGAGCTCGGCCACATGCACGGGCTTGGTCACGTAGTCCACCGCGCCGGCGGCGAAGGCCCGCACCTTTTGCTCGGGAGCGTCGATCGCGGTCAGGAAAATCACGGGCAGTGTGCGCCAGCGGGCGTCGGCCTGGAGCGAGGCGCACACGGCGAAGCCATCCTCGCCCGGCATCACGACGTCGAGCAGCACCAGATCAGGCAGGGTGCGCGCGAGCACGGCGCGCGCAGCGTCACCGCTGTCGGCGAGCAGCACGCGCACTCCCTCCCGGCGCAGCGCATCGCACACCACGCCAAGGCTGGCGGGCGTGTCATCGACGACGAGGACGGAGGGGGAGTTCATCTTTGATCGAGCAGCGAGCGGAGGCGTGAAAGCTGGAAACCGGCCGCGGCCGCGTCGAGTTCGTCCCATTCCGCGCTTGCGGCGGGGTGCTCGTGGCGCACGCGCGCGAGCACGGCGCGAAAAGCCTGCAGATCGCCGTGCGCGAGGGCGTCGCGCAGCGCGGCGCGGGTTGCCTCAGGGATGGGAGCCGTGGCGGTGGGTGGGGCAGCGAACGGATCGCGCGACGCGGGGCGCACCTGCACCCAGCGCAGGCCGAGCAGAGTGCCCAGCTTGCCGATGAGATCTTCGGTGCGGAACGGCTTTGGCAGAAAATCGTCGCAGCCGGCCGCGTGGGCCTCCGTGGCGTCGAAGCTGATCACGGAGGCGGAGGTGAGGAGCACGCGGAGCGCGGTGCCGCGGGGCAGAGCGCGGAGACGGCGCGTGAGTTCGAGGCCGTCCATTCCGTCCATGCGCAGATCGACGATCGCGAGATCGGGCCAGTTCTCGGAGGCGGCGGCGAGGTGGGCTAGCGCGCGTTCACCGGACTCCACCTCGTCGCAGGCGAAGCCGAGCGGCGCGAGCAGATCGGCGAGCAGGCTGCGGTTGACCGCGTGATCGTCGACGATGAGCACGCGCCGGCGCTGGCCCTCGTAGCCGCTCACAACGGGGGCGGCCGGTTTCGTCGTCGCCGCATCGTGCACGGGCAGCGTGATCGAAAATGAAAACTCGCTCCCGCGGCCGACCTCGCTCGCGAGCGTGAGGGTGCCACCCATTCGCTCGACGAGCGCGCGACTGATCGCGAGGCCGAGGCCGGTGCCGGGCGAGTTGGGTCGGGCGCTGCGCGCCTGTTCGAAGGGCTGGAAGAGCCGCGCTTGATCGGCGGCGGCGATGCCGGGACCGGTGTCGGTGATGGAGAAGGCGAGTTCGATTGTAGGCGGGGTGCCCTCATCCCGCGAACGAGGAGGCGTCGAATCCGATAGCCCGCGGGGTGGGGGCACCCCGCCTACATCGATTACGACCACCCGCAGTGTCACGCGGCCGCTTGCGGTGAACTTCACGGCGTTGCCGATCAGGTTGTCCAGGACCTGCCGGAGTTTCTGCGCGTCGCCCTCGACCCACGCGGGCAGATCGGGCGCGAAATCGCGCACGAAGCCGAGGCGCTTGGCCGTCGCGGCGTTCTGGTGCGCGGCGCACACATCCGCGAGCAGCTCGCCGAGCGCGAACGGCGCGGGCCGCAATTCAATCTTGCCCGCCTCGATTTTCGCGAGGTCGAGCACATCGTTGATCATGCGGAGCAGGTGCTCGCCGCTCTGGTGGACGATGCGGACGCGCTCGCGCTGGTCGGTAGCGAGGCGCGTGTCGCCTTGTAGAAGCTGCGCGTAGCCGATGACGCCGTTGAGCGGGGTGCGCAGCTCGTGGCTCATCGAGGCGAGGAAGGCGCTCTTGGCCCGGCTGGCCGACTCCGCCTGGTCGCGCGCCGCCGCGAGATCGCGCGTGCGCTCGGCCACGATGCCCTCGAGCCGGACGCGTTCGCGCTCGGCGCGGCCGAGCCGCCAGCGCACAAAACTAACCACGGCGCCGAGCGCGATGAGCAGCCATGCGGCGCGAGCCAACGTCGTCCGGTGCCACGGCGGCGCGACGGAGAACGCGAAGCGCAGCGGCTCGCTGTCGCGGCCCGCGCCGTCGGCCGCAATCACCTCGAGGGTGAAGGGACCGCCCTCGAGGTTGGTGAAACTAATTTCAGGATGGGCCGAGGGCGTGGTCCACTGCGAATCGAAGCCCACGAGGCGCGTCCGATAGGTGACCGCACCGCCGTCGAAGCGCCCTGGCGAAAACCTCAAGACCGTCCGCTCCGCCGTGTGCGGGTAGCGCGGCGTCGCCGTGGGTGCGAGCGGCTGCGATTGGCCGGCGGCGGAGATCGAGTGAAGGCGCGGACGCCAGGACCGCGGCGTCATCGCCGCGAGGCGCGTGGTATCGAGGCGCACGACACCGTGAGGGGATTTGCCCCACACGATGTCGCCGACGGGATCGCGGTAGAAGGTCAGGAAACCCACGGCGCCGGCGAGCGGTTGGAGCGCGGGCGGGGCCGCGTGCCACGTGGCGGTGCGGCGCGGCGTGCCGGGGGAAATTTCATACCAGCCCAGCAGGCGGCCATCGCGCCCATCGAGCCGGCCTCCGCTCGCCCAAAGCCGGCCGGTGTTGTCGAGCGTGCTGGGAAACCCGAAGCGCGGCCCGTCGGGAAACTGGAACGCGGCCTCGGGCGTGAAGCGGCGCGCCGTCTCGTCGAGCTGCCAGGTGCCCTCGGTCGTGAAAAACGCCGGGCCCCACGGCGCGTTGAAGACGGCGGTGTAGCCCCGCGTGGGCGGCAGGCCTTCTTTTTCACCGAACTGCTCAATCGTAGGCGCGCGCCAGCCCTCGGGGCCGGCCGCGGCGCGCACTTTGAAAAATCCCCGTGCGCGCGTGCCGACCCAAATGGTGTCGGCACCGATCGGCGTGATGATCTCGGAGGAGCCGAAGGCCGTCGGTTCGTGATCGATGGCGAAGCCGTTCGCATCGAGCCGCGCGACGATGAGGCTCTTGTCGCCGCCCAGATAGACCCGCGCGGGATCCGCAGGCGTGGTCCAGACGACCGTGAGATCATCGTTGCGCTGCAGCACGGGGCGGAAGCCGGCGTCGGGCCGGTAGAGATGCAGGGTGTTGGTGCTGGCGACGAGCAGGCCCTGCGGATGCGGGGCGATGTCGTTGATCGTGCCGGTCGTGCCGGTGATGACCTCGAAATGTGCCGGCACGCCTGAAACAGGATCGGCGGGCACGAGTCGATGCACGCCCTCGACCACGGCGGAGTAGAACACACCGTCCTGTCGCGAGAATGCCCTCATGCCGCCGGGGCCGGGGCCGTTGCGCTCGTCGAATACCGTGGCGGGTGTCGCGAGATCGAGGCGCACGAGGCCGTTGGTGCCGCCAGTCCAGAGCCCGCCGTCGTGATCGACGACGAGGCCGTAGGTCGTGTTGCTCGGCAGGCCGTGGAATTTGTCCAGACGCAGGAGCGTCGCGCCATCGGGCGAGACGAGCGCGAGTCCGGCCGAGCGCGTGAAGGCGGCGATGCGCCCGTCCGGCAGCGTTAGCAATCCGAGCGGGCGCAGCGCGAGGATCGCGGCCGCGGCGGGGCCCGTCCATTTTGTGGCCGTGCGACCATCCGTCGCGATCGCGACGAGATCGGCGGGCGAGGCGAGTGCGAGCAGGCGGCCATCGGGGAGCAGGGCGAGGCCGGTGACGGTCGAGCGGACGAGGGAAGTTTCGGCGGCGAAGGGTTCCCATTGCTGGCCGTCCCAGCGGCGCAGCCCGCCGCCGACCGAACTCGCATAGAGCACGCCCCCGACCGCATGGACGATCGTGCGCCCGGGGACCGGCGGTGGCGTGAAGTGAAACCGACCGCCCTGCCAAACTAGCCAGCCTTTCTCGGCGGCAAAGGCGACGGCGTTGCCCGCCGCCCGTGCGCCGCGCACGCTGCCCAAGGGCAGCGCCTCCGCCGGCACCTGCGCCACGAGCGAATGATAGACGGCGGCGCCGGTCGGGTCGTCGGCGTAGTAGCCGATCTCGTCGTCGCCGGAAACATAGACGCGGAGATCCGGCGTCGCGACGAGCCGCCACGCCCAGAGACCGGGAAACGCGAGCCGTTCCCAGCGCACGCCGTCGAAGCGGTGGAGCGCGCACTGCGAAGTGCCGTAGAACCGGCCGTCCGCCGCGATCGCGAGGTCGTTGATCTGGTAGTGGCCTTGGTAGGTCTCCGGGAGAAACCGCTGCATCAGCGGCAACCCCGCCTCGGGATCGAACACCGCGCCGCTGGTCCGGATGGAGGCGAGCAGCAGCGCGAGGGCGAGGAAGCGGAGGCGAACCGGCACGCGCGAGGAGAGCGCGCGGAGCGGCGGCGCGTCAACCGCGCCCGCGCCGCGATACGCGCACCTGCGTATGCGAATCCACCGAGGGTCAGTCGCCCTCGAGGCCGTGTTTGATCCGCTGCGTGACGCGATTTTGTCGGTTGATTCTCCTCCAGTGATCCCGCGTCTCGCGCGCAAGGCGTGGGTCGGCCCGGCGGGCGGCGTAGGCCTGCTCGCGCTGGAGCTTTTGGTAGCTCTGCCACCGCTCGGGATCGAGCGTGCCGTTGTCGAGCGCGGCTTGAATCGCGCAGCCGGGTTCGGCGCGGTGCGAGCAGTCGGCGAAGCGGCAGCGCGCGGCGATCGCGGTGATATCGGTGAACGTCGCGTCGAGCGCGGTGTCGTCCACATCCCAGAGCTGAAGCTCGCGCATGCCCGGGGTGTCGATCACGAGCCAGCCCGCCGGCGCGACGATCAGTTCGCGGTGCGTGGTGGTGTGCCGGCCCTTGCCGACGGCATCGCTGATCGCGCTGGTGCGCTGGCGGTCGACGCCGAGCAGGCGGTTGATGAGCGTGGATTTTCCCACGCCCGATGAACCAAGCAGCGCGAGGGTGGACCCGGGGACGAGCCACGGCGCGAGCGCGTCGAGCCCATCGCCACGCGCGGCGCTGAGCGTGACCACCGGAGCGCCGATCGCGATCGATGCGACCTCGGCCTGCGCCGCGACCGGGTCGGGATGGAGGTCGGACTTGCCCAGGACGACGACGGGCTGCGCGCCGCTCTCCCATGCGACCGCGAGGTAGCGCTCGATGCGGCGCAGGTTGAAATTTTGATCGAGTGCGGTGACGAGGAGCACGGTGTCGACGTTGGCGGCCACGATTTGCTCGGTGGCGGTGTCGCCGGCCGCGCGGCGGGAGAATTTGGTGCGGCGCGGAAGCACGGCGTGGATGTCGCCGTGAGCCTCGCCCGGTCGGAGTCTCACCGCCACCCAGTCGCCGACCGCCGGCAAATCGCCGCGGCTGGTGGAGTGGTGGAGAAGCTTGCCCGTGCAAACGGCGGTGAGTTCGCCGTGGGCGGAGAGCAGTTCGAAGGCGTTCTTGTGCTCGCGGGCGACGCGCGCGGGCACAAGGCCGTCGTTGGCGAAAGGCTGGAAGTGAGCCGCGAGCGACTCGTGCCAGCCGAGAAAGGAAAGAGACATGGTGGTAAAAACGATCCGTGGAAACGCAGGGCAGGGGGGCACGCGCCCGGGCCCGGGATGGGCCGGCGCCGAAATGAAAAAGGCCGCCCGATCGGGCGGCCTGCGTCTCAAGTGAGAATCGAGTGGGCGCGTGCGTCAGCAGCGCGCGACGGGGCCAACCGGCGGGAGCGAGGTCTGGAAATGGACAATCTCGTTCATCGTATTTTTGTGGGTTGGCGGTTAAAGTTGTGCCTCTCGCGAGGCGAACGGCGGGGAGAGAAGGCCGCCCGCGTGCGAAGTCAATCCGCGCGTGGCCCCGCCATACGCAGGCCTGCGTATTTCGCGGATGGCGATTTTCAGCGAAGATGCGGCGCCATGAAAATTGTTCCATTTCCCTCCGCCTGCCTTGTCCTCGGACTGCTGGCCGCATCCGCTGTGTCCGCCGCCACCGCGGCCAAACAGCTCTGGACCACGCCGCTCGGCGGCGATGCCAAGTGGCAC
The DNA here is from genome assembly GCA_031411915.1 of Opitutaceae bacterium. Classification (GTDB taxonomy): domain Bacteria; phylum Verrucomicrobiota; class Verrucomicrobiia; order Opitutales; family Opitutaceae; genus ER46. Next base: position 11,407 of record JANOCA010000412.1, read on the forward strand.
CAGCTCACCGGACTCGGCACCCTGCTCGTCGGCACCGACGCCGCGCTCGTTTCCATTTCACCCGAGGACGGCAAGATCGCGTGGCGCCGCGACGACATCAAGAAGACCAACCGCCACAACGCCCGCGAAATCCCCGGCACGCCGCTGCTCGTGTGCAACACCTTCGACGGGATGATGAACTCGAAGGTCACGTTCATGGCCGTCGACTACCTCACGGGGCAGACCATCTGGACGACGCCGCAGATGCTCGCCCAATACCACGGCACGATCCCGGTGCCGGAGAAGAACCTCGTCGTGTTCGTCGTGAACACCATGGATCAAAAGGAAAACGGCGTCTATTTCATGGCGCACGACATCGCGACCGGCGCGCAGAAGTGGTCGGCGAAATTCACGAAGGCCGGCGGCATCCCGCTCCACCTCGCCGATAACAGCGGCCGTTTCATCCCCACGATGGATCTCTCCGGCTACCACGACCCGATCGTGGACGGTGACGAGATGTATGTCGGCTACCTCGGCGTGCATTGCATCGATCTCGCGACGGGCGCGGTGAAGTGGGGCGTGGAGTTTTCGCCGGCCGCCAAGGGCCTGAAGAAAACCTACGCGCCGCTGCGCATCGACGGCGACCGCATCTACGGGGCCGGCGGCGGCAGCGTCTACGCCATCAACCGCCGGGACGGCGCGACGCTCTGGAAGAGCGATCGCATCTCCGATTTCGCCGGCCTGCTCAAGGCGCGCGACAACGCCATCGTCGCCCAGCTCGAGATCGTGGGCGGGAAAATCTTCTCGCGCTACGGCGGCAATTTCTCCGACGGCAAAACCGCGATGCTCAAGGAGCCGCTCGGCGTCGTCGTCCTCGACCCGGCCGACGGAAAATCGCTCTACCATTTCGACAAGGCCAAGGAAGGCATCACCAACCTCGTGGTCGTCGATGCGACCAAGACCGTGATCTTCGCCGATGGCGCCAACGTCTACGGCATCGATGCCGCGGGCGCCACTCCTGCCGAGGCGTTCAAGATGCCGATCGAGTTTAAGAAAAAAATGGGAGTCGGCGGCGTCGCGAAGATCGGCCTCGGCGCGCTCGGGGGCGTGACGGGTTTGGCGAAGGGCATCGTTTCGGCGAACAAGGGGCTGCTCGATGTGCCCGTCGCCGTGAATCTCCGGCCCGATGGCGGCATGGTGGTGCAGGGCAAGCAGCACCTGCTGGGCTTCGATCCGGCGACGAAGACCTCCAACTGGTCGCTCTTCTACGCCGCGCCGAGCGAGGCATCGGGCAACATCGCGATGTTCGCCGTGACCGCGGCCGCGGCCGTCTATGGCAACGGCCAGGCGGCGGCCGGCGGCGGCTTCGGCTCCAGCGGCTACAACAGCGGCGTGAACACCATCCACAGCAATCTCGGCAGCTACAACGCCTTCACCGAGAAAGCTGCCAAGCGTGCCGGCGGGTCCAAGTCCTCGCAGGCCTACACCTACATCCTCACCAAGGTGGAAAAGGACATCGGCGTCGTCGGCGTGAACCTCGCCACCGGCGAGAACGACCGCGAACTCGTGCTGAAGGAAAAGGAGCCGGACTACGCCGTCGATGAGCCGATGAACCGCGTCTTCCACTTCAAGGGCAAGAGCACGGTGATCGGGTATCAGTTCTGAGTGCGATCCGAATGTAGGGCGCGAGCTTGCTCGCCGCCGCTCGTGAACGAGAAAGGCCCGAGCAAGCTCGGGCCCTACACTACGGCAGCGTGACCTTCCGTGCCTTCGGCTCCGGGTGCTGGCGGTAGAACAGCGCCGTGTGCCCGACCGCACCGACGCACACGCAGCGGCCTTCGTCGGCGATCCGGTCGCAGAGGGCGGCGCGCTCGTCGCGGTCGGCGCCGAGGAAACGGAGCTTCACGAGCTCGTCGGCGCGCAGGAGTTTCTGCAGTTCAGTAAAGAACTCGGGCGTGAGCCCGCCCTTGCCGACCTTCAGGCTGGCATCGCGTTTCTGGCCGAGGCCGCGCAGATGGGATTTCTGCGCACCGGTGAGCGGGAATTCATACATGATTTCGATCAGGCTCAG
>JANOCA010000413.1:0-4691 GCA_031411915.1 Opitutaceae bacterium
GGTTCCACTGGTAATAGTCGTTGATGTCGATCGTGACGAGGGTGCGGTGCTCGAGCTTGCGGTCGTGGGTCCAGTAGTGGGCGAGCAGGTCGCCTTGGAAGCCGCCCCCGTCCTCGTAGATGCGCCCTCGATTTGGAATGGCGGCGCGGGCCGTGCGGACCGGCGTGGTGGCGACGGCGGGATTGATGGTGAAGGCGACCCACTGGTTGACGTAGTTGAAGTCCCAACGGCGCGCCTGGTAGGTATTGGCGGAAAGGCGGGTGCTGAAGATGGAGTTGAGTTTCTTGTCGTAGACGGCCGTGAGTCCGGTGTTGCCGCGGTTCAGTTCGCTGTTGGGACCGCTGGCGTTGATCTTGCCGAGGTTGACGGCGTAGCCGACCGCGACGTCGTCGTTGACGCTCGCCGTGCCCTTCTGGTCGGTCACGAGAGGCACCGCGCTCGGAGCGGAGTGGCGAATCTGAAGGAAATACTCGGCGGAAAAAAAGAGCTTCGAACCGTCCGCGAACACGTGATCGAGGGCGAGGTAGTATTCGTGATTGCGGTTGCGGGCGTATTCCTGGCCGAACTCGCGCTGGTAGTGGCTCCCGGTGAAAACGTAGCGGGTCTTGCCAAGGGTGCCCGGGAAAAACGGACCGGTCCCCTCGAACGTGAGGCGCTGCGTGCCGAAGTCGCCGAAGTTGTAGGTGAGCTTCTGGCTCGCCGCGTCGCGCGGACTCTTGGAGATCATGTTTACCATGCCGCCGGGCGACGTGCGCCCGTAGATGGCGGCGCTGGAGCCCTTGATGATCTCCATGCGGTCGATATTGCTCGAGCCGTAGCGGCCGAGCCGGAAGAAACCATCGCGAAGTTGATTGGAGGAGGAGAAGCCGCGCAGGTTGAAATTGCCGCCGATGTCGAGGCCGGTGAACCCGCTGATGTGGGTGACGTTGTCGAGCAAGTCGTAGATGCCGAAATCCTCGAGGAACTCGCTGGTCATCACGTTTACTGAATACGGCAGATCGATGATGGGCGTCTTCACGCGGCTGCCGGTCATGGTCTCGGAGGCGACATAACCACGGACGGACGCCGCGCTGACCTCGAACGGCGAGAGTTCGATCGCGGCGGACTCAGCGGGCCGCGGAGTCGGCGCTTGCGCGGCCAGGCCGGCGGCTGCGACCAGGGTGAGCGCACCGGCGAGAAAGGGACGCGGGGTGAGGTGGGGTTTTGTCATGGTGGGAGAGGGTGGGTCCGCGATGGCGCCGCGGATCGGCTGAGAAGCGAAACCCGGATGTCGTCCGCATAGGCGCCGGTAAACACAGGGGCGTCGCCCGACTCGAACGGCTGGCTGACATGCAGGCGGACAACCAGAAATTGCGCGTCGACCGGAAGCCGGATCTCGGTCGTGACCCGCTGCCACGAAGCCGGGTCCCGATCGAACTGCGTGCGACTGCTGCGCGCCATCGCCAGGGCCTCGTCAGAGAGCGTGCTGCCGAGCCGGCCCGCGCGGTCGGGCACCGAGTCCGCATCGAGCGCGTAGAGCGAGATCGCGCAGCCGTAGCGCTCTCCGGCGGGAAACTCCGTCGCGTTGAAGCTGGCGGAAACCTCCACGACGCCGGCCCCGTCGGCGAACTCGCCGCGCAGCGGCCTGAGGTCGATTAAGCGGTAGATAGTGGCGATGTGCCCGCCCGTCGGTTTCAGCCGGCCATCGTGGTCGGCGCGGAGAAATCGCATCATCTTCCGGCCGGTCGCAGGCGTCATGCCGTCCTGTGCCTCGGTAATTTCGGATGAGTCGCCGCGCCAGATGCCGGTCTCCAAAGCCGACCGCACCGCCAGCGACAACTCGGGATCCTCGAAATCCTCTTCCAACAAGGCGTGGGTGCGCAGAGCCGGCGGAGCGACGTAGGCCCAGACGAGCGAAGCGGCGCACAATCCGACGACCAGGCCGGCTGCGGCTTGGGGCAGCCAGGGAAAACGGACAACGCGCCGTGTTGGGAAGTCGCGCGCGGGCTTGGCGGGGACCGGCGTCGAATCGGCCGTCGCGGGAAACGCGGCGCCAGCGGCGAGTTCGGCATGCAAGGTCGAGTAACGGAGCCACGCGTCGAGCGCCGCGGCGTCGGTGCGTAGCAGCCGCTGGAAATCCGCGGCCTCCGCGTCGTTCGCGACGCCGTCGCAGATGCGGGCGAACAGGGCCTCATGGTCCGGTGGCATATTCATGTCGCGGTTCCTTCCGCCCGCAGGCCGCGCTCGATGCACTCCAGCAACGAGCGACGGAGACGCTGGAGCGTCTTGTAGATGGCGTCCACGCTGCGGCCCTCGCGGAGGGCGAGGGTTTCAACCGGCTCGTCCTCGCGGTAGTAGCGATCGAGCGTGGCGCGGTGCTCGGGCGGAAGTTTGGCGACGCAGTCCCGCAGTTTTTCCGTGCGCAGCGACAGCTCCGGGCTCAGTTCCTCCCTGCGTTGGTCGAGAAGCGCCATGAAATCGTCCCGCGCGAACGTTTCCCAGCGCGGCTGCTTGCGCCAGAACTCGCGCACTTTGAACCGCGCGATCCCGCAGGCCCAAGGCAGGAACTCCCGGGCGGCGTCGAACTCGGCGCGCTTCGCCCACAGCGTGACGAGCGTCTCCTGCAGCACGTCCCGCGCATCGGCGATGGACGGCACGTAGCGCATGATGAAGTGCAGCAGCGTCCGTTGCTCGGCCATGAAGCGGCGGAGAAACGCTGCGTCGTCTGCATTCGGGTCGGAGTGGTGGTCCACAAGGGTGCTACTCATTATTGGCGGGTTCGTCCGGGAATTGGACAAATATTCCGCGTCGCAAGGGCGAATTTATCCGGAGCGAGGGCGCATTCGAGGCGGTCTGTTGGCGGACGGGGCGCCGTCGTTTCGCCAGGCGGCGGGCGCAATGCAATGGACGACCGAGCGGAGCGATGGGCCGAACGACATTGCGACGTCGCTTTCCACCACACATGCCCGGGCTGGGAACTCAGACTCCGCGGCCTCAGGGGGCCTTCTTTTTTCCGGGCTGCTTGGCGCCGGCGCCGGGCAGGGCGATGCCGGCGTCGGGCAATTTCTCGGGCCAGCGATACGCGCGCGCAAAGGCGAGCAGGCGCTCGACGACGGTGGGGTTGTCCGCGGCGACGTTGCGCGACTCGCCGATGTCGGAGTCGAGGTGGTAGAGCTCGAGCCCGCTTGTGCCGCGATCCTTCACGTAGCCGTAGAAAACCTTGCGGTCGGGCAAAAACAATTTCCACGGGCCCTGCCGCACGGCGTGAAGCTCGTTCATGCTGAAATAGTGAAAGTGGTCGCGCGCGCCGCGTTCGCTGAGGCCGAGGAGCAGCTCCGTCTGATCGACGCCCTCGATGATGCGATCGCGGGGCGGCTCGTAGCCGGCGAGATTCCCGAACGTGGGCAGGAAATCCAAGGTGGCGAAAATCGCGTCGCTCACGCGGCCGGCGGGCACGCGGCCGGGCCAGCGCACGAGGCAGGGCACGCGCGAGCCGCCCTCGTAGCTGGAGCCCTTGGCCTCGCGCAGCGGGCCGGAGGAGCCCCAGGCGATCTCGCCGCTGTGGCGCGGACGGAGGTTGGGCTCGTTGTTGCTCCAGGCGCCGTTGTCGGTGGTGAAGATGACGAGCGTGTTGTCGCGGAGGCGGAGTTCGTCGAGCGCGTCGAGCAGGCGGCCGGTGTGGAAATCGAGTTCCTCGATCGCGTCGCCGTAGAGGCCGCCCTTCGACTTGCCGCGAAACTCGGGCGAGGCGCCGACGACCGAGTGCATCATCGTGTGCGCGAGGTAGAGGAGAAAGGGCTGGCCGCGCTGCGCGCGCAGCCACGCGAGCGCCTTGTCCGTGTAGGTGCGCGTGAGGCTGCCCATGTCGTCGGTGGCGCCGGCAGGGGAGTTGTTCTCGTGGAACGCGACGCGGCCGTTATCGTTGGCGCCGAGCGCGCCGTAGAAGTAGTCGAAGCCCTTCGCGTTGGGCATGCGCGCGGGGATGGCGGCGCGGTTGGAAATGTCCCACTTGCCGATGCACGCGGTGGCGTAGCCCTGTTTCCGCAGCAGCTCGGCCAGCGTGATTTCGCTGGCGGGCATCGACCAGCCGCCGCTGTGCACGGGCTGGCGGCCGGTGAGGAGCGCCGAGCGCGCGGGGCCGCACACGATCTGGGAATAGAAATTGGTGAACCGCGTCCCCTCCACCGCGAGCCGGTCGATGCGCGGCGTGCGAAACGCCGTCGCGCCGTAGCAGCCGAGATCGCCGTAGCCCTGGTCGTCGGTGAAGATGACGACGATGTTCGGGCGATCGGCGGCGGCGGCGAACGAGAACCCGAGGAGGAGGGCAAGCAGGCGGAGGAGGGGTTTCATGGCGGGGGGTGAACGGCGCGCGGGCGGGGAATTTCCGAGGCGGGGGGTGCGGGGATTGGGGTTGCTCGCGGTGGGCGTCGCAAAACAAAACGCGCGGAGAGTTCCTGCGGTCGGCCGACAGATTGTCCTGCGGCGATTTTGTCCGTGCCTTCGTGCCGCGGGGCCTCAAGGAACACCTCGTTCCGTTTCCCACCGAATCACCATGGGCCTTACGCTGCACTATCGCCTGGCCGCGCCCGCGGATTGCACCGGCCGGCGCGCCGCGGCGCTAGTGCGCCGCCTCCACGCGACCGCGAGCGCGTGGGCGAAGGCAGGCCGGGTCGACGACGTGCTGCCCATCGGTTCAGAGCCCGAGGAACTGG
>JANOCA010000414.1:0-28229 GCA_031411915.1 Opitutaceae bacterium
GTTGTGATGGGGCAGGCCCCCGGTCGCGACGAAGCTTTTCACGGGCACACCCCCGTCGCGGAGCAGTTCGACGATCCAACGCACACCAAAAGCCGAGGCTTCGAGCAGCGCGCGATAGAGGTGCGCGGGGCGATGATGCAAACCGAGTCCGGTAAACGCGCCCTTCAGCGCGCCATCCATCAGCGGGGTGCGGCAGCCGTTGAACCAATCCATGCAACGCACCCCCTCAGCGCCGGGCGCCATCGCGGCAGCCTCGCGGCCGAGCGCCGCCAGATCACGCTGTCCCGTCAGCTTGCGGAGCCAGTCGAAGGCATCGCCCACGGCGGCCTGACCCGTCTCGTATCCGAAAAAGCCGGGGAGAATGCCATCCTTCACCACGCCCGCGACGCCGGGGACGCTGCGTTCAGCTTCATTGTTGAGCATGAAACACGAACTGGTGCCCATCACCATGACGAGCGTCCCCGCCTTCGCCGCACCCGCGCCGGGCACGCCGGCGTGCGCGTCGATGATGGCGGCGCTGACGGGCGTGCCCGCGCGCAGACCGAACTTTTCCGCCATCGCCGCCGTGAGTCCGCCGGCCGCGACGCCCGGTGCGAGCAAGCGGCCCGGCATCTTGTCCTGCACCACGCGCGTGAACTTCGGGTGCACGGCACGCAGAAACTCCTCCGATGGATAACCATCGCTTGCGCTCCACAGTCCTTTGTAGCCGGCCTGGCACGTCGAGCGCGGCAGCGTATCAGCCGCGCCCCCGACGAGCTGCCACACAAACCAGTCGCCGGCCTCGAGCCACACTTTCGCCGCGGCGTAGGCACGCGGGGCACCTTCGAGCGTCTCGAGCATCTTCGGGAAGAACCACTCCAGCCCGATGACACCGCCGTAACGCGACAAGAACTTCTCCCCACGTCGGCGGGCGACGGCGTTGAGGCGGTTGGTCTGCGCCTGCGCACCGTGGTGTTTCCAGAGTTTTGGCCAAGCCAGCGGCTCGGCAGCGAACTCCGGCAACAGACAGAGCGGCGTGCCGTCGCGCTTCGTCGGCAACATCGTGCAACTGGTGAAGTCCACGCCCACGCCGATCACAGCGGCGGCGCCGATCTTGGCCTTGCGCCGCGCCGAACGCGCGGCCTGCGCGGCTGAGCTCAGCCAGTCGAGCGGGTGCTGCAGCGCGTAGTGCGGAGGCAGCTTTCGCTTCGAGCCGGGCAGCGATTCGATGATCTGCCCGTGGGGATACTTGACCGCGACCGACGCCAGCTCCTTCCCGCGCAGGTCGACCAGCATGGCGCGGACGCTTTCCGTGCCGAAATCCAATCCGAGGGCGGCTTTCATCATATACGAGGGCGGGTTCAGCTTCTGGCGGTGATGTGCAACCCCACCCTCACGCTGCAGCCGCAACCGGCCCGAGGGCGAGGCCCCATTGGACGAACAACGCACGCAGCTCAGTTTCGATCTTGGCGGCGAGCGCGCGCGATTCGGGCGAGAGAATCGATTTCGAAGCTCCGGGAGCAAAACCGCGCGCGGCGAGGCCGGCGCCGACGTTCGGCGGGAATGCGAGCTGGTCGATCACCCGGCCCAGCTCGACCATGCGCGCGGCGGAAACGGCCGCAGCGGTAGGACGACCTGCGGCCGAACAACGGTAGATGTCGACCATCAGTTCGGGCACGATGTTCACAAGGCCGCCCGTGCAGCCGGCGGCACCCATGGCGAACACCTCCGAGAGCCGGGTGTCGGCGCCCGACATGACGACGTAGTTTTTCTCCCGACCGAGCGCGATGAGGTCGCGGTGGTAGGCGAACTCTCCCCCACTCTGCTTGATGGCGCACATCGGCGCACGGTCGGCGAAAGCCGCGATGGTCGCGAGGTCGATGCGTTTGCCGCAAAGCTCGGGGAAATTATAAAGCATCACGGGCAGATCGACGGCCTCGGCGACGTGCAGGAAGAACGCGAGGATGTCGGCCTGCGACAAGGGGAAGAACGGCGGTGGCATCAGGCCGACCGCGGGGAGACCGAGCGACTTCGCAAAGCGGCCGAGGTCGATCGCGACCTTCGGGCGCAGGTCGGTGATGTTGGCGATCACCGGGAGCGGCGCAGCGAGTTCGGCGACGGCGACGAGCGCAACTTTGCGTTCGTCCGGCGAGAAATGCGGAAATTCGCCGGTGCTGCCGAGGCCGAGGACGCCGGCGATGCCGGATTTTTTCTCAAAAGCCAGGTGCGTGGCGAGAGCGGCGCGGTCGAGGCGTCCGGCGGAATCGATGGGCAGCCACTGGGCGGAATAGATTCCGCTGGGGCGATAGAGAGCTGATGTAGACATGAGTGAATTCACCGTAGAGCGGGGTTCTGCCCCGCCCCTTAAGGCTTGGCTCGGCACGGAAGGCGGGGCGGAGACCTCCCCTATTTTTTCGCGGCAGGCTGTTTCACCTGATAAAAGAACCCGTCTTCGGCGCCGATGAGGAGTTCGCGCGTCGAAGCCAGGTAGGTCGGCTTCGTGGCGTGGCCGGCGAGGATGTGGGTGCTCACGGGACCTTCGTCCTTGAAGGTCCACCGGCCTTGCGCGTCGCGCCCGGTGGCGCGGAAGAAATTCACGTTGGGCACGCTGTTGAGCATGATGTCCGGCTTTCCGTCGCCGTCCCAATCGACGATGCAGAACGTGCGCCGGCCGCCGCGGCCGTAGACGCCGTCGTTGAGGCGGAGCAGGCCGCTCTCCTTGTTCTGCGGCTGGCCGTTGCTGCTGAAGACGCTGGAGCCTTCGCTCCAGAAAACGCGCTGCGCGGGCGCGAGGGCGAGCGAGCCGTCGGCGGCACGTTTGCGCGCGTAGAGCGCGAGGTAGCCGTCGGCATCGGACATCACGAGGTCCATCAGACCGTCGCCGTCCCAGTCGATCATCTGCGGCGTGGTGCGCCATTGGGAAATGAGTTCGTTCGCCTTCGGCTTCCACCAATTCCACTCGGGCGCGGGATTCGGCGCGCCGGGCGCGAGTGCAAGCTCGACAGGCTGACCGGCGGCGAGGCGCGGCGCGGTGCGCGTGCCAATATTTTTATACCAGACGACTTTTCCCCAGATGCCGTTGGTCATGATGTCGGGCAAACCGTCGCCGTCCCAATCCGCCACGCTGAGAATGGAGTAGCCCCACTTCGGTTCGGCAGGGCCTTGGATGGAACCGTTGGGTCCGGCCTGCTCGCGGATGAGTTTGCCCGCGGCGCTGAGGTAGCGCGGCGCGGCCCAGCGCGCGGGCGTGCCACCAAGATTTTCGATGAACGCGATGTAGCCGGCGCTGTTTCCGGAGATGAGGTCCTCGTCGCCGTCGCCGTCCCAATCGACAGCGTAGGGCGTGGCGAGCGCGCCGAACTTCACGTCGGCGGCAAACTGCCGGAAATAGCGCGGCGGCAGAAACTGTGGCATGCCACCGACGACTTTGCCGGTGTGCTCGATGAAGGCCACGCGACCATCCTCGTCGCCGACGACGAGGTCCCAGTCACCGTCGCCATCGAAATCGACCGTCGTCGGCGTGATCATGCAGAGGTCCATCAGCAGGGGCACGCCGCCGCTCGTGAGCTGACGGCCGGCGGCGAAGGACGGCTTCGTGCGCGAGCCGGTGTTTTCGTAGTAGGTGAAGCTGTCGCGGAACTCGCCGCAGATAAGGTCAAGGTCGCCGTCTGCGTCGAAGTCGGCCCAGCTCGGCGAGGGCATGCCAAATGGATCGATATCTTTGCCGCCGGCCTGCAGCCGCACGGCAGGCGCGTAACTCGGCTGCGCGGTCGTGCCGGTGTTGCGGTAATAGTAGACGTAGCCGCGGAGCTTGCCGCGCGTCCACTCGCCCTTCGCGTTGAACGCGCCCTCGCCCCCGTTCAGCGCACCGAAGTCACCCCAGAAATCGATGCCGACCGTGACGTCGAGTGCGCCGTCGCCATCGAGGTCGACGAACTTCCACTGGTTCTGCCGGATGTTGCCGGGCTCGGTCAGCGCTTTTTCGGGGACGGGAATCTTCGTCGGCTGCGTGAACTGCGACTTACGGAAATCCGGGAAAACGTTGCCACGGTAGTTGTAGATTTCGGAACCGGTCGGCCGCACGGAGGCGGTCGCGGTGATCATCGGCTTGCCGTCGACGTAGGAGATGCCGGTGGACGGCGCGGATTTCCCGATCAGGACCGCAGGTTTGAAGATCGGGAGCTTGAGCTGCGCGTCAACCTGCCCGCTGTTCTCGAAATACCAGGTGCCGTTGTAGGGCTTGTCGGTGCAGACGACGACGAGGTCCATGAGTCCGTCGCCGTTGTAGTCCATCGGCAGCGGCCAGGCCCAGAGGCCGACGCCGAGATCGGTGAGGAGGCCGGGATTATGGTGGGCGAGGCGCGGGAGGACTTCTTCGGCCGGGGCGACGGGAGCAGCGGCGGCTTTGGTTTTTTTGGCCGCAGCCCTGTCGGCGGCGAAGAGGGAAAACGAAACAGTCAGAGCGGCAAAACCGAGAAGTAACGAGCGGGGATTCATTGGAGAAAATCGAAAAGGGCAAACGAGGTGGGTAAAACTATTTCTTTGATGCGAGCGACGGCAGGCGGGCGTTCGCCGCGCGGAGCTCGGCGTCGAGGCGCGCGCGGAGTTCACGGGACTTCACGGGTTCCCTGGCTGCGAGATTGTCCTGTTCCGAGGGATCGGCGGAGAGGCGATACAACTCGTCGCGACGGTCCTCGTAGAAGTGCACGAGCTTCCAGTCGCCGACGCGAATGGCGGACTGCGGGAATGTCTGGCTGACGGCGAAGTCGTCCACGCCGATCGTCGGTCGCGTGGCGGCGAAGCCCGTCTCCGGATGGTAATACGGAAAATGCCACGTGAACGCCCGCTCAGCCTCCGCGCGGCCGGCGCGCCCGCCCAGCCAGAGCGACAGGACGTTGCGTCCGTCGAGCGTCACGCCGCGCGGCAGCGCCGCGCCCGTCGCGGCCGCAAGCGTCGGCAACAAATCGGTCCCGATGAACGGCGCATCGCTGGTCGTGCCCGCCGGCACGCGGCCCGGCCAGCGCACGATCCACGGCACGCGCAGGCCTCCCTCGTAGACGTTCCACTTGCTGCCGCGCAAAGGGCCGTTGGCGGCAAATTCCGGGTGCCCGCCGTTGTCGGAGGTGAAAATGACGAGCGTGCTTTTTGCCAGGCCGAGTTCGTCGAGCGCGGTCAGCAACTGGCCGACGTAGTGATCGAGCAGCTCGACCATCGCGCCGTAAACCGCACGGCGTGGGTCGGCGCCGGCGGGAAGGAGCGCCGCGTATTTCTCGGCGAGCCACGCGGCACGCGAGCGGATCGGCGTGTGCACGTAGTAGTGGCCGAGGTGGAGGTAGAACGGCCGCGCGCCGTCGCGCTGCGTGCGCAGGAACGCGATGGCTTTTTCCGTGAGCGCATCGCGGCCGTAGTCGCCTTTTGGCAACGGCCCCTTGTCGGTTTCGGCGCGCGTGGCGTCGCCGTAGGAGTGGCTGCCGAAATCCGAATCGCCCTCGGCGTAGCCTTGCTGGAGCGGCCCGTGCGTGGCGGACCAGTTGAGGTAGCCGCCGTTGTGCTGGCTCACGTGCCACTTGCCGAAATAGCCGGTGGCGTAGCCGGCGGAGCCCAGCACCTCGCCGAGCGTCGTCTCCTCCAGCGGCAGGTTCAGCGGATACGGCGGAATCGCGAGTGCGTGTGGGTCGGGCTTCTTCGCCGTCGGCTCCTTGGTGACGAACTCGAATCCCAGCCGCGCGGGCGAACGGCCGGTGAGCAACGCGACGCGTGACGCCGAGCAAATTGGCGCCGCGGCATAGCCATGGGTGAAGCGCGTGCCCTCGCGCGCGAGGCGGTCGAGGTGCGGCGTGTCGTGCCAGGGATGGCCGTCGCAGCGCAGGTCGCGCCAGCCGAGATCATCCGCGAGGATGATGAGGACATTGGGCCGCGGGGCCGAACCGGCGGCGATGGCTGGGGCGGCGCACGCGAGGCCCACGAGGGCAAGCAAGAAGCCGGCGAGGTGCACCGGCAGGGATGCGGACCCGCCCACCCCGGACTTCACGCGATGCTCGACGGACATGATGGCGATCAGAAGCGGCCGTTGATGCCGAAGACCACGGCTTGGCCGGTGTAGATGACGCGCTGAGTCCGGTTCTCGTAGCCGATGTAGGTCTGCTGCGGCTCGTTGAAGACGTTCGCGATATCGAGGAAGAACGAGACGGCGGGTTTCCACTGATAGCCGGCGCCCACGTTCACGATCGTGCGCTCGGCGCGGTAGATGTTGCGCTGCGGCGTGGCCGAAAAGGTGCCGAGGTAGTTGCCGGTGTAGTTGAGCTGCGCGCTGAAGCGATATTTGCCGCGGCTGTAGTTCAGGCCGGCGTTGCCGGTGCGCGGGATGAAGCCGGCGACTTCCTTGTCGGAGCGCACCGTGCCGCCGCCGAAATCACCCTCAGTCTCGAGCAGCGTGTAGTTGGCCGACACCGCGAAGCCCTGCGCCCAACCGGGCAGAAAGGTGAGCTGCTGGCGGTAGTCGAACTCCCACCCGTTGACCTCGGCCTTGCCCGCGTTGGTCGAGCTCAAGAGCCGGTAGCCGGAATAACTGCCCTCGAAACCGTTGTCCGCACCGGCGCCGAGCACGCCGATATCGGTCGTGAGAATGTAGTCTTTGATGTCCTTGCGGAAGTAGCCGATCGAAACCACGCCCGCCGGGCGCAGGTAATACTGCAGCGAAAGATCGATGTTCTTCGAATACTGCGGACCGACGGAGGGGTTGCTGATCGTGACGGTCTGATTCGGATCACTGATGCTGGCCGAGGGCACGAGATTGGTGAACGCGGGGCGGCCAAACGATGTCGACCAACTCGCCTGGGCGCGGAGTCGGTCGGTGAGATCGTAAGTGAAATGAATGCTCGGGAACGAGCGCGTGTAGGAGCCGTCGTTCGTCACCGGATTGTTCCAATCGTTGAGGGCGCGCGCGACCGGGTCGGGAATCTGCGCCGCGGTGGCTGGGCGCACGCGCACGTAGCCGAAGCCGGAAACATCCGTCTTCTCCGTGCGCACGCCGCCGAGAATGCCGAGCTGGCGAAACTTCACCTGGCCCTGCACGTAGCCGGCGGTGATTTCCTCGGTGGCGTTGCGGGTCGTTTGGAACGCATCGGCCGTGCGGAAATACATGTCCTCGGCCCAAAGCGCGGAACTGCTGGTGGCTTCATAGGCTGCGCGCGGATGCACATACGGCAGCCGGCTCGCGCCGGGAAAGGCGAAGACGTTCGGAAACGCCGCGCTCATCGCCGGCGCCGTCGCGAGATAGTTCCACTGCCGGCGGCGGCCCACTTCGGCGACCTTTTGATCGCGATAGAACGCGCCGGCCTTGAGCGTCGCGGGCACGTCGACTGGCAGGCGATAGCGGGCGTTGGCACGGGCGTTGAGCACCTCGACATCGCGGTCGTCGTTGCGTGTGAGCAGCGTGACTGCGGTGCGGTAATTCGCGATGTCGTAGATGCTCGGTCCGCTGGTCTGCGTGAACATCGGCCGCTCGGGATTAGTAGTGTCAATGATCCAGCCGACATTCGGCACGCGCATCGTGAGGGTGCCACCCGGCTCGTGGCCGAGATTGTTGTGCGTTTGGCTGTAGCTCGCCTCGTAGTCGAGGCTCCAGCGGTCGAGTTCGTGCTCGGCACCGAGGCCGAAGAGACGCGTGCGATTGAGGAAGCGACGCAGGATGGAGCTGATCTCGAAGTTGGAGCCAGCGACGTTGCGGATTTCCGTGCGCGTGTCGGTGAATCCGGGCGACACGGCGCCCGTGCCCGTCGGCGCGGTGGCCGTGCCACCGGCGATAGTCTGGGCGGAGAACGCGCGCGTCGTGTAGAGCGTGTCGGTCTTCTCGAACGCGTCGTTGTAGATCGTGTTCAGGATGATCTTCGTGTGCTCGGCGAGGCGATACTCCGCCTTCACGTTCACGCTCTTCTGCGTGCGGTTGTTGAACTGGTTCTGCGTGCGGAAATCCCAGAGATACGCCGGAGAGGCGGCGGTGTTCTGGTAATCATACTGGAGCGACGACGGGGCATTGACGTTCTCGCTGTAGAAGAGATTCACCGCGACGCCGAGGTTGCGCGAGCCGCCGAAGGCATCGAAGACCTCCTGGTAGGAGAAATTCGCCAGCGGATGGATGGGGTGATTCCGCCGCTGTTGGATGTGCTCGTAGAACGGCGGGGCCCAGCGCAGTCCGAAGCTGTAGCCGAAGCGGCGCCGCTCTTTCATGCTCAGCGGCGAGCGGGTCTTCAGGTTCACCGAGCCGCCGAGCGAGTCGGCGGTCTGGTCGGGCACCTGGCCCTTGATGACCTCCAGTTGCTCGAACATCGCGCCGGTGAGGCTGTGCGTCTGGAACTGGCGGTTGAAGCCGCCGACGTTCGACATGAGGTTACCGTCGACATTGACGCGGTTCATTGTCGACGGCTGGCCGCGGATGATGAGGCCGGTGACGTTGCCTTCGTCGTCGAGCTGCGAGGCCACGCCAGGAAGACGCACCGCGAGCTCGCCGGCGCTCATGTTCGGGAGATTCCCGTAGGCATCGAGCGCGACGACGTTCTTCACGTTGTCGGAATTGCGCTGCGCCGTGAGTGCGAGCGCATTGCCCTCGCGTTCGCCGGTCACGCGGAATTCACCCATCTGATACACCTGCGAGGTAAGATCGAAATTTTGCACGACACGCTGACCGACCGCCACGCGCACGGTCTGTCGCTGCGGATCGAGTCCGAGATAGGAGACGACCACCTCCAGCTCGCCGCTCGGCACCCCGGAGAGAACGAACCGCCCGGTGCTGTCCGTCAGCACCGAGCGGCCAAGCGAGGGGACCTCGATTTTCGCGCCTTCGAGCAGGTTGCGGGTCGCGGAGTTGCTGACGGTGCCAGAGACCGCGCCGGCGGCAGCGGGCTGGGCCTGAACGGACGCCAACGACACGATCAAAACGCTCACCACGAGCCTGGCCATGAAGAAGAGCCGGAGAGAAATCGGGAGATTCGGATTCATTTTGAATGACACGTCGGATCGGGAAACACCCCCCCTCTCACCACCGCGCCGAAACGCTGAAGCGATACGTGCGGGGCGCTTGGTCGCGGGTGATGTAGAACGGCTCGTTGGTGAAATTCGTCACCATCAGGTCGAAGTTGTAGTTTTTCCACCGATAGGCGGCGCCGGCGTCGTAGCTATATTGGTTGTCCGGAATCAACGTGAGCCCGAAGCCGGTCAGTTGAGTGTAGAGCGGCCCGACGGCGGCGACGCCCGCCTTCACTTCCCAGCCCTGGCCCTTTCGGTCGCGGAAGCTGTATTTGCCGAAAATGTTCAGATTCCATTCGGGCGCGAAACGGAGCGGAATTCGGCCGGGATTTGACGCGAGCGTCCAACCGGCGGTGTTCTGCTGGTTTGTGAAGCCCTGGCTGACGTCCATGTCGGTGAAATTGGCGATCAGGCTGAGGCGGTCGGTGATACTGCCGTAGGCGGTGATTTCGTAGCCTTTGGACTGGGCGCCCGGGATTTCGGATACAGTGCCAAAGGTTACATTCTGGCCCTGCGAGACGCCGTTGGCCAGAATGTTGACCGTGCTGCCGACACGGGTCATCTCCCAATACGTGAGCGTGAACGACAACTGGCCCTTCAACACCTCGCCTTTGAGGCCGACTTCCTTTAGTTCGGTCAGGGGGGCCACGGTGAAGAACTCGCTGAGCCGCGGATCGCCGGCGATCAGGCCGTTGTAACGCGCGACGGTGTTGGGCGCGTCGTTCTGGACACTCTTCACCGCATAGAGCGCGAGGTCGGGGCGGAACTTGTAGGTCGCGCCGTAGCGGTAGGAATTGAGCGTGGTGTTGGCGCCGCTGTTGCGCAGGCCGGTGAGCTTGTTGCGCGTCTCGGTGACTTCGTGGTCGGAGCGGAGACCGCCGGTGAGCAGCAGCCGGTTCTTGAACAAGCCCACGTCCTGTTGGATGAACTGACCGTAACTATAGGAGTCGTTTTCCGTATAGGCGGTGCGAGCGAGCGACGGCACGACGCGTCCGTTGTAGTAAGAGGCACTGTAACCGGAAGCCTTGATCGCGGCCATGCTCAGGGTGTTGAAGGGAGCGCTCGGAATGCCCGAGAAATTGGCGTTTTCGTTGGCGCCGTCGTCGTAGGAATAGCCGACCATCGTCGTGCCCGTGAGCCAATCGCGCAGGCTGTATTTCGCGACGAGATCGCCCTGAGCGGTCGAACCGCGCCGCCAGCCGATGCTGCCGGTCTTCTGGGAATTGACGACGGTGCGGGTGTTGTCTTCGCCGGTGAACGCAAAGGTATTGTTGCTGAAATAACGCAGGTGGCCGACTTGGCGGAAATAGAGCCAGTCGTTGATCTGGTGGGTGAGGAAGAGCGTGGCATTGGAGACCTTGGTCTTCTCCTCATTACCCGGGCCCGAGATGTTGAAGTTGTAAGGCAGGCCGAGGGCGGTGATCGGATCGGTGGAGTTATTGAACTGCGGGATGAGGCGGCGCATTTTTTCCGGATACACGGCAAAGCCATGGCCTTCTTCGCGCGAGGGCGTGTTGAAATCGAGCAGTTCGGCGGCGAGGATCAGATCGGTCTTCGGCGTGATCGCCCACTTGAACGACGGATAGACTGCGTAGTTTTTCGTCTTTTGAAACTGGATGTAGTCGTCGCCATCCTGCAGCGAGCCGGCGACCCGGGCCGCGAGTTTGGTCGAGCCTTTGAGCGAGTAATTGGCGTCGAACTCGGCCCGGTTGGTCACCGCGTCGTATTCATCGAAGCCGAGCGCGTATTTGACGCCGACGCTGTTGAGCCCGATTTCGGGTTTTTTGAGAATGTAGTTGAGCAAGCCGGTGCCGCCCGCGCGGCCCTGCACCGCTGAAGGCGGCCCCTTGACCACTTCGAGCCGTTCGTAGCCGACCAGGTCACGCTTGTTGTTGCCCATCCGCACACCATCGACGGACATCGAACCGCCAAAAATTTCGAAGCCGCGCAAGCTGATGCCGTCGCCGGAGCCGGCATTGCGGTTACGCACGTAGACGTTGGCCACATACTTGAACGACTGGTCGAACGTGGTCGCGCCAATATCGTTCCAAAATTCCTTGGTCACGATGTCCACCGTCTGGGGAATATCGATGATGGCCGTGTTGGTGCGGGTGGCGGCCGAGGCGGTCGAAACTTTATAGCCGGTAGACTTTTCGACCGTGACCTCAAAGGGTTTGAGCACGACGGTGTCTGGTTTTTGAGCCGGGGCTGGAGCTTGGGCAGAAAGGCTCACGGCCAGGGCCGCAGCGGAAAACGCGGAGACCGCGCGACGAATCAGGGTGGTGTCAGTCATGGGATTTCTGGGGAAGGAACGGGCGGCCGCAGCACTTTAGCTAAATCGATTCAGCTTCAAGCTAAAAATTTTTCGCGCACCATGACGCGCGATTCAATCAGGCCGATGCGCGCCGGACGACCGAGGGCGGGACGCACACCTCGATCGGTTCCGCCCGGCGGTCGCCCATCAGGCGAAATAACTGCGTGCCCACTTCGTCGACAATCGTGTCGCTCGAAGGCCCCACGCACGTGAGCGGCGGATCAAAAAAATCGGCATGCTCGTGGTCCCCCACCCCGACCACCGCGATGTCGCGCGGGATTCGGCGCCCGCCATCCTTGATCGCCTGGTAGGCGCCCAGCGCGAGGCTGTCAGTCACCGCATAGACGCCGTCGCACCCGCGCCCCGCGCCAAGGTGCGCGCGCAGCGCATCCGCGCCGTTGGCAGGATTGAAACCGCCCGCCACCACTCGGACCGGTTCGTTGCCCGATTTTGCGCGCACGGTCGCCACAAACGACTCCGTCCGCTCCCCCGTGCTCTGGGTGAGCAGCGTCGGCGTGAGCGCGACGAGCATCCGACAGCCGCGCGCGAGCAGAATCTCGGCAGCCCGCCGTCCGATTTCGCCGGGCGTATCGAGCACACAGCAATGGTTGGCTAGCCGACGCCCGAGGACGACGACGGCATACGGCAGGGTCGTCTCCGCCAGGAACGCGTCGTCCTCCGGCAGCGTGTTCGTGACGATCACACCGTTGAAACGACTCGCGTTGAGCAGGCCCGGCATCTCGCGCAACCGCCCGGCATGAAACATCTCGATCGAGATCGAATAGCGGCGATCGGCGCCGGTGCGCGCATCCGCGAGACGCTGCACCTGGCGCAGCACCCGGCTCACGAGGAATAGCGGCGCCTCGAACGAGGTGAGGATGCCCAGCTCGTGATGATGCACCTCCGGGTTGTGTGCGCGCAGCCGGCGCGCGGCGAGGTTGGGGACATAGCCGAGGCGTCGCACCGCCTCCCGGATCTTCTCGACCGTCGCGGGCGCGAGGCGGCGCTCCTCGTGGCGGTTGGCGAGCACTGTCGAAACCGCCGCCGTCGAAACACCCACGTGTTCCGCGATCGTGCGCACTGTGACCGGTCGTTTGCCCCGTTTAGGCATCCGCTCATCACGGACGACGGCGGCGGGCACCGCAAGCACGCGGCGCGCGAAAGGACGCCCGAGCCTTACGAGGCCAGCAACTGGCGCATCTGCTCGCGTAGCTGCTCCTGCCGCACTTCAAACTGCCGGCACCGGCCCGCGAGGTCCTCCGCCTCGGTCTCGAGTTCCGCGCGTTGCGTGGCCAGCGCGGCCCGCTCGCTGGCGAGCTGGCTCTCGGCCTTCTTGCACTTCGCGGCCTCCGCGAGCGACTGCACTTCCAAATCCTGCAGCTCGGCTTCCTTGGCCGCGAGTTCCTTGCGCTCACGCTCCAAGGTGGCGCGGGCTGACTGGAACTCCGTCTGCTCGGCGACAAACTTTTCCGCCGCCGCCCTGGAGGCCGCGCGTTCGCGTTCAAACGCCGAGACCATCTCGGCGTGGGATCGCTGCGCCGCAGCGAGTTTTTCCTGCCCGGCGGCGACCGCGGCATTCGCCTCGGCGCGCGCCGTGTCGGCCGCCGCCTGCGCTTTCGCCGCGGCTTCCGTCTCCCGAGTGAGCTTGGCCTGGCCCTGCTTGATCAGCTGCTGCTCCGATTCGAGGCGCTCCTCGAGCGCGGCGAGCCGGCCGGCCGTCTCCGCCTGCGAACGCTCCTTCGCGATCAGCGAATGCGCGCGCGCGGCGACTTCCTTGTGCTCCGCCTGCGCCTTTTCGAGCGCCGCGCGATCCTGCGTGAATTTGGACTGCGCCTGCGCGAAAGCCTCCTGCGTGGCCGCAAGTTTTCTCTGTTCCGCCGCCAGTTTCGCCGCCGTCTCGGCCTGAGCCTTCTCCCGGCCGGCCAACGCCTCCGTGCAGCTGTCCAGCTCCGACTCCTCCTTCGCGATCTGCGCGCTCAACTCCTTCAATGCCGCCTGCGCTTTCGCGAGGGCCTCGCGATCCTGCGCGAGCTTCGACTGCTCTTGCCGGATGAGCTGATGCGCGGACTCGAGCTCGGCTTTCTCCGCCTCAAGGGCTTTTCTGGAGTTGGCCAGCAGTGACTCGGCGGCGGATTGCTTCGCCTGCGCTTTGCTTTCGGCCTTCTTGAAAGCTTCGTGCTGCTCTGCCAGCTTGACCTCCTCCTGATCGAGGCGCTCCGCGAGGGCTTCCAGCTCGGCGCGTTCCGCCGCGGCCTCGGCCTGCGCCTGCCGGACATTCACCTGATCCGTCTCGAGCGCCAGCCGCGCCGAGGCGAGCTGCGCCTTGGCCTGGGCCGATTCGGCCCGTTGAGCGGCGACGGCCTTGTCCCATGCGGCCCGCTCCTGTCCGAGTTTGTCCTGGGCCTGACTGAGAATCTGCTGCTGCGACTCCAGTTTTTCCTCGAGCGCGGCCAAAGCCTTCTGGGCTTCCCGCATCTTTTCCAACTCGGCGCGCTCGGCGGCGAGCGTCGCCGACGCCTCCGCCAGTGATTTTTCCCCCGCGGCCAGCGTCTGCGTGCGCGCCGCAAGGTCCGTCTCGATCTGCGCGGCGCGGACCCGAGCCTCCTGCTGCGAAGTCTGCGCCCGGGCCAGCGTCTCACGCTCCTGCGCGAGCTTGGCCTGCGCCTGCCGGGCCAGCGCCTGCTCCGACTCGATCCGCTCCTGCTCCGCCAGCAGCCGCGCGTTGGTCTCCGCATGGGCCTTCTCCTGCGCCGCGAGGGCCTGCGCCCGCGCAGTCACCTCCGCTTCGGTCTGGCCTAGCCGTGAAAGCTTCTCCTCATGCTCGGCCCGCGACTGCATGACAACCGCGCGCTCCTGCTCGAGATCGGCGACGGCCTGGCGCTGGGTGGCGATTTCCTCGTCGAGCTTGCGGCGTTCCGCGGCGAGCTGTCCGGCGCCGTTCCTTGCGCGCGCGAGTTCCTGTTCCTGCTGCGCGCGAGCCCCCGCGAGCGCGGCCTGCTCCGCGGCGAGCCCACGGGCCTTCTCGTCGAGCGCCTTTCGTTCGTTTTCGGCCGCCTGCTCCCGCGCGGCGAGTTGCGCGGCGGTCATCTTGGTCGCCGCGCGATCGGTCTCCACTTTGGCGAGCAGCGCCGAGAAAAGTTTTTGATCGGACTCGAGCTTCTCCAGCTCGACCGGCAGACCGTGCGAGGTGCGGCCCGACGTGGCGGGCTTGGCGATCGCCGGGCGCGAGCCCGAGAGCCGCGCTATCTCCCGCTCCAATTCACCCTGCCGCGCCTTGGCGATGGCCACGGCCTCCCGCAGCGTGATGACTTCCTCGTCCTGCTCAGGGCTCCGCGCGATAGGCGCCGCCGTCACGACCGGGACCGGTTGCCCGCCCGCCGAGTCCGGCGTGGCAAGTTCCGCGAGGACATCGCCCCAGTCCTCGATGCGCGCGGCGCGCGTGGCCTTGAGCTCGGGTTTGAGCACCGTGTGGATCCGCTCGGCGATCGC
The DNA here is from genome assembly GCA_031411915.1 of Opitutaceae bacterium. Classification (GTDB taxonomy): domain Bacteria; phylum Verrucomicrobiota; class Verrucomicrobiia; order Opitutales; family Opitutaceae; genus ER46. The sequence continues at coordinate 14,807 of JANOCA010000414.1, forward strand.
GCCGAGATTGATGGGCGCGTGGAAAAGATCCTTCACCCCGATCCGGATGGCTCGCACCACGGCGTCCATCTGCAGCGGCGCACTGACCAGGATGATGGGGGTCTGCTTTTCGCGCAGCCTGAGTCCCGCCAGAAACTCGACCGGATCACCGGGCGCGTCGCGATGATCGACGATGATGAGCGAGACGCGCTCGCCCCCGAGCGCCGCCTCGAGACCGGCCTGGCCGTCGAGCTCGCGCCAATACAGGCCGTGCTCCTCGACGACCGCGCAGCGCGCGCGCGTCCCCGCGGGGAGTTTTCGGGCCATCAGGATTCTGGGCGGCATACGGAGCAAGGAGTGATCCCGTAGAAATCGGGCGCATCGCCATGAACTGAAGATGCAACCGCCGGTTCAAGCCGGCCGCGTTCAAGAATGCGTAAATTAATTTTCACGCCGCGACCGTTTCTGGATTTCGCCCGGTGAATGTCGTTTCTGGAACGCAGGGTCCGTAGTTCCCACACCATCCACATGTCCACCTCCCCGAACCCAGTCTGCTTCGCCGAGCAAAACGATTTCGCCCTCCTGATCGCCCGCGGCTCCGCCCAGGACCGCAGCCTGCGCGTGGAAGCCCTGATCGAGATTCCGCTGGGGAACACCGCGGCGCTGGCCGAGGCCGTGCGCACCGCGGTGCCGGCGGGCGCAAACCTGTCGTGCGCCTTGCGACCGGCTTTTCACAGCCTCCATCTTTCAACCAGCGCGGAAGCGGCAGCCCACGCCGGTGTCGCCGGCGTCCAGCGGTTCGCGCAGACGCTCCCGGATTTCAGCGGGAGCGACGCGTTCTGGTCCTCGGTCACCCGCGCCCGTGACGGCGCGACGCCGGACAATTCCCCGTGGCTGCTCTCGTTGGTGAGCGCCGAGAGCCGGGAACACACCCTCGCCCTCCTCGATTCGTTCGGACTCAAGACGGGGCGCACCGTCTCGGCCACCCACCACGCGGTCGGCGCCGTGACGCAACTTGCGACCTCGCCCACCCTGCTGCTCGAAATCGGCGAGCAGAAGGCCCACGCGCTGCTCGTCGGCCCGACCGGTGTGCTGTCCGTGATCCCGGTCTCGCTGCATCTCGATCGAATCGCGGAAGCGGTGCAGATCGAGCTCGGGATGAAATTCCGCGGCTCGGCGGTGAAGCTGCTGTTCAACCCCGACTACGATTTCTCCGAGGCCGCGCCGCGAATCGCCGCCCGCCTCGCCGCCAGTTTGAAGCCGGAGCTCGCCGGCCTGCGCGGCGCGACACCCGCCACCCTCGCTTGCACCGGCCTGCCCGCTGCGCAGCACTGGCTCGCCAACTCCCTGGCCACCGCGCTCGACCTCGCGCCGTTTTCCCCCGACGTGAAGGGCTGGTGCGCCCGCGCCGGCACCACGTTCTCCTCGCCGGACCTGGAGGCGGCGCTGTCACCGGCCTGGCTCGGTTTCCTAAATTTCATCAGCACGGGCTCCGGCGCTTCCGCGCGCGCGTGGGATTCGGCCTGGCAAATTTCCTCGAACGGCGACGCTCCGTCTGCGCCCGCGACGCCTGCAATCACGGCGCCGGCAGCCGCGAATACTTCGAGCGCCAAACCCGCCGCTCCCGCGGCAGTTCCAACGGCGCCGACCAAGCCGACCCCTGTCCCCTCGCCCGTGATTTCCGTCAAGACGGTCAACACGCCCAAGCCGGTCGCCCCGCTTCCCGTGGAGACGCCAGCCGCACCGGCGCCCGCGGCAAAAGTCGCTGCGGCCACGCCGGCCAAAGCGACCGCTTCCGCCGCCCCCGTTGCAAAGAACACCCAGGCCGGCTCCGCCGTCGCCTATCCCGCGAGGAACGCTCCGGCCAACAAGACTCCCGCCAAGAAACAACCCGAGCCCGCTCCGGCCAAATCCATGGTCGCCGCGGCCGCGGCCAAAGCCGCCACGCCTCCGCCGGCCACCAAGGTTCCCGCCGTCAAATCCAGCGTGCCCGCACCCGCGCCCGTGCCGGCCACGCCGAAGTCGAAGCGCACGCTGATTTGGATCGGCGTCGCGGCGCTGCTCGCCGTGCTCGCGGGAGGCGGCCTCGCTTGGCAGTCCAAGCATGAGGCCGATGCCCGCCTCGCCGCCGAGCTGTCCCGCATCGAGACCGCGCGCCTCGCTGAGGTCGAACGGCAGCGCAAAGCGGAGGAGCAGGCCCGCATCGAGGCCGAGACGCGTCGCAAGGTTGAAATCGAGAACGCCCAGAAGGTCGCCGCCGCCGAGGCCGCCCGCCAGCAGGCCGACAACGAGGCTCGCATCCAGGCCGCCATCCGTCTGGTCAACGCCCGCGGCTCCATCGTGGTCAACGGACCCGCCGGCGCGACGATCACCATTGGGGACCTGCCGCCGCGCACCGCGCCCGCCACCTTCGGCGATCTCAAGCTCGGCCGCTATCCCGTCACCGTGGCCCTCCCGCACCACGAGACGCTGAAACTCGATCTCGAGGTTAAGGAAAACGAAACCGCCGACGCCGGCCCGCTGAAGCTTGCCCGCATCGCCGGCACCCTGATTCTCACTTCGGAACCGGCTGACGCCAACTACGAGGTCCGGCCGGCCAAGGCTGGCACCGAGGCGCAAGGTGCGGTTCGCACCGGTCGCACGCCGGTCACGTTTCAAGACATCGAGCCCGGCGACTACGTCGTGACTTTCACCCGCGAGGGCTGGCAGCCGCACACCGAGACGGTGACCGTCGGGCGCGATTCCACCGTGCGCGCCGCGTGCGCGTTTCGCACCGGCATCGTGAAGCTCAGCACCACGCCGCCCGGGGCCTCCGTCATCCAGTCCGGCCAGAATCTGGGCGTCACGCCGCTCACGCTCCTTGAGCAGAATCCCGGCACCGTCGCCTACGAGATCACCCTTGTTGGCTACGACCCCGAGACGGTCGAGGCTCGCGTCGAGCCCGGCCAGGTGGTCGCCATCAATCGCGAGCTGGCCGCCGAGGATCGCCTCGTGCGTCTGAGCGAGACGGATCAGCGGCCCGTCGCGGTGCTGACTCCGCAACCCGAGATCAGCAACCAGAAGATCGAGGGTTCCATCCGCGTCGATATCTCGCTCACGGTCGACCGTGACGGCAATCCGCGGGACCTTCAGGTCACCAAGGCCCCGACCCCCGCAATCGGCAAGCTCTGCCTCGACGCGGCGGCCAAGTGGAAATTCAAGCCGGCGACCGTCAACGGCAAGCCGGTGAACGTGCGCGTATCCGTGCCGTTTAACATCGTCCCCGGCCAGTAAATCGGGCGGCGCGCCCAGGAGGTGGCGCGCGCCGAAAGCGGAGACGCGCCTTGACGCGTCTCGTTGGGCATGGTTCTGGCAAGCGTCCTGCTAAACGCAACGACCGCTCCCCGCCTCCTCCGTGTCGATCCTCAACCCCCACTACGATTCCGGCGTCTTCTTCGACGAGATGTTCGCCGCCGGCGAGCCCGGCGGGACACGTCCGCACTACACGCGCCTTGCCGAGCGGCTCGGCCGGCTGCCTGTGGAGGAATTCGATCGACGCCGCACGGCGGTCGACTCGGCGTTCCTGCGCCGCGGCGTCACGTTCACCGTTTACAATGACTCGCAGGGCACGGAGCGCATCTTTCCCTTCGACCTCATCCCGCGCATCATCCCCGGCTCCGAGTGGCGGCGCATCGAGGCGGGGCTCATCCAGCGGCTCCTCGCGCTCAATCTTTTCCTCGACGATGTCTATCACGGCCAGAAATGCCTGAAGGATAAAATCGTCCCGCCCGCGCTCATCCTGGGCGCGAAGCATTTCCGGCGCGAATTCATGAATTTCTCGGTGCCTCGCGGGATCTACGTCCACATCTGCGGCTCCGATCTCATCCGCGATGCGCAGGGCAACTACCTCGTGCTGGAGGACAACCTCCGCTGCCCGTCCGGCGCGAGCTACATGATCGAGAACCGCGCGGCGATGCGGCGCGCCTTCCCCAATCTTTTCCAGAGCTACGGCGTCCGCCCCGTCGAGACCTACGGCGACGATCTGCTCAAGGCCCTGCTCCACCTCGCGCCCGGGAAGGACAAGCCCAACGTCGTCCTCCTGACGCCCGGCGTCTTCAACAGCGCGTATTTCGAGCACTGCTTCCTCGCCCGCCAGATGGGCATTCCGATTGTGGAAGGCCGCGATCTCGTGGTGCGCGATGCACACGTCTTCATGCGCACGACCGCGGGCCTCGTGCCCGTCGATGTCATCTACCGCCGCATCGACGACGATTTCCTCGATCCCACCGTGTTTCGCGGCGACTCCATGCTCGGCGTGCCCGGCCTCGTGAACGCCTACCGCGCCGGCCACGTCGCGCTCGCCAACTCCATCGGGACCGGCGTCGCCGACGACAAGGTCATCTACGCCTACGTCCCCAAGCTCATCAAATACTACCTCGGCGAGGAGCCGCTCCTGCCGAACGTGAACACCTACCTCGCTTCCGAGCCGCTCGACCGGAAGTTCATCCTGGAGAACATCGAGAAGCTCGTCGTCAAGTCCGCCAACGAGGCCGGCGGCTACGGCATGCTGATTGGCCCGCACTCCACGAAGGCCGAGTGCGCCTCGTTCCGCGAGCAGGTCGCCGCCAACCCCCGCAACTTCATCGGCCAGGATCCCATCCAGCTCTCGCGTTCGCCCACGTGGTGCGACGGGCAGCTCGAGGGCCGCCACATCGACCTGCGGCCCTACATCCTCTACGGGGAAAAAATCACCGTCACGCCCGGCGGCCTCACCCGCGTCGCCCTCCGCAAGGGCTCGCTCGTCGTCAACTCCTCCCAAGGCGGGGGCTCAAAGGACACCTGGGTCCTGCACGGAGACGCCTGACCATGGCCGGCACCAAATCACAGCTCCCCGCGCTGCGCGCGCAGGCCACGACCATGCTCTCCCGCGTGGCGCATTCGCTCTACTGGATGAGCCGCTACATTGAGCGTGCCGAGAACACCGCGCGTCTCCTCGAGGTGAACCTTCAGTTCCTGGCCGATTACCAAACCTCACCCGAGGCCAAGCTCGACCAGCACTGGGAGTCGCTGATTCTCAGCACGGGCGACGAGGAGCTTTTTGAGAAACTCTACGAGGCCGCCGACAGCCGCACCGTCACGGAATTCCTCGCCTTCGATTTGAAAAACCCCAGCTCAATCATGGCGTGCGTCAATGCCGCGCGGGAGAACGCCCGCATGATCCGCGACCAGATCTCCGTCGAGATGTGGGAGGCGATCAACGAGCTGCACCTCTTCCTCAAGGGCCGCTCCACCTCCGCCGTCTGGAAGGACGGGCCCAACGAGTTTTTCGGCTCCATCAAGCAGGCCTCGCATCTTTTCCAAGGCCTCACCGCCTCGACGTTCTCTCGGTCGGAGGGCTGGGAGTTCATCGAGTTCGGCAAGTTCCTCGAGCGCGCCGACAAGACCACGCGCATCCTCGATGTGAAGTATCACATCCTCCTCCCGAGCGCGACCGACGTGGGCGGCGCCATCGACACCGCGCAGTGGCAGGCGGTCCTCCGCTCCGCCTCGGCCCTCGAGGCCTACCGCCGCTACTACGTCCGCGAGATCCTCGCGTGGAAGGCCGCGGAGTTCCTCATTTTCTCGGACTCGTTCCCGCGCTCGCTCCACTTCTGCGTCGCGCAGGTGGACGATTTCCTCCGCCGCATCCTCGGCGAGACCGGCGCCCGCCCCCGCACCGCCGCCGCCCGCGCCTCGCGCCGCCTGCTCGCCGATCTGCAGTCCCTCGCGATCACCGACGTGCTCGACCAGGGCCTGCACGAATTCCTCATGGCGACCCAGACCGCCCTCGAGACCATCGGGAACGAAGTCGTCGACACGACGATGTTCTATCCCACCGAATCTGCCATCGAGGAGCAGCAGCAGCAACAGCAGCAACAATCCTGAACGCTGCGCTTCCTTCGCTCTTGCCTGCCGCGCCAAAGCGCGGTGCAAGCGGATCCGAGTCCATGCATCTTCGCGTCCACCATCGCAACACCTTCAGCTACGCCGGCAAGGCGCACGACAGCTTCAACGAGGTGAGGCTGCGCCCGATCACCGACGACACGCAGCGGTGCCACGACTTCAAGCTGTGCCTGACGCCAACCGCGACCTCGCGCGAATACGGCGACTTCTACGGGAACACCGTGCACTACTTCGAGGTGCCCGACGATCACCGCAAGCTCGTCATCGAGGCCGTCTCGACGGTCGAGACCACGCCCATGGCCGCGCGCCCAGCGGTGCCGCGCGTCCCGTTCGAGGAACTCGAGCGCTCCCCGGAGCGCGATATGCTCTCGGAGTTCTACAACAGCTCCCACTACGTGCCGCTCGATGTCGAGCTGTGGCGCGAGGCGCAGGACGCGCTCGCCGAGGGCCGCAGCGACGTGTGGGGCGATGTGCGCCGCCTCGGCGAGCACATCTACCGCCGCTTCGCCTACCGCCCCAAGACCACCGGCGTGAACACCCGCGCCACCGATGTGCTCAAGCTCCGCATGGGCGTGTGCCAGGATTTCGCGCACGTCCACCTCGGCCTCTGCCGCAGCATGGGCATCCCCGCGCGCTACGTGAGCGGCTACTTCTTCAACACCACCCGCCGCCCCCGCGAGAACGAGGCCTCGCACGCCTGGACCGAGGCGTGGGTGCCCGGCTACGGCTGGGCCGCCTTCGATCCCACCCACGACCGCGTGGCCGACGAGCGCTACGTGAAAATCGCCGTCGGCCGCGACTACGCCGACATCCGCCCGGTCAACGGCACCTACCGCGGCGCACCCACGCGCTCGCTCAAGGTCGATGTTTCCGTCCGCGAGGCGCCCGCTGGCGCGATGATAGCTTAGCACTCTGCCATGTTAGTCATTCTTCGCTATGCCCGGAGTGACAACTATCCGCGCGAATCGTCCGCGGTAGCCCTGCTCGTGGGAGCAGGGACCGACGGCAGTTGCAGTGTGAGTCGTCCCGCCTCGTCCGAGGCGGGCTACCGAGCCGCCGACCACGAAGCACGAGCCGTTTCGCTGTCTCCGCGGTCTTAGCCCCATGTTTCTCCGCGTCACCCATCTCACCCACTACGACTACTCCTCCCCGGTGTCGTTTGCCCCGCACGCGCTCTACCTGCGCCCGCGCGAGTCGTCGCGCCAGCGGCTCCACGAATTCTCCCTCACCATCAGCCCGGTCGCGCGCCGCGTCGCCACCAGCGACCCGCTCGACAACGCCCTCGACTGGGCCTTCTTCGCCCCCGATGTCATCGCCAGGCGGCTCGAGTTCCGCAGCGAGCTGATGGTCGAGACGTTTGACGAGAATCCCTTCGATTTCTTCCTCCGCCCGTCGGCGTTCAACTTCCCCTTCGTCTACGACGACGCCGAGCGGATCGCCCTTGCCCCATGCCTCGCGCTCCGCCCCGAGACATCGGTCGCCGACCTGCGCGCGTGGCTCGCGACTCATCTGCCCGCCCCCTCCGGCGAGACGGTGCAGACCCTGATCGCCCTCAACCGCGCCGTGCATCAGGCGCTCCGTTACACGCGCCGCGAGGAGCCGGGCATCCAGTCCGTCGCCGACACCCTCGCCCGCGGCGGCGGCTCGTGCCGCGACTACGCCGTCTTTCTCATCGAGCTCTGCCGCCTGCTCGGGCTCGCCGCGCGATTCGTCAGCGGCTACCTGCACGAGCCCGTCGATCCGATGATTGTGAACCCGCTGCCGCCCACGATGCATGCCTGGGCCGAGGTCTACCTGCCCGGCGGCGGCTGGCGCGGCCTCGATCCCACGCGCGGGATTTTCTGCAACGACGCCTTCATCCCCGTCGCGCACGCCGCCACCGCCGAGAGCGTGAGCCCCATCCAGGGCGCTTTCTACAGCTCCACCCCCACCACCTCCCAGCTCACCAGCGTGCTCACGATCGATCGCCTCTGATCGCGAGCGCCTACCCCGCCGCCCATGAACGCCGCTCCCTACTCCGACGCCGTCTGGAAAAAAATCCTCGCGTGCGGCGCTTCCACCGAGGCCCTCCTCGGCCGCACCGGTGTCGCGCTCACGATGGGGGGCGAGCCCACTTTCGTGCCCACCGAGCCCGACGGCGCCGAATGGCAGACCGCCGCACTCGGGCCCACCAAGCTCACCTACGCGCGCAAGCTCGCGCGGGAGCTCGTCCGCACCACCTTTCCCGGCGGCGTCATCCTCGAGACCTCCGCGAAGCATTACCCCGGCGAACCGCTCCCGCGCTGGGCGCTCCTCATCCAGCATAGCGCAGGCGCCACGCCCCTCTGGCGCGACATCACGCGCCTCCGCGCCGACACCGAGCCCGGCAAACATGCGCCCGCGGACGCAAAAAAATTCATCGTCGCCCTCGCCCAGTCCCTCGCCGTCGATTCCACGCACTGCCTCCCACTCGCCGAGTCCGCCGCACCCGCCGCGATCACCGGCTACGTCCTCCCGCTCGATCACGATGGCACGAAATGGATCACCGACAACTGGACGCCCGCGCTCGGCGCCGACCCGCTGCCGCTTTTCCCCGGTGAAAGCCCTGCCGGTCTCCGCCTGCCGCTCGCGCAGCTCGGTGAAAAGAATCTCCGCCGCGCCCTCACCGCCGAGGTCCGCACCGGCACCCTCACGATCTTCATCCCGCCGCTGCTGCTGCCGGCGTATTGCGCGCTCCTCGCCAAAATCGAGGAAACCCTCGCCACGCTCAAACTCCGCGACGCCGTGCTCGCCGGCTATGCCCCGCCGGCCGACGCCGCGCTGCCCACCATCGGCCTCGCCAGCGATCCCGGCGTGCTCGAGATCAACGTCTCGCCGTGCGCCACGTGGGCCGAATACGACACGCAGCTGGGCCAGCTCTACGCCGCCGCCAAGGCCGTCGGCCTCGTCGCGCGCAAGCTCCACTTCAGCGGCCGCGAGGTCGGCACGGGTGGCGGCGCGCACATCGTCTTCGGCGGACCCACGGGCCTGCTCTCGCCGTTCTTCGCGTTCCCCGCGCTCCTCCCTTCGATCATCCGTTACTGGCAGCGCCACCCCGCGCTGAGCTACGCCTTCAGCGGCGCCTACATGGGCCCGAGTTCGCAGGCGCCGCGCATCGACGAGTCGACCTACCAGGCACTCTACGAGCTCGAGATCGCCTGCGCCGGCGCCGAGAACCTCGGCACGCCGCAAAACCTCCCGCTCTTCGATCTCCTCTTCCGCGATCTGCTGATGGATCGCTCGGGCAACACCCACCGCACCGAGATCAGTGTGGACAAGCTCTGGAATCCCTACGCGCCCAACGGCCGCTTGGGTCTCGTCGAGTTCCGCGCCTTCGAGACGCATCCCGTCCCCGCGGTGCAATCCGTCACCGCGCTCTTCGTCCGCGCCATTCTCGCCCGTCTCTGCGCGGCGCCGTGCAAGGAGCCGTTTATCCGGTGGGCCGGCGAACTCCACGATCGCTTCTTTCTCCCCGCCTTCGCCTGGGAGGACCTCGCCGCCATCTGCGACGATCTCAAGCAACACGGCATCGGCTTCGATCCCGCATGGCTGCGCGCGCCGTGGGAATTTCGTTTCCCCAAGCTCGGTGAGTTCGCGCTCAGATTCACCAAGCCGCTCCCTCCCGACGCACCGAAGGACAAGCAGCCCGAAGAGGAGAGCTTCAGCATCGAGTTCCGCCAGGCCCTCGAAGCTTGGCCGCTCCTCGGCGAATCGCCCAACGCCGGCACCGTCGCGCGCACCGTCGACTCCAGCGTCGATCGCATCGAGGCGCGCATCTCGGACAAAAAATTCCTCGAGGGCGGCCTGCTCCTCGTCAACGGCCTGCCGTGTGAATTCCGCGCCACCACGGACGGCGGCGCCGCGTGCGGCATCCGCTATCGCGCGTTCTACCTCACGCCCTCGCTGCAACCTCACGTGCCCGTCCACGCGCCCTTGCTGATCGAGTGGGTCGATCGCGCCACGCTCACCGTGATCGCCGCCGCCCGGTGGCATGTGTGGAACCCGCGCTCCCAAGCCTACGATTCCCCTCCCGCCGACGACACCGTCGCCGCCGCGCGCCGCGCCGAGCGTTGGGAACCCTGGACTTCGACGCTCGGCCAGCCGCGCTTCGTCCCAAAGATCGATTTCCCGCCCGAGGGCAGACACACGCTCGATCTGCGACGCTACTCCGCGCAGGCACGCTGACCCGCGCCCGGCGCTGCGCGCCCAAATATGATGACGGCTGTGTGAGCCGTCCCCGCTTGGGCGTTGAGCGCGGCGCGCGCGGCGTTGAGCGTTCCCCGTATGTCCAGCCATGCCCAGCCTAACGCCGCCCACCATGCCCGCGGCGTGACGCTGATGCTCGCCTCGACGGCGTTCTTCACCGCCAACGTCCTGCTGATCCGCGCGCTCGGGCATGTAGAGTCGGTCAATGTCTGGCTGGTCAGCTGCGTGCGCTTCGCGGCAGGAATGGCTGTGGTCTACGCGCTTTACCGGCGCGAGTTCCGGTTCACGCGGCTCTTCACCCAGCGCAAGCTGGCGCTGCGCGGACTCGTCGGCGGCGCCAGCGTCTATGCCTACTACCTCACCGTTGTCGAACTCGGCGCGGGCCGCGCCACATTCATCAACAACACCTACGTGATCAGCGGCGCGCTTTTCGCCGTCTGGATCCTCGGCGAGCGTTTCGGCCCCGCGCTCGCCATCGGCAGCGTGGCCGCGCTCGCCGGCCTCGCCCTGCTCACCAACGCCTTTGGCGCCGGCGCGCAGGTCAATGTTTACGACCTGCTCGCCATCGTGGCCGCCTTCGCCTCCGCCTACGTCGTGATCACGATCCGGCAGCTCCACGCGACGGAGCACACCTCGACGATCTTCGCCGCGCAGTGCATCTACGGGCTCCTAATCTGCGGGGTGCCCGCGCTGCTGCACCCGCAGGCGGTCTCGCTCCCCGCGTGGTCGATGATGATCGGCGCCGGCGTGCTCGCCGCCCTCGGGCAAATCACGATGACGCGCGCCTTCCGCGAACTCTCGGTCGCCGAGGGCTCGTTGCTCCAGATGCTCGTGCCGTTGGGCATCGCCGTGGGCGGCGCCGCGTTTTTCGGCGAGCGCTTCACCGCCCAGGAGCTCCTCGGCGCCGCCCTCATTCTGGGCGGCACGGTGTTCACCGCGTTGCGACGCTGAGCTTTTGCTCGCCAACGCCCACGGGCGCGGCTGCCTTTTCGCCTCTGTGCAGCAGACCACGCTCCTCCTCTGGGACATCGACGGCACCCTCATCGCCTCCGGCGGCGCGGGCCTGAAGGCGCTCCAAGCCGCGCTCAAGGCCGACTTCGCCATCGAGGGCTCGATCGCCGACATCGACTTCGCCGGCCGCACCGACACGTGGATCATGCGCGAGGTATTCCGTAAATTTTCGCTGCCCGCGACCGAGGCCAACTTCACGCGCTTCTTCGACGGCTACCTCCGCGAGCTGCCGGCCGCGCTGCATAATCCGCAGGCCCGCGTGCTCCCCGGCGCGCGCGAGATCCTGCACGCCGCGACCGTGCACGGCGGATTCGCGCAGGGCCTCCTCACCGGCAACAATCGCGGCGGCGCCCAGGCCAAGCTCGCGCACCACGGCCTGTGGGAGCATTTCGCCTTCGGCGCTTTCGGCGACGACGCCGAGAGGCGCAACGACCTCGGCCCGCACGCCCTGCGCCGCGCCCGCGAAGCGCACGGCTACGACTTCCCCGCCGCCCGCACGTGGATCATCGGCGACACGCCGCACGACATCGCCTGCGGCAAAGCCATCGGCGCCCGCACGCTCGCCGTCGCCACCGGCGGTTCGACCGCCGCCGAACTCCAAGCGCACGCGCCCGACGCCGTCGTGGAAAACTTCAGCGACACCGCCGCCGTGCTCGCGCTCCTCGCCCGCTAGCCCGCCTGACCTCCGGCGTGGTCGCCGCGAGCGTGAGCGAGTGGACGTCCTCAAGCGTCCACTCGCTCACGCTCGGAGCTGCCAGATATCCGTGGCGCTCACCCGCTCACTTGTGATCCCACGGCAGGTGAACCACCAGCTTCTCGTGTTTCCACACATGAAACACGTCGAACATTTTCCCGGGGTTGAGAATGCCGCGCGGATCCAGCGCCGTCTTCACGGCCTGCATTGCGCGCACCTGCGCCGGCGAGTGCTGGATGCGCAGGAAAGGCGTCTTCGCCAGCCCGATGCCATGCTCGCCCGAGATCGCTCCGCCGAGCGACACCACCGTCTCCATGAGCAGCTGCACGGCTTTCTCCGCGGCGCGCGTCTCTTTCGCGTCGGCGCGATGATACATGATGTTCACGTGCAGGTTGCCGTCGGCAAGGTGGCCGAAGGTCGGCACATGCAGGCCCGATTCGCGCTTCAGTCGCACGAGGAATCGCGCGAACTTCACGTAGCTGCGCATCGGGATGACGATGTCCTCGTTGAGCTTTGCGTCGCCGAGTTCGAACATCGCGCCGGAGCATTTGCGGCGCACGGCCCAGAGCTGCTCCGCCTCGTCGCGGTTGCGCGCCACGCGGTGCGCCGTCGCGTGCGCCGCGGCCCACGCCAGCACGGCCTTGCTCTGCTCGCGCACCTCAAGTCTCGAGCTCGCCAGCTCCAGCAGGATCACGGGACGACCCGCTTGACCGGCAAACACCGCCTGCTGCGTCGCGCGCTCGGCGCACAGCACGCTCTCGCGATCGAGAAACTCGCAGATCGCCGGCTGCACGCGTGAGCGGAAGAGCGCCAGCGCCGCCCGGAGCGCGCGGGTCTCGTCGAGGAACGACGTCAGCAGCGTCCACCGCACCGCCGGTTGCGGGATGAGCTTGAGCACCGCGCCCGTCACGACGCCCAGCATCCCCTCGCTCCCGATCCAGAGATCGCGCATGTTGTAGCCGGCGGAGAATTTCTTCGTGGCTGTGCCCCACTCCACATATTCGCCCGTCGGCAGAAACCCGCGCAGCGCCACCACGAAGTCCCGCGTCACGCCGTATTTCCCACCGTGCATGCCGCCGGCATTGCACGCGATGTTGCCGCCGATGGTGCAATACTCCTTCGACGACGGATCGGGCGGGTAAAACCAGCCCTTGGCCTCCGCCGCACGCTGGATGTCGGCGACCTTCGCCCCCGCGCCCACGTGCGCCATGCCCGCCTCCTCGTCGATCGCGATTTTGTTCAGCCCGAGCATGTCGATGACCCAGCCCCCGCGCAGCGGCGCCGCGGCACCGGTGAGCGTCGTCCCACGCCCGCGGGTCGTCACGGGCACGCGGAATTTATTGGCGAGCGCGAGGACCACGCCGATGTCCGCCTGCGTGCGGGGATGAATCACCGCATCGGGCAAAAATGGAATCTTGCTGCTATCAAACGAAGCCGCCCGCCGCGACGCACCGTCCGTGCGCACGACGCGCGCGCCGAGGCGGCGGCGCAGGTCGATCGTCGCTTTCAAATGGTTGCTCATGGTTTTTCCAAAATCAGCAAGGCGTCGCTCGGCTTGAGACCGAGCGAGTGAATGGCCACCGAGTGTGTGCG
>JANOCA010000415.1:0-7703 GCA_031411915.1 Opitutaceae bacterium
CGTGAACCAGCTCCCCACGCAGGGCATCGAGCGCATCGAGGTGCTGCGCGACGGCGCCTCCGCGATCTACGGCTCCGATGCCGTGGGCGGCGTGATCAACTATGTGCTCAAGCGCTCGTTCAACGGCGCCGAGGTCACGGCCCGCTATGCCCAGCCCGAGCACGGCGCCGGCCAGAGCATCCAGACGAGCTTCACCTTCGGCACCAGCTTCGCACAGGGCCGCGGCCGGATCTTCGGCACGATCGAGACGCTCTACCGCGAGGCGATTTTCCTGCGCGACCGCGATTTCAGCGCGACCTCGAATCTCAGCTCGCAGATGCCTCCGCCCTTCAACAACCCCGGCGGCCCCTTCGACGCCCGCACCGCGCGCGGACGCTGGCCGATCTTCCGCATCGCGGCGGCCACGGCCAGCAACTACTTCCGTCCTGTGGCCGGCACGCCGGTGCTCACCACGGCCGCGCCCACCTTTGCCGCCAACCCGGAATTCTATCTCGACCTCAACGAATTCGGCATGGCCGCGCCGCGGATGGCGCGCGCGAGCACGTTCGTCTCGGGCGAGTTCGACGTGACCAAGAGCATCACCGCGTTCGCCGATTTCTCCTACTACCGCGCCGACTCGACGATGGTCCGCCAGCCCCTCGCGCTCAACGCTCCGACCAGCGACAAGCTCGCCGTCATGCCGATCGACAGCCCCTACAATCCCTACGGCTCGCGTTTCTACAGCGCCACCGGCGCGCCCAATGCCGACGGCACCGCGCGCCTCACCGGCGCGCCGCGCACCATCAGCATCGCCTCCGTGACGCTGCCTGATCTCGGCGTGGAGAAAATCTCCACGAAGGCCGATGTCGTGCGCTTCGCCGGCGGCCTCCGCGGCAAGCTCGGCGACACGTGGACTTGGGAGACCTCCGGCTTCTACAACCAGGTCAACGGCGAGGACAACGCCTTCCCCGATGTGCGCGAGAGTCTCCTCCAGGCGGCGTTCGCGCGCACCGACGCCACCGCCTACAATCCCTTCGGCTACACCTTCCGGGTGCAGGGCAACGCGGTCGTCGCCGACCGGCCCTACACCAATCCCGCCGCCACCGTGAACTCGTTTGCCTCGGTTTACTCGCGCAAGGCGGAGAGCTCCATCGCCAGCGGCGACCTGCGCCTCACGGGCCGGCTCCTCAAATGGTGGGGCGGAGACATAATGGCCTCCGTCGGCGGCGAATACCGCAGCGACGAGCTCGCGGACAAACGCCCGCCCTTCAGCGGCGAGAATCCCGCCGGCTCCGGCCTCGACACCACCGACAACGACTACCTGCTCCATCCGCCGCGCCCCGACGTGATCGGCGACCGCCAGATCACGAGTTTCTATGCCGAGGTCGTGGTGCCGCTCGTCCGCGCCGAGAGTCGTCTGCCGTTGATCAACACCCTCGAGGTCACCGCTTCCGGCCGTCGCGAGAACTACAGCGACTTTGGCAGCACCACCAAGCCGAAGGTCGGCGTCAACTGGCGCCCGCTCTCGTGGCTCATGCTGCGCGGCTCCTACAACGAGGGCTTCATGGCGCCGAGCCTCGCCGCGCTCTTCACGAGCCCGCGCTGGACGATTTCCGCCGGTGCCGGCGACATCGACACCTACCGCAATCCCCTCACCAACGAGGGCGCCTACGTGCAGCGCACGTATTTCGGCGGCAACCCGGCCCTCAAGGCCTCCGAGTCCAAGGGCAAGACCTACGGCATCGTGCTCGACGTGCCGGGCATCAAGGGCCTGAGCCTCACCGCCGACCAGTGGCGCATCGAGCGCACCAACCTCCTCGGCCAGCGCAGCACCGCGCAGATCCGGGCGAGCGATGTCGCCCTGATTCAGGCCTACACCCGCTCGCAGCTCGCCGCCGGCCGAACGATCGCCCAAATCGATCTCGGCAGCGGCACTCCCAACTACAAGGGCGATCCCGATGTCGTGCGCTACACGGTCACGGCGGAGGACACCGCGGCGTTTGTGCCCTACAACACGGCCAATCCGACCAACCAGCAGGCCGTCGCGGGCAGGGTTTTCTCCGTCAACCAGCCGTTCATCAACTTCGCGACCAGCGACCACGAGGGCGTCGACCTCGGGCTGCGCTATGTGCTGCCAAGATTTCCGTTCGGCAACGTCATGCTCAACTCGGAGTGGGCCTATCTCGTGCGGTCGCGCTCCGAGCAGCGTCCCGCCAACCAGCCCGTGATCTCGAACAACGACATGAACGTGAACGGCGTCGCCCGCTGGCGCGGGACCACCAACGTCACGTGGCGCCGCGGCGCGTGGACGGGCAATCTCGGCGCCTACTACGTCGGCGCCACGCAGGACGGCGCGACCACCAACCTCGCCACGTGGGAATCGCTCGGCCGGCCCTCCTACATCGCGCGGCATTTCACGGCCGGGCAGTTCGTTTACCGTTACATCGTCGGATCCACGCTGACCTACAATGCCTCGCTCGGCTATCGTTTCGGCGCGGAGTCCGCGCGCTGGCTGCGCGGCAGCCGCGTGCGCCTCGGTGTCGCCAACCTCACCGACAAGGAGCCGCCGATCGCCTCGGGCGGCTTCGGCTACAGCCCCGGCGTGAGCCAGAACCTGCTCGCCGGCCGGACATGGTCGCTCGAGATCGCGAAGCCGTTCTGAAGCCCTCGGCGTAGCGGCGGGAGTCCGTGCCCGCCGAGGTTTGCGTAGCCCGCCTCGTGAGAGGCGGGACTGTCGGTGAATCGCGTGCGCGAAAATCCCGCTTCTCACGAAGCGGGCTACCCGTTCTCCTTTCGCGCCTATGACAACGAAGTCCGCGCGGGCCGCCTTCATCGACCGCCGCCTCGCCGGACTTTATCCCGACACGCCGGTGCCGCTCGATCACCGCGACGCCTTCACGCTGCTCATCGCCGTGCTGCTCTCCGCGCAGTGCACCGACAAGCGCGTGAACCTCACCACGCCCGCGCTTTTCGCGCTGGCCGACACGCCGCAGAAAATGGCCGCCCTCACCGTCGCGCGGATCGACGCCATCGTGCGCCCCTGCGGCCTCGCGCCGCGCAAGGCCCAGGCGATCCGCGATCTCTCGCGCATCATCGTGGAAAAGCACGGCGGCGAGGTGCCGCGGACGTTCGATAAGTTGGAGGAACTGCCGGGCGTGGGCCACAAGACCGCGAGCGTGGTGATGGCGCAGGCCTTCGGTGTGCCGGCGTTCCCCGTCGACACCCACATCCACCGCCTCGCCCAGCGCTGGCAGCTCACGAGCGGAAAAAACGTGAGGCAGACCGAGGCCGATTTGAAAAAGCTCTTTCCCCGCGAGCACTGGAACGCGCTGCACCTGCGGATCATCTTTTACGGGCGCGAGCACTGCACCGCCCGTGGCTGCGACGGCACGGTCTGCGAAATCTGCCGCACCGTCGCGCCCGCGCGGAAACGCGCGGTCGTGACAAAAAAGTAGGCAGCCCGCTGGCGGGCGCGGTTTGGCGCGCGCGAGCGCGCTGACCTACGAGAAAACGATGCCCGAAAACGGGATTGATTCGCCCCGCCTGCCTGTCCACGTTCCCGCCCTCAGATTGGACGCTTAGCTCAGTTGGTTAGAGCACCTGCTTCACACGCAGGGGGTCCGCGGTTCGAGTCCGCGAGCGTCCACCATGCTTCGCCGGAGCGAAGCACGGGCCCGCCCGATTGCGAGCGCGCCTGCGCCTGCCCCGCACTCGCTCCGGTCCCGAATCCTCCGCGCGCTGCTCGGAAAGCACGGCGTTGCAGCAGGGCGCGAATGGGGCCTGCATGGCCATCATCCCCGGCCCCCCTGCATGAAAACTCTCCTGCGCTTCCTTGCCCTTTCGCTCGTCCTCGCTGCCGCGGCGCCGTCGGCTGATTCACCGGCGCCGGCAACGCCGAAGCCGAAACAGTGGCTCTACGTCCTGCGCCTCCCGTCCCGCCTGCACGACGACCAGGCATGGACTGCCGCCGACAAGAAGGCCGCCGCCGCGCACTTCGCCCACCTCAAGGCCGCGACTGCCGCGGGCACCGTCATCCTTGCCGGTCGCACGATGGAAGCGGGCGACAAGACCATGGGCCTCGTTATCTTCGAGGCCGCGGACGAGCCCGCGGCCCGTGCCTTCATGCAAGGCGACCCGGCTATCGTGGCGGGCGTGATGACGGCCACGCTGCACCCCTACGACGTCGCGCTGCAGCGGAAAAACTGACGCGAGCCTGCCGTGTCGCGCGCATGATCTACCGCACTTGGGCACCGCACCCACGGCTCGCCGCGCACGTCGAGTGCCTGTGGCATATGCGCCGGCGCGCCGAGGCGGGCGAGCCGCCGGATCGCATTTTGCCCGACGGGCGGATGGAGCTGATTTTCCGGCGCAGCGGCGGCTTCCTGCACGCCGACGCGGCCGGGAGGTTTGTGGCGCAGCCCGCGGCGATGCTGGTCGGGCAGATTTCGCGCTTCATCGTGCTGCGCGCGGCCGACGAGACCGAGGTGATCGCGGCGCGATTCACGCCCGCGGGAGCGCGCGCGTTTTTCCGCCTCGATCTCGGCGAAATCACGGATGGCCACGCGGAGCCGGACGAACTCGGGCCGGGCTGGGCCGAGGTGGCGGATCGACTTGCGGAAACGGCCGAGCCGGCGGCCCAGGCACGGCTGCTCGAGGCGGAGCTGATGCGCCGGCTCACGCCGCCGGATGCGCAGGCCGCGCGCACGGCCGCCGCGCTGCGCATGATCGATGCTGCGGTGGGCGCGGCGCGCATCGGGGCGGTGGCGCGCACGGTGGGGCTCTCGGAGCGGCAGCTTGAGCGGGTGTTCCGCCGCGACGTGGGGCTGGCGCCGAAGCACTTCGCGCGGCTCACCCGGTTTCGCCGCATGCTCGCCGTGCTCGATCACGGCGATCCGCAGTGGGCGGATCTAGCCGCGCGCGCAGGCTACAGCGATCAGCCGCACCTCGTGCGGGAATTCCGGGACTTCGCCGGCGCGGCGCCGCGCGCGTGCCTCGCGGGTCAGACGCCGTTTGCCGCGGCGCTGCTCGGCTGAGGGGCGTGGAATGTCGGAATCGTTCAAGACCGCCGCGGCGCGCGGTGGTAGGCTGCGGCGATGCCCACCGTCTCCGCCCTCACAATCCTCGTCCCCGATCTCGGGACCGCCCGGAAGTTCTACTGCGACCTGCTCGGTTTCAAGGTCGAGGCCCACTACGGGCCCGATCTCGTGAAGCTGGCGCACGACGGCTGCGCCGTGCTGCTCAGCCGCTGCGAGCGCGCCTCGCGCCCCGACTACCCGCTCGCCGCGCAGGTCGCGGTCGGGCTGACGACGGGCGATGTCGACGCCGAGCTGCAGCGCCTGCGCCGCGCGGGCGCGGACCTCGTCTTCGACGCGCCGCAGGATTTTCCCGCGGGCCGCTTCATCGCCGTGCGCGATCCGGCGGGCAACGTCGTCGAGCTGCTCCAGTTCAACGCCTGAGCCGCGGCGCGGAGTTTGCTGGCGAGCTTGCGTCGTGGCGCGTGCCGTGGAGCGTCGCGGGCATGGACTGCCGCCCCGGGTGCGGCGCGTGTTGCATCGCGCCCTCGATCTCGTCGCCGATTCCCGGCATGCCGCACGGGAAGCCGGCGGGCGTGCGGTGTGTGCAGTTGCTGCCAGATCTGCGCTGTGCGATTTTCGGCCAGCCCGAGCGCCCGGCTGTCTGCGCCAGCCTGCGACCGAGCGAGGGCATGTGCGGCGTCGATCGCCTGGAGGCATTGCACGCGCTAGGTGCGCTCGAACTGGCTACTGCGCCGACATGAGCGGCGTTCCGGCCACGCGCCAGCATCGAAATCAGAGTCTCGTGGTGTCGTGATCTGGCGGCCGTGGAAACGACTCCGGAGGCGGCAGATTTTTGTCGAAGAAAAGGCGATGAAAGCGGATGGGCGGTGCCTCCCGATTTTCGCTCGCCAGCATTTTTGCGCCCGACAACTACGCAGCGCCCCTGGACGCCACTTGTGGTGCGGCCTGCGTCGACCGGGAGACTGTCACGCCCTTGGAGGCGATAAATGCGACCCAAGGACCTTTCATTACGACCCGATTCAGATGCAGGGCTCGCTCCATCCTCGACCATAGGGGGACAAACGGCGAGTTGCTGTCGCGACCAAAAGGGCCCCAGCAAAACGACTCCTCGTCCAGCACCTTGAATCCCGATTCGGTCAGCTGCTCCTTGAAACTTCCATAGGATGCCCGATAGAAGCGCGCGTCCCCCTCGCGTCCAATGAGGTGCTCTTTGCGGCGAGACGCCACGCCCCGGAGAGAGTGACCGTTGATGAAAACCCCCACCAAAAGGCCACCCTCAGCGAGGACCCGACGGGTTTCCCGAACGAACCACGCGGATTCGATCACCGGGACGACCTCGATGCACAGAAGCAAATCGATCGCGGCATCGCCACAAGGGAGGCATTCGTCGCGCGGCGAGGCCAGCACGCACTTGGCAGTGGGAATTCGTCGCTGGCAAAGGGACAAAGCATCGGCGTCGACATCGATGCAGGTCATTTCCCATCCTCGATCAGCGAGGAGCTGTGACCAACGGCCGCCACCACAGCCTACCTCAAGCGCCTTTCCGGCCTTTCCAAGCAGGTTCTCCGCACGGATTATTGTCCGCCGCTCTGTCTCTGCGAGATAACGCCCCCAAGTCGTGGTTTCGCCGATCCGCTCCCACCGGGTCATTTCATTGCCGTTCAGCACACGGGTGGCAGACCGGCTCTAACAGAAGATGTTCGGCGACGAGTGGATTAAACCCTCGCGTGCCATAAATAATCGCGGGTGCAGCTTGCGCCCGATTTGCGCTGCGCGCTTTTCGGCCAGCCCGAGTGCCCGGCCGTCTGCGCGAGCCTGCGACCGAGCGAGGGCATGTGCGGCGTCGATCGCGAACGGGCGATGGTGTTTCTCGTGCAGCTTGAAACGCTGACAAATCCCTAGACGCTTCCGCCCATGGCCAAACCCGTCGAAGCCCCCACGATTATCTTCTCGATGCTCGGCGTCTCGAAGAAGATCGAGCGCAAGGAGATCCTCCGCGATATCTCCCTCTCGTTCTACTACGGCGCGAAGATCGGCGTGCTCGGCCTCAACGGCTCCGGCAAATCCTCGCTCCTGCGCATCCTCGCCGGGCGCGACACCGAGATCGATGGGCGGCTGCATTTTGAGCCAGGCTACACCGTCGGGTTTCTCGAGCAGGAGCCTCAGCTCACACCGGGCTCAACCGTGCGCGCGAGTGTCGAGGAGGGCGTGAAGCACCTTACCGATCTCACCACGGCTTACGACGCCACATGGGATGAGCTCAACGAGGCCGCCGATGACGCCGCGAAGGACGCGATCATGGCCAAACAGGGCGAACTGCAGGAAAAGATCGATACCCTCGGGGCTTGGGATGTGACACCGCAGGTCGAGATGGCGATGGACGCGCTGCGTTGTCCGGCGGGCGACGCATTGGTTGACAAGCTCTCCGGCGGCGAGCGTCGTCGCGTCGCGCTCGCGCGCCTGCTGTTGCAGAAGCCTTCGATTCTCCTCCTCGATGAGCCGACTAACCACCTCGATGCCGAGAGTGTGCACTGGCTGGAGCAGCATCTCGCGCGCTACGAGGGCACGGTGATCGCCGTGACGCACGACCGCTACTTCCTCGACAACGTCGCGCAGTGGATCCTCGAACTGGATCGCGGGCACGGCATTCCGTGGAAGGGCAACTACTCCTCGTGGCTGGAGCAGAAG
>JANOCA010000416.1:0-2476 GCA_031411915.1 Opitutaceae bacterium
GGCGCGAAGCGCTGCTCGTTGATCGCGATGGCGGTGCCGCTCATCTCGCGCGTGTCGCCGACGACAAAGGCATCGAGCTTGATGGGCGCGCCCGCGGCCGGCGCGGGGCCCGGGCGGCCCGCGCCGGTGAGCGCGAACTCGTGCGTGACCGTCGCGCCCGCGGCGACGGCGAGCGGGTGCGACGACGTGCCGAGGCCGGTGTAGAAGACGCGCACCTGTCGCGCGCCCGCGGGCACGCCGGCGAGGCGGAACTGGCCGCCGGCATCGGTGAACGCTTCGAGCGTCGTGCCCTCGACGGTGACGCGCGCGAGTTCGAGGTTGGCGCCTGTGGCGCGGTTGAAGACGCGGCCTTCGATCACGCCGGTGGCGGGCGTGGCGTCGGCGGCGCGGGTGGAGACGGCGGTGGCGAGGGCGGCGAGTGCGGCAAGAAGAGCGAAGCACGCGCGATGCGGCGTAGTCATGGCGAGGCGGGTGGGGTGAACGCTGCGAGGGGCGGACGCATTCATGCGCTCGATGCCAGCGCGGTGCGAGGCGTTTTTCGGCGGCTGGAGCGCGATTGACTCGCGGCGCCGCCCACGGCGACGCTCGCGCCATGCGGACCCCACGCTTTGCCCTCGTCGCCATTGCGATCTCGTTTGCCGTTGTGGCGCCTCCCGCCCACGCCGCCGCGGCGAACGCCCGCCCGCCCAACATCGTCTTTATCCTCGCCGACGACTTCGGCGTCGGCAACATCCGCGCCCACTATCCCGCGAACAAGATCGCCACGCCCGCGCTCGACCGGCTCGCGCGCGAGGGCATGAGCTTCACCGATGCCCACAGCGCATCCGGGGTCTGCACTCCCACGCGCTATGCCTTGCTCACGGGCCGCTATGCGTGGCGCACCCGGCTGCAGGAATGGGTGATCGCCGCCTACGAGCCGCCGCTGATCGCGGCCGAACGTCCGACCGTGGCCTCGTTTCTCCGCGCGCGCGGCTACGCGACGGCGTGCATCGGCAAGTGGCACCTCGGCTGGGAGTGGCCGGGGCCCCAGCCCGGCCGCATGGTCGAGGTGCGCAACGGCCAGAAGGCCCTGACGTGGGATTTCGCGCGGCCGATCGGCGCCGGGCCGGTGACGCGCGGGTTCGACTACTACTTCGGGACCGATGTGCCGAATTTCCCGCCGTTCTCATTCATCGAAAACGACCGGGTCGTCACGCCGCCCACGAGCCGCTACACGGTCGATCCGGCGCAGGGCGTGGTGCTGCCGCAGACGTTTGCGGCGAGCCCGGCCGCACCCGGCTGGCGCTTCGACGAAATCCTGCCCGAGTTGACCCGGCGCGCGGTGGCGCAGATCCGCGCCCGCGCCCGGGAGCAGAGACCGTTTTTTCTCTACGTGCCGCTCACCTCGCCCCACGAGCCCGTTTCGCCCTCGGTGGCGTGGCGCGGCAGGAGCGGGATCGCGCCCGTCGCGGACTTCATCATGGAAACCGACTGGGTGGTCGGGGAACTCGTGCGCGCGGTTGACGAGGCGGGTGCGGGCGCCGAGACGCTCGTGATCTTCGCGGCGGACAACGGCCACTCCGGTTACACCGGCTGGGACCGGCTGGTGGCGGCGGGTCATCTTCCGAGCGGCCCGTATCGCGGTTTCAAGGGCAACATCTGGGAAGGTGGTCACCGGGTGCCGCTCATCGCACGCTGGACCGGGCGCGTGGCCGCCGGTGCCACGAGCGCCCAGCCCGTGTGTCTCACGGATTTCTTCGCGACCGCGGCCGAGCTGACCGGCGCAGCGCTGCCCGCCGCGGCGGCGGAGGACAGTTTCAGCTTCGCGCCCGTGCTGCTTGGTCGTGCCGCCACCGCGCCGCGCCGCCCGGCGCTGATCAACCATTCGGTGGACGGCGAGTTTTCCTATCGCGAGGGCCCGTGGAAACTCGTGCTCCGCAACCGCGATGTGCTCGCCAAGGCCCGCGGCCAGGCGCGCCGCACGGAACTCTACAACCTCGAAACCGATCTCGCCGAGACGACGGACCTGGCCGCGGACAACCCCGCGGTCGTGCGGCGCCTGCGCGCCGCGCTCGATGCGGCGGTCGCACGCGGATCGCTTCGCGGTGTGTCCGGCGCGAAGAACGACGCGGTCGTGCGCGTCGATGTGACGCAGGAACTCCGTTGGGCGGAGGCGGCGCGGTAGATTTTTGCAGCGGTCATGCGGGGCGGCCCGTCGGGGGAGGCTCCGCCGTTCACCGGAGGTCGCCGGATCCTTTAAAGGCCCTGAGCCGAGACGCCACAGCCACTCCCTGGCTACCACCGGCCGCGCACGCCGATGGTCCACGAGGCGCCGTAGCGGTTGATCGCGCGGAGGAGGCCCGGGGTGTTGGAGTAGGTGGCGATGGGGCCGTTGAGGATGTTGCGGCCGGAGACGGTGATCTCGTAGCGCGGGCTCAGCCGCCAGCCGCCGCTGAAGTCGAACAACAGGCGTTCGTATTGCCAGAGTTCCTCGCCC
>JANOCA010000417.1:0-9897 GCA_031411915.1 Opitutaceae bacterium
GCGCAAACGGGAACTGGCGCGCGGCTTGACGGCGGGGCATTCGCGGCGGTGGATGCGTTGCGCCCCGTCATTGATGAGAAATTTCTCCCGACTCGTTCCCGCGCTGATTCTGAGTGCAACCGCAGGTGCCTTGGCGGCCGCGGAAAGCATTCCGCTGCGGTAGCCCGGCGCTACCGGGTCTCGATCACGACCCGGCCGAGCGTGGCGCCGGCGAGTCTCGCCGGAGAGGCGTAGTCCTCGGTCACGGGCGTGTAGAGGTCGCAACCGAGATCGAAGGTCTCATGGGTGATGAGCACGAGCGTGCGCGGGACATGGGCGCGTGCGACCTCGCGGCCGTCGACGGATACGGTGGCCTCGGCGCCGCCGGTCGGCGTGAGCGCGAATCCGACGCTCACGGCATGAGCGCCGCCCGAGAGCGGCGACGGCGCGGCCAGGACGGTGCGTTCCATGCCGGCGTAGTTGTAGGTGAAACGGGGCGCGCCGTCGCGGAGATGGAGCGCCCAGCCGGCGAAGCGCCCGCCAAAGGCGGCGATGGCGCCGCTCGCGCGCGGTGAATCGACGGTGACATCGGCCGTGAGCATCCATGAACGCCCCCGCAAATCGGGAGCCACGCCCTTGTGCAGGCCGCTCACCGGCTCCTCAAACACGATGCGCGGGGCGCGGCCCGGAGCCTCGGGCGGCAGGAGCATCTCGCGCGCGCCGCGGCGATCATCGAGCGGGTGGACATCGTGCGCGGCGGCCTCGCGTTCCCACACGGCGAGCAACTCGGCGAGCTTGGCGGGCTCCTGCCCCGCGAGGTCGCGCGTCTCATTGGGATCGCGCCCGAGGTCGTAGAGTTCCCAGCGGTCCTCCGCGAAGGGCTTGCCCGGCGGATGGAACACGACGGCTTTCCAGCCGCGGTGGTAGATGGAACGGTGGCCGTAGATCTCGGTGTATTGGGTCTCGCGGCGCGAGGGTGCGGTGGCCTCGGCCCAGGTGTAGGCGAGGCTCGTGCCAGCGAGCGGCGGGGCGGGTGCCGGCGCGCCGACGGCCTCGAGCACAGTCGGCATGAGATCGACGACGTGGTGGAACTGGTGGCGGATTGCGCCGGCGTCGCGGAGGCGCGCGGGCCAGTGCATGATGAGCGGCACGCGCACGCCGCCCTCATGCGCGGTGCCCTTGGTGAGGCGGAAGGGGGTGTTGCCCGCCATCGTCCAGCCGGTCGGGTAAGTCGGGTAGCTGAGCGGACCGCCCAGCGCGTCGAGGTGCGCGAGGCCCTCGGCTGCGCGATCCTGGGAGTTGGTGGTGAAGAGGCGCACTTGGTTCCAAATCCCCTCTGGTCCGCCCTCGGGGCTGGCGCCATTGTCGGAGGCGACGATGACGAGTGTGTTGTCGAGCTGGCCTGTGCGCTCGAGAAAAGCGATCAGACGGCCGAGCTGCTCATCGGCGTATTCGACGAAGGCGGCAAAGGTCTCGTAGTAGCGCGCGAAGAGGCGTCGCTCGTCGGCGGGCAAGTCGGCCCACGCCTTCACGCCGGGGTTGCGCGGCGGGAGCGCGACGTGCGGCGGGATGAGGCCGAGGCGTTTCTGGCGAGCGAGCGTCTCGTCGCGCGCGGTGTCCCAACCGGCGTCAAACTTCCCGCGCCAGCGCGCCACGCGATCCGCGGCGACGTGGTGCGGCGCGTGGCCGGCCATCGGTGTAAAATAGAGGAAGAACGGCCGCTGCGGCGCGGTCACGCGGTGTTCGGCGAGGAACTGGATGGCGCGATCGGCGAGCTCGGCCTCGCCGTGCTGCGCGGGTGGGAGCGCGAGGCGCGTGCGATCGGCGAAGAACTCGGGTGCCCACGGATTTGTCTCCCCGCTCATGAAGCCGAAGAAGTGATCGAAGCCGCGGCCGGTCGGCCAGTGGCGGGAGGAGGCGCCGGTGTTCAGCTCGGTCATCGGCGTGAGGTGCCACTTGCCGACGGCGTAGGTGCCGTAGCCCGCCGCGCGCAACTGATCGGCGAGCGTGGGCACCGCCGGGTCGATGCCGCCGCGGCTGTTGCGCGCGCCGTTGGCGAACTCGGTGATGCAGGCCATGCCGACGCTGTGGGGATTGCGGCCGGTGAGCAGCGCGGCGCGCGTGGGCGAGCAGACGGGCGCGACGTGGAAATTGCCGTAGCGCACGCCGCCCGCCGCGAGGCGGTCCACATGGGGCGTGGCGAGCGGGCCCCCGTAGCAGCCGAACTGCGCGAACCCGATGTCGTCCCAGAGCACGACGAGGACATTGGGCGGCGTGGCGGCGCAGAGCGGCGCGGCCGCGCAGACGGAGAGGAGAAGCAGGCGGCGCATGCGGGGGAGGGACCGGCTGAGCCTTGCAGCGCGGCGACCCGGCTCAATGCGGAATTCGATTTGGCTGCGCGCTTGCGTCGCCGGCGAGGCGGCGGGAGATCACAGCGCAATCAAGCGTCCCATGACCCTCCGCGCCCTGCTTCTCACGTGCGTTGCCACTCTCCTGCCGATTGCCGCGGCGGACCTTGCCCCGGTGCTGGGACAGAAAGGCAAGCTGCTGCTCGAGGAGAAATTTGAGGGCGACGCGTTGCCCAAGGGCTGGTCAAAGAATTTTGGCGCGCTCGGTGTGAGCGGCGGCGCGCTGCGCGCGGGCCAGCAGGCGAGCGACAACCATGCGGCTGCGTTTCGGCGGCCGCTGCCGCTGCGCGACTGCGCCATCCAGATCGACTTCAAGTTTGCCGGGGCGACGACGTTTCACCTCGGCTTCGATCCGGCGGCGGGCGAGCTGAAGAAGCAGGGCCACCTGTTCTCGCTCGTCGTGACGCCCGAGCAGTGGTCGATCCTGGAGCACGTCGACAAGGCCGACCCGAAGTCGAAGAACAATGTGCTCGCCCGCGGGGCGGTGACGTTTCCGCGTGACGCGTGGCATACGCTGATGCTGGAGGTGAAGGGCGACCAAGTTGTCGCGCGCGTCGATGGCCGCGAGGCGCTGCGCGCGAGCGCGAAGGATTTCCGGGTGAAGAAACCCGGCCTCGTCTTCCGCGTGATGGGCAAGGATGGCGTCGCGATGCTCTTCGACAACGTGAGGGTCTGGGAACTGGAGTAGCGGGCACGAAAAAGGCGGGGTGATGCCTGGCGGGTGGGGCCGGTTCTCCGAACCGGCCTGAGTTTCAGTCCGTCTTCGCCTCGCACGGGAAAATCTGGCGGCAACCCAGGCTCGCTCGGAGAGCGAGCCCCACCCCCGGAGCATTCAAGTCAGAAGCTGAGCGTGGTCGTGAAGCTAAACTTGCGCGGCTCGAGCTGATTGAAGCCGCTCTTCACCTGCATGCGCGGATTGCCGCCGGGTGCGGTGAGCGCGTTGCCGTTGTTGGTGACCGCGCCGGGCAGGTTTTGCAGCTGGCCGGCCTGGATGACGCTGTAGCTGTTCCACTGCGGGCTGTCGTCATCGAGGAGGTTCGTGATGTTGATCTGGAAACGGGCCTGCACCTTGCCGAAGCGGCGGGTGTAGTTGGCGCCCGCGGTGGTCGACCAGGTGGGATCGACCCAGAGGTAGTCGTAGGCGGCCTGGGCCGTCTGCAGCACCGTGGGATTCGCGGTGTTGAACTTGAGCCGGGGATCGAGGCTGCCGACTTTCTTGTGCGCGCGATAGTTGAAGCCGCCGTTAAGGCCGAGGCCCTTGAAACGACCTTCGGTGAACCGATAGGAACCGGCGAGATTCACGCGATGGCGCTCGAGGTTGTTGCCGAGCGTGCCGGGCGTGGACCCGTTGAGGCTGTTCTCGATATTCTGCACGGCCTGCCGAATCTGATCCGGGGCGAGGATGGCCTTCCCCTCGACCACCGCGCCCGTCGTCGCCTGGCCGGCGCGGTCGTAGTAGGCGCGATTGGCTTCGAAGAACGCCCGGCGGTCGCGACTCTCGAACACGGTGTAAACGATCGGGTGCGAGTAGTTGGCCGTGAGCGTGATGTTCCGCGTGGGGTTCGCGGTGATCTCGGCTTCCCAGCCTTCGAGCTTGCGGGAGGCGACGTCCTGGAAGTTGAAGCCCGCGCCCGTGACGAAGCGCGTGTCGGTAAACCCGAGGTTGTTGTAGAGGTTCTGCCAATCGCCCCGACCGCCCCAGGTGCTGAGCTGGTCCGTCTGCGTGGTGTTGTATTTGGTCAGCGTCACATACGCGATGCCGTCGCCCATCGCGTAGCGCAGGCCGATGTCCTTGGTGGTCGAGCGGGTGAGGGGCGGGTTGTCCTCGGAGATGAGCGGGATGGTCGCATTGGCGATCTGCGCGAAGTTCGAGGAGTAGTTGGCCACGAAGCCGAGCGGCGCGAGCAGGCGGCTCATGCCGATGAAAGGATAGGCGACGAGGCCGCCGCTGGGGCTCGTCTGCCAAATCTGCCGCTTGCGGTGCAGGCCGGGGACGAAGACGTTGGAGCCGCCGAAGGTCTCGAAGCCGCCGATATTCCGATACGTGACCGGATCGTTGCCGATGCGGTTGAGAAAATCGCCGTGCACGCGGTCGCGGCGCACACTGCCCGTGAGCGCGAGGCGCTCGCCGAAGAAGGTGCTCTGCGAGACAAGCTGCCCATAGGTGATGGTGCGCTGGTTGATGTTGCCACCCGTCTCGACGAAAGCCCAGTTGACGCCGGGGACACTCGGCGGGGTGAAGCCGCTGAGGCGCGGGCGGGGATTGTCCCAATAGATGCGGTAACGGAGCTGGTTCATGGCGTTGTTGGCGTCCGCGGCCGCGGGGTTGTTGGACCAGCGCCACGAGGAGGCCTTGGCTTCGAAGGTCGTGCGCCGCCAGCCGGCGTTGATGCTGAAACGCTGCTTGAAATCGAAGAAGCGCGGCAGGGCGAATTTGTAGGTGCCGGCGACCTTGTATTCGCGAACCCGGTCCTGCTGGTATTGGAAATTCTGCCCGAAGTCCGAGTAGGCTTTCCCGAAATTCGGGTTGGCCTGGCCGTTCGGGAGGAGCTGGTTGACGTCGATGCGGTAGTCGCCGGGCAGCTGGTCGGTGTTTTCGTAGTGGGGATCGCCATCATTCTTCACGAGGCCGATCTGCACGTAGAGGTCCTGCGAAAAGCGGTGATCCAGCCAGTAGGACTGCGCGTTGAAATCGCGGTTGATGACGGCATCCGCCGGCCCGAGGAAGAACTCCTTCGAAACGCCCGGGCGGAAATTTGGAAGATCGGAGCGGCCTTCCCACGGAATCTGGTAACCCAGGCCGACGGAGGCGTATTGGTTTCCGCGATAGTTGAGGAGGCTGTTGGTGCCGAAGTTCCAGACTTGGTAATCCTGCGTTGCGCTGATCTGCGTGAGGCCGAAGTTGGCGAAGCTGGCGATCGCGGTGTTGTTGGTGTTCACGGTGGTGCGATCCCAGCGCGAGGCCTGCTCGCCGTAGGTGCGGCGGTAGGCGACGTTCCTCTCGGCGTCGCGCTGCACCTCGGCGCGGAACTGGGTGTTGCCGGTAATCTTGTAGGTGAGTGCGACCGTGAGGCCGTTCTGCTTGTTGCTGGTGCCGTCCTGGTAGGCCTTGATGTTCTGGTGCAGGAGGTTCATCCGGATGGCCAGCCGATCGGTGCCGTAGTTGGTATCCAAGGTCGCCCGGTAGCCGCCGAAACTGTCGATGCGGGCCGAGGCCGTGGTGAACTGTGACCTCAGGCGGGCCTGCTTGCTCGAGCTGCCCTGGAGGCCGCCGGGGCCGCCGTCGCCGAACAGCGCGGCGTTGGGGCCGCGGGAGAAATCGTAACGCTCGGAATTGTAGGAGTCGGCGACGTAGTAGTTGATGGAGCCGTTGCGCACGGGGAAATTGCCGTTGCCATCGACGCCGCGGAAACTCGTTTGGAAGCGATTGCCGCCGAAGGCGCCCGACTCACCGCCGGTGGGAGCGTCGGCGCCCACGGTCCAGGCCAAGGCCTGGTTCATGTCGGTCAGATCGAAGTCCTCGAGAAATTCCTTTGTCATCACCGAGATTGAGGCCGGGGTGATGCGGAGGGGCGTGTCGGCCCGGCCGCCGGCGAGGGTGTTGCCGCCGAAGTAGCCGCGATCCTTTTCAGTGCTGACCTCGAAGGGGGTGAGCGTGATTGTTTCGCCGCCGGGGGTGGCGGGCCGGCTGGCGGGAGCCGCCGGAGCAGTTTGGGCGCGGAGGATGGTCGCGTGGGCGAAGGCGCAGAGCGCAGTTATGACAACAAGGCGTGGCAGGTGGGGGTGGGGCATGGGGGAAACTGACTTGGCTCGCGCAGGGAGGCGCGCGGCGCCGGGGCACGGAAGGGATCATGCACCTATCGCCGGACAGGGGAATCCGCGGGTTTGCCGGGCAGACCGGAAAACAATGCGAACAGTGCGAGAACTTGCCGTGTCTGCAGAGCGCAGAAGAAATGCAGGGGTTAGGGCGGGTGGGGTAGGGGTTGTCACAGGGACACTCATCCTGCGCGGGCTGTGGGACCGCGCGGGATGGATGGGAAAACGGAAACTAGACGTTGCCCAAGCGGCCGGTCGAGTCGCCGAAGCGCTCCAAGCCCTTCACGCCGACCTGATCGGCGAGGCTGAGGAACAGGTTGCTCATGGGCTTGCCCTCGTGCTTCACGTAGCGTCCGGGCGTGAGCAGGCCGCCGCCGCCGCCGGCGAGCACAACCGGGAGATTGTCGTGCGAGTGGCGGTTGCCGTCGGCGTTGCCGCTGCCGTAGACGATGCGGGAGTTGTGCAGGAGGGAGCGGCCGTCGACATCCTTGGTGGCTTCCATCTTCCGGAGGAAGGCGGCGAAGCGCTCGACATACCATTTGTCGATCAGGGCGACCTTCGCCATGCGCTCCTCGTTGTTCTGGTGATGCGTGAGGTCGTGGTGACCCTCGGCGATGCCGATCTGGCCGAACGAGCGGTTGTCGCCGTCGTGACCGAGGAGGAAGGTCGAGACGCGGGTCGTGTCGGTCTGAAACGCGAGCACCATCATGTCATACATCAGGTCGACGTAGTCCGCGTGAGAGGTGGGGATGCCGGCGGGCGTGGAGCGGTCCGGATCGATGTTGGGGCCGAATTTCTCTGCCTGCTGGACGCGGGCTTCGATCGAGCGGATGCCGGTGAGATATTGATCGAGCTTGTCGCGATCGGCGGTGTCGAGGCGGCCGGACATGCGGCGGGCGTCGTCCATCACGAAATCCAGCACCGAGCGGCGGGCGGCGACGCGGCGCTGGGCGTTGGCGGCGCGTTCGCCGTGGGCGCCCGCGCCGAAGAGGCGCTCGAAGACGAGGCGGGGATTGTTTTCCGGGGTGACGGGCGTGGAGGAGTTGGCCCAGGCGATGTTGTATTGGTAGGCGCAGGAGTATCCGGAGTCGCAACCGGCGGATTTGCGCGTGGCGTCGCAAGTGAGCTCGAGGGAGGGCAGGCGCGTGAGGTGGCCGACCTGGTTGGCGATCACCTGATCGATGGAGATGCCGGCGCGGATATCAGTGGCGCTCTTGTTGAGGCGCACGCCGGTGAGGAAGACGCTGTTGCCGCGCGCGTGGTCGCCGCCGCCGTCGGCCCCGCCGACCGCGTTGGCGTGGTCAAGGCCGCTCACGACCTGGAGGTTTTTGCGCATGGCCTCGAGCGGGGAGAGCGTGGCGTTGAATTTGAAGTCCTTCTCGCCGCCCTCGGGCCACCACGCGCCGGGAATCGCGCCGTTGGGGAAGAACACGAACGCCGTGCGCAGCGGTGCGCCGGTCGCGGTGGTGGCGAGCTTGGCGGCTCCGCCGGTGTCGGCCAGCAGCCGCGAGGAACCGAACGAGGCGAACGCCGGCAGCGCGATGCACGCTCCGAGTCCGCGGAGGAAGTGGCGGCGGTTCATCTCGGCGGAAAACGGGGTGTAGGCGGGAGTCTTCATGACGCGGCTTTGGAGTGGAATGAGGCTGAAGAAAAGTGGGGCGGGGATTGGACTACGGGGCGGGGGTGGGGGGCCGCGAGTCCTGAAGGGCGAGGGCTGCGGGCTTGGCGCGCCGCTGCTGGAATGGAGCCGATTCCACGATGCCCTGCAAGAGCGCCGAAGGGCGGCCGCCCGCAGCCTCCAGCCTGGCCACGAGCGCATCCAGCGTGTCGGAATCGTAGTGCTCGACGCCGCGCCCCAGCGCATAGGTGAGCATCTTCTCGGTCAGGCAGTAGTAGAAATCGCGCGCGCGCTGGGTGACGAGGACGTCCTTCAGCTCGCGGATATTGGTGAAGCTCTCCCCGGTGATCAGTTTTCCGGCGGGCTCGACGGCGTGGCCGGAGTCGGCGTTGCGCCACATGCCCATGGCGTTGAAATTCTCCAGCGCCAGACCGATCGGGTCCATGCGCAGGTGGCACGAGGCGCACAACGGCTCCTTGGCGTGCAGGGCGAGGGTCTCGCGCAAGTTGAGCTTGGAGAGTTCCGCGGGCGAAGCAGCGTCCTCGAGCGCGGGGATGTTCGGCGGCGGCGGCGGGGGCGGCGCGCCCAGGATGGCCTCGAGGATGAAGACCCCGCGCTTCACCGGAGAGGTGCGGGTGGGGTTCGAGGTTACGGCGAGCACGGTGCCCTGCGTGAGCACACCGCCACGCGGGCTGTCGGCCGCGAGGCTGACCTTCCGCATGCGGCGGCCTTCCACGCCCTCGATGGCGTAGTGCTTGGCGAGGTCCTCGTTGAGGAAGGTGTAGTCGGCCTTGAGCAGCTCCAGGACCGGGCGATCCTCGCGGAGGACGTGGGCAAACGTCATCTCCGTCTCGTCGCGCATGGCGCGGCGCAGGCCCTCGGTGAGATCGGGCTTCGGGAGACGGTTGAACTCGAAGAACACGGTGCGGGCCTTGGCCAGTTCCTCCTCCTGCTCCGGCGTGCGGGTGGTGGTGCCGCGCCGGCTGGCGCCTCCGAAGCCGCCGCCGCGGCGGAACAGTTCGCGGGCCTGCTCAAATTCAGGGTTCGGATTGTCGCGGAGGAAGACATCGAGCGGCGTGATCGGCACGGTGGCGATGTCGCGCGCCTCGAGCCACTGGCCGGTGAAGTTGCGCACCAGCTCATCCGCGCGCGGCGACGCCAGCAGGCGCTGGAGCTGGGCGGTCAGGTTGGCGCGGAGCTGGCCGGCGGCGGCGAGGCGCGTGAGCTCGGCATCGGGCGGCGAGGACCAGAGGAAATAGGAAAGGCGCGTCGCGAGCGCGAACTCGTCCACGCGCGGATGCTTCTCGCCGCGGCGCAACGGCTCGACGTCCTCCTCGCGGAACAGGAATCGCGGGGAGGCGAGCACGGCCACCATCGCCTGCGCGATGCCCGACTCAAACGTCGCGCGCGGCGCGGAATAGATGCCCTCGGCCATGCCCACGAGACGGTCGAGCGAGCCGGCGTCGATCGGACGGCGGTAGGCGCGCGAGGCAAACGAACCGAGCACTTCGCGGGCGTAGGCGCGGCGTTCCGCCGCGGCGACCGGCGGATCGCGCGGGAAGATTTTGTCGTAGCCCGCGGGCTTGACCCAATGTTTATCCTCGAGCGGACCGCGCACAGTCACGCCGCTGAAGCGGAGGCGGAGATTGCGCCACTGCGTCTGGTAAGGCAGCCGAGGCTGGACCTCGACGGAGAACTCGTGCTCCCCGGCCGTCCACTCGCGCTCCGCCGTGAACTCGAACCGCTTGTCGCCCTCGCGCTGGAAGTCCTGCTGGTGGATGACCTCGCCATCGACCTTGAAGGTGATGACCGCGCGGTTGAGATCGAAAAGATTGTCGACGTAGCGCTCGAGGGTGCGGGCCTCGAAGACGACCTGGTATTTGCCGGGATGCTCGACGCGGTGCTTCGCGGCGAGCGTGACAGGCGTGTAGTAGGAGATGTCGAGCAGCGCCCCCTCGACGAGGGGAGCGGGGCGGGCGTTGGGCGGAGGTGGGTTGCCCGGACCGCGGCCACCCGCGCGACCGGCCCGGCCGGCGGCGCCGCGGGCAGCGGCGGCGGGAGCGACGGCGTTGGCCG
>JANOCA010000418.1:0-7277 GCA_031411915.1 Opitutaceae bacterium
GATGTCGACTCGGCGATCACGCCGCTGGAGGAGGGCGACCGCCTCGTGATCGCGTGCCGGCCCTCGGGCGTCGCCCATGCCCGGGCGACGCCGGGCTTCGACTTCACGGCCGAGGCGGGCCTCGAGCAAATCGCCTCGCACGAGAGCGTGGTGTTTGAGGGCGCCGTCGCCCCCAACTCGGAAATCATCGGGCAGAGCGTGAACGAGCTGAATTTCCGCCAGCGCTTCCGCGTCGTGGTGCTCGCCATCCATCGCGCGGGGCAAAACGTCCGCGACAAACTGGAGACGATCCCGCTCCAGATGGGCGACATTCTCCTGATGATGGGCACCGACCAGGCGCGCAACGGCCTGCGCGCTGGCGACGACATCATCCTTTTCGACAAGCCGCCCCTGCCCTCGTGGTCCCTGCACAAGCGCATCCCGCTCGTGCTCGCGACCATCGCCGGCGTGGTGCTCGGCGAGACATTCGACGTGATCCCGATTCACTTGGGCGCCATCGCGGGCGCGGTGTTCCTGTGCCTGACCGGCTGCATCAAACCCAAGGAAGCCTACGAATCGATTGAGTGGGAAATGCTCTTCGTGATTTTTGGCATGCTCGCCGTCGGCCTCGCGATGGAGCGGACCGGGGCCGCGCTCTGGCTCGCGCAGAACGTCGTCACCGGCGTCGACCATCTCGTGGCGGCGCCACACAAGCCGCTCGTGATGCTGGCCTGCATCTATCTCGTCACGATGGTGCTCACCGAAATCCTCTCCAACAACGCGGTCGCGGCGCTCATGGTGCCGATCGCGCTCGGCATCGCGAGCGAGGCGGGCCTCGCCGCGCGTCCGTTCGTGATCGCGGTGATTATCGCCGCGAGCGCGGCGTTCGCCACGCCCATCGGCTACCAGACCAACACCTACATCTACGGCATCGGTGGCTATAAATTCCGCGACTTCGTGAAGGTGGGCGTGCCGCTGAACATCCTCTGCTTCATCGTCGCGATGATCGTGATTCCTGTGATCTGGCCCCTGCTCAAACCCACCCCATGAAAACCCCGCTGCTCGCCCTTGCCCTCCTCGCCTGCGGCCCGCTCCACGCCGCTGCCCCGCTCGTCCTCAATGTCTGGCCGGGCACCCCGCCCGGCGAGTCCAAGGCCCTCCCGCCCGAGGCTGACCAGACCAAGGACTCCGACAGGCTCATCGCCGGCCGACGCATCATCAAGCTCGGCAACGTCTCCACGCCGCAGCTCGCGGTTTACCGGCCAGCCAAAGAAAAGGACACGGGCGCGGCCGTTGTGATCTGCCCCGGCGGCGGCTTCAGCATCCTCGCCTACGATCTCGAGGGCACCGAGGTCGCGGCGTGGCTCAACTCGATCGGCGTGACCGGCATCGTGCTCAAATACCGCGTGCCCGCCCGCGATCCGCAGCAACGCTGGCTCGCTCCGGTGCAGGACGCGCAGCGCGCGGTGGGCCTCGTGCGCGCCAACGCCGCCGCGTGGGGCCTCGACGCGCAACGCATCGGCCTCCTCGGCTTCAGCGCCGGCGGCGTCACCGCCGCCTATGCCGCGCTGCTTGGCGAGGAGCGGAAATACGCCGCGATTGATCGCGCGGACACACTGCCGTGCCGGCCGGACTTCGCGCTGTTGATCTACACCGCCGGTTTCGTCGAGCGCGGGCAGACGGAGTTCAAATCGCCCGTGCCGCTGCCGAAGAACCCGCCGCCGATGTTTTTCGTCCACGCCTTCGACGATGGCGTGCCCGTGCAGAACACGCTCCTGCTCGCCGCCGAGGTGAAGAAGCTGGGCGGCTCGGCCGAGGTGCATGTCTACGACTCGGGCGGCCACGGCTACGGCTTGCGCCCCGTGCCCGAGCTGCCCGTCACCAGCTGGCCCGCCCGCGCCACGGAGTGGCTCGCGCGCCGCGGCCTGCTCGCTAAAAAATGATCGCGCGGATCGGCTGCGCCGCGATGGCGCTCGCCCTCGCGGGATGCTCGAAACCGGACGATCTCCCGCCGCCGCTCGCGGCCCGCGTCGCTCCGGTCGATGCGACGGCGCTTTTCCGCCCGCAACCCATCGGCGCGCCCGTCGAGGGCCAGCCGTGGATCGCGCACCTGCGCGCCGCGGACCTCGACCGCGATGGGCGGATCGATGTCCTCGCGTGCGATGCGCGGTCCAACCTCGTCTCGTGGCTGCGGCAGGTCGCGCCGGGGCGCTTTGAGGAAAGCGTCGTCGCCGCCGGCATCCCCTCGCCCGTCCACGTCGAGGCCGTCGATCTCGATGGCGACGGCGACCTCGATCTGTTGGTCGCGAGCCTCGGGCAGATTTTTCCGAACAACGACCGCATCGGCGCCGTCATCGTGCTCGAGAACGACGGGCGGCAGAATTTCTCCAAGCGGACGCTGCTCGATCGTGTCGCGCGCGTGGCCGACGTGCAGGCCGCCGATCTCGACGGCGACGGGAAGCTCGATCTCGTCGTCGGGCAGTTCGGCTACGACCAGGGGGAGATTCGCTGGATGAAAAACCTCGGCGCCTGGAAATTCGAAAGCCGCAACCTCCTGAACCTCTCCGGCACCGTCAACGTGTGCATCGCGGATTTCACCGGCGACGGGCACCCCGACATCGCGGCGCTCGTCTCGCAGCAGTGGGAGGAAATCCACCTCTTCACGAACGACGGTCGCGGCAAATTCGCCGGCAAGGTGATCTTCGGTTCGACGAACGAGGACTTCGCCAGCAGCGGGCTGCGCATCGCGGATCTCAACCGCGACGGGAAGCCCGACCTGCTGTTCACCAACGGCGACGGCTTCGGCCCGACCCCGCAGCCCGGGCCGCGCCCGTGGCACGGCGTGCAATGGCTGGAGAATCGCGGCGGGGGTAAATTCCAGTTTCACCGCATTGCCGATCTGCCGGGCGCTTATGCGCCACTCGGGGTTGATCTCGATGGCGACGGGGCGACGGATGTCGTGGCGCTGAGCGCATTCAACGAGTGGGCCAAGCCCGGCGCGGTCTCGGTGGTGTGGTATCGCAACGACGGGAAACAGAACTTCACGCCGCACATCCTCGCGCACCGGCCGACGCACTTGCTCACAATCGACGCGGCGGATTTTGGCGGCGACGGAAGGCCCGCGCTGGTGACGGGCGCATTCCATGCCTACCCGCCGTATCGCGACATGAGCCGGCTGACGCTGTGGAGCAGGGCGATGCCATGAAACGGATACGCACTAATCGCACTGCAATCGGCACGAGCCTGCTGACAGGCGATGGGGTAGCGGCGGGCGTCCTTGCCCGCCGAGATTTACGCGCACGATCTCAACCGGCGGGCAGAGACGCCCGTGCCACTCCAAGGCCATCGCCCGCAAGCGGGCTTCTGCCGTGAAGGTGTCGCGCCCAGTGTTATTCGCCGCCGGCACCGTGCTCGCGATCGCCGCCGCGCTCTGGTTCTGGCACGGGCACACACAGCGCGAGATGCTGCGCGCCCATCTCCCGGCCCGGCCCGCGCTCGCGGGCGAGCTGGCGGAGCGGGTCGCCGGCGCGGAGCAGGCGGCGCAACGCCGCGTCGCCGGGCTCGCCGCGCTAGGCCAGCTCTACCACGCCAACGGTTTCCTTCCCGAGGCCGCGCAGTGCTACCGCGGCCTCGCGCAAGCCGAGCCGCGCAACGCGAAATGGCCGCACCGCCTCGCCACGATCTACGCGGGCGCGGGGCGGCTCGAGGATGCGGCAACGCTGTGGGAGCGCACGCTGCGCCTCGCGCCCGATTACACGCCGGCGCGAATTCGCCTAGGCGACGTGCAACTGAAGCTCAACCGCGCCGCCGAAGCCGACGCCGCCTACGCCGCCGTGCTCGCCCGGGAGAAGGAAAACGCCTTCGCCCTCGCCGGCCTCGCGCGGCTGGACCTCGCGGCGGGACGCATGGCGGCGGCCCGGGAAAAACTGGAGCGAGCCGCGGCGGCGAGCGGCGGGCGCATCGGGGCGGACCTGCTGGCCACGGTGTGCGAGCAGTCAGGGGACCTCGCGCGCGCCGCCGCGTTGCGGGCGCGGGTGAAGGCGAGCGGCGCGTTCCACGATCCCGCGGACCCGTGGGTGGATGAAATCATGGAGGACTGTCTCGACGCCTACCGGCTGACCGTCGCCGCCGGCTTCGCCGACCACGCGGGCGACGCGGCGCGCGCGCAGCGGCTAATCGAACAGGCCCTGCGGATCGAGCCCGGCAATGCACCGGCGCATTTCCAGGCCGGCATGTTCGCGCTGCAGCGCCGCGACGCCGCGGCGGCGCGCGCGGCCTTCGAGGCGTGCGTGCGCGTGGCCCCGGATTTTTCCGACGGTTGGCTCCGCCTCGTCGAACTGCACGGCGCCGCGCGCAACGAGGCCGCGGCCGCACAGGCGCTCGCGGCCGGGCTTGCGCGAAACCCGGCCTCCGGCGCGCTGCTCGCCGAGCAGGCGCGACGGGCCGCCGCGGCGGGGCGGCACGCCGAGGCCGCGGAGATTTTTGAACGCTCCCTGCGCGCGCGGCCCGACGATGCCGACACCGCGGTGAAGCTCGCGGGCGCGTATTTCCGCCTCGAGCGCGTGGCTGAAGGCGTCGCCGCGCTCAAGCGCGCGATCGCGGCCGAGCCGGATCATCCGGGGGCCCTCACCACGCTCGCGCTTCACGCGATCAGCAATGGCGACGAAGCGGCGGCGCGGGAATGGCTGGGCCGCGTGCGCACCCAGCCGCGCGTGATGGCGGCGATCGCAGCCGATCTCGCGGCGGAGTTTCGGCGGCGGTTTGGCCGGGAGCCGTGAGGCCGATGGACGCAGCTCTGTTTCTCGCACCCATGCCGCGGCTTGTGCCCTGAAGGGGCACTCGTTGATAGCCCGGGGCAACGCCGCGGGAATTTGGAGTGCGAAAATCACAGCCCTGAAAGGGCGAGACCAGAATCACGCCCTTTCAGGGCTTGGGCTTTCCCCAACCCAGTTTCCCAGGGCGTTGCCCTGGGCTATCGCCTCCCGTCCCGTGGGGGCGACACGCGCCGTCGTGATCGTGCAGACGGTCACGGATATCGGGAAGGCGCCTTTGGATGGGAATCCCTCCGTTGGCGCCGCGCCTTCAAGCGACCACGCTCCACCCGTTGACAGCGCTCCGCGCCCACCCGTAGCCTCCGCCGCACTTCACATGGAATCCCCGGCCTACGTCCTCGAGTTCGAGAAACCACTGCGTGAACTCGCGCGCCAGCTCGACGAGCTGCGCCAGCGCTCCATCGAAACGAATGTCGATCTCACGACGGAGACGCGCGCCATCGAGAAGAAGATCGAGGCCACTCGCCGCGAGATCTACTCGCGCCTCACCCCGTGGCAGAAGGTCCAGATCGCGCGCCACCCGCGCCGGCCCTACGCGCTCGACTACGTGCGCCTGCTCTTCGAGGACTTCCAGGAACTGCACGGCGACCGCCAGTTCAAGGACGACCAGGCTCTCATCGGCGGCACCGCATTCTTCAACGGCGACGCCGTCATGATCGTTGCGCAGCAAAAGGGCCGCGACCCGAAGGAAAGGATCCTCCGCAATTTCGGCATGCCGCAGCCCGAGGGTTACCGGAAGGCGCTTCGCCTGATGCGCATGGCCGAGAAATTCCGGATTCCGCTTATCACCTTCATCGACACGCCCGGCGCGTTCCCCGGCATCGAGTCCGAGGCCCGCCACGTCTCCGAGGCGATAGCCGTCAATCTCCGCGAGATGGCGCTGCTCCGCACGCCCTCGATCTCGGTGGTTGTCGGCGAGGGCGGCTCCGGCGGCGCGCTCGGCATTGGCGTCACGGATCGCGTCCTCATTTTCGAGAACAGCTACTACTCCGTGATCTCGCCCGAGGGTTGCGCCTCGATCCTGTGGAAGGACAACGCCGCCGCGCCACTCGCCGCCGAGGCGCTGAAGGTCAGCGCCGATCACTTGGAGAAACTTGGGGTCGTCGACGAAGTGGTCCCCGAGCCGTCCGGCGGCGCGCACCACGATCCGGCGCAGGCCGCCGGCGCCCTGAAATACGCGCTGCAAAAACATCTCAACGATCTGCGCGCGCTCGACACCGACAAGCTCCTCGCGACCCGCTACGAGCGTTTCCGCCACCTCGGCGTCTACGAGGAAGCGGGCGTGGTGCGGAGCTGAGTTTAGCGTAGCCCTGCTCGGGAGAGCAGGGACGGTTTGATGTAGCCCGAGACCCGCGCCGGCGGGACTCGCGCTACGACCTACTCGCGCTCCGTAAAGAGCTCGATCTTCTGCGCGTTGGCGCTCGAGGCGTTGATTTCAATCAGCGCGCCCGACATCCGCACGTCTCCCGTCGCCACCTCGAAACGGCGCGGCATCCCATCGA
Organism: Opitutaceae bacterium; assembly: GCA_031411915.1. Classification (GTDB taxonomy): domain Bacteria; phylum Verrucomicrobiota; class Verrucomicrobiia; order Opitutales; family Opitutaceae; genus ER46. Next base: position 6,314 of record JANOCA010000418.1, read on the forward strand.
GAAACTTGGACACCACCGGCCCGACTTCGCGCCCGATGACGCCCGCATAGGGCCCGGTCATCCCGAGGTCGCACATGAAGGCGGTGCCCTTGGGCAAGATCATCGCGTCGGCCGTGGGCACGTGCGTGTGCGTGCCGAGCACGGCGGTCACCCGGCCGTCGAGGTGCCAGCCGAGCGCGAGTTTCTCCGACGTGGCCTCGCCATGGATCTCCACGATGATCGCGTCGGCCTGCGCCTTGAGCTGCGCGACCATGCGATCGGCCGTGAGGAACGGGCAGTCGGCCTTGATCCCCATGAACGTGCGCCCGATCACGGTGAACACCGCCACGCGGAAGCCGCGTTGCTCGATGATGAGGTGATCCCAGCCGGGGTTTGACAGTGGCAAGTTGGCCGGGCGGCACACGTGCTCAATCTCGGCGATCTCGCTTTCCCACCCGCGCTGGTCCCAGACGTGATCGCCGAGCGTGATGGCATCCACGCCGCACCCGAGGATGGACTTGGCAATCGCCCCAGTGATGCCGGCACCGGCGGCGGCGTTCTCGCCGTTGACAATCACAAAGTCGATGCCCCGCTCGACCCGCAGCCGCGGCATTTTTTTCGCGAGAATGTCGCGACCGGGCCGGCCGACGATGTCGCCGAGAAAGAGAAGCCTGAGCATGGGGTGAACCTGCGACGCGGCCCGGCGCGCGCCAGCCAAATTATGGATCGGGCTTCAGGTCCGGCATCCCGCCTTATCGACCACGGCCCGTGAAGTTGGATTGCAAGAGGTCGGGCCGCTTCTCCGCAAGCGGCCTGGGTTCCAGCCGGCGAATCGCCCTGCAGTCCAGGCCGGCTCGGAGCAACGGTGTCTAGTGGGCAAGGACAAAGTTGGGGTCGGCGAGGAGGCGGTTGAGCAGTTCGATGAGTTTGCGCATGACGGCGGTGAGGGCGACGAGCTTGGGTTTGTTTTTCTGCACGACCAGCC
>JANOCA010000419.1:0-2063 GCA_031411915.1 Opitutaceae bacterium
CGCATGGTCAGGGCACGGGCGACGCGGGCGCAAGCCGGCGGTTGGTCGCGACTCCTACGGCGAAGGGATCGTCGCGGGAAAACTTGGTTCACACCGCGCGCGGGTGCGCGTTTCGAAATCCGCGGCGAGCGCGAGCAACCGCGCCTCGCTCCACGCCTCGCCGAAGAAAATCAGGCCCACCGGCAGCCCCGCGACCTGCGCCATCGGCACGGTCAGGCTCGGGTAGCCGGCCATCGCGGCGGCGGCCACTGCGCCACCACCGTTGGGGCCGCGTCCGCCGAACACCGGATCGCTCGCTCCGTCGCGCAGCGGCGTGAGCAGCGACGCGGCGGAACCGACGGCGACGAAGGCGTCGAGGCGGTGCTTCGCGGTGAGCGCATCGATGCCCTCCGTGCGCGCGATGCGGCGGCAGGTTTCGAGCGCGGCAAGGTAGGCGGCTTCGGTGAGCGGGCCCTTGGCCTGTGCGCGGGTGAAAAACTGCTGGCCGAAGAGCGGCAGCTCGCGGGACCGGTTCTCGTCGTTGAAGCGGATGACGTCGGCGAGGGTTTTCATCGGAGACGCAGGGCCGAGTTCGCGGAGGTAAGCGTTGATGCCCGCCTTCATTTCCCAGAGCATGACCTCGATGCGCGGCGTGCCGGCGGCCGCGAGACCAGGAAACTCGCCGAGGTCGATCACCTCGGCGCCCGCGGCACGGATCGTCGCGACCGCGGACGTGAAGGCCGTCTCGAGCGCGGGCCGCAGGCCGGCATTGCGCACCACGCCGATCCGGGCGCCGCGAAGTGCGCTGGCGGAAAGCGGTTTCCCCCACTCCGGCGCGAGCGGGGGCGGCAATTCGCGCGTCGCGTCGTCGCGCGGATCAACGCCAGCGAGCGCAGCCAGCACGAGCGCGGCGTCGCGCACGGTGCGCGTCATCGGTCCCGCGGTGTCGAAGCTCGCGGCGATTGGGATCACGCCGCTGCGGCTCACCGCGCCGACCGTGGGCTTGAGGCCCACGATGCCGTTGGCCGCGGCGGGGGAGAGGATCGACCCGTTGGTCTCCGTGCCGATGGCGGCGACGCAGAGGTTGGCCGCCACGGCGACGGCGGAGCCCGAGCTGGAGCCGGAGGGTGTGCGATCGAGCGCGTAGGGGTTGAGCGTCTGCCCGCCCCGCCCGCTCCAGCCGCTCACCGAGCGCTCGCCGCGAAAGTTGGCCCACTCGCTCAGATTGGTTTTCCCGAGGATGACCGCGCCCGCCTCGCGCAGGCGCGCGACGAGGTGAGCGTCGCGCGTCGGCTTGAGGCCGACGAGCGCGAGCGAGCCGGCGGTCGTCTCCATGCGGTCGGCCGTAGCGATGTTGTCCTTGAGCAGAACCGGCATCCCGTGGAGCGGCCCGCGCACGCGGCCGGCCTTGCGCTCGGCGTCGAGTGTCTCCGCGGTCGCCAGCGCTTCCGGGTTCAGCTCGATGATCGAGTTGAGCTTCGGCCCGGCTCGATCGATTTGCGCGATGCGCTCGAGGTAGGCGGCGGTGAGTTCGCGCGCCGTGAGTGTGCCGGCGGCCATGCGCGCCTGGAGACCGTCAATCGTGGCCTCGGCGAAACGGAAGGTCGGCTCCGCGGCGAAGGCGCATGCAGCGAGGGCGAAAAGGGAAAAGCCTTTGACCACGGATTTCACGGATGAACACGGATAAAAAACGGCAAGGCTTTGCTTGGGTTCCTGCCCGTGTCGATCCGTGCTATCCATGGTGAGTTCGGTTGGGGACAAAGGCTTCACGGCGCAATCCCCAGCCGCTCGCCCATCTTGGCAAACGTCTCCACGTGCTGCGCGCTTTGCTCGACCACGTCCGCGTCAAAGCGGATCCGCCCGCGCTGAAACACCGTGATGACGCACGAGCCGCCGAAGGCGAAGAGGCCCTTCTCGTCGCCCTTCGCCACGGCGCGGCCGGTCATGAAGCTCTGCTGGATGCTGCCGACATTCGTCGCGCCCACCTCGATGACCGCGACGGAGCCGAACTGCGGCGACTCGACGAGCGTGACGACACGTTTGTTCTCCACGAGATAGCTCAAGCGCCGGCGCAGGGCGATCGG
>JANOCA010000420.1:0-7754 GCA_031411915.1 Opitutaceae bacterium
CACGTCACCGACTGGTTTTCGCTCATCGCGAACAAGTCGTCGAACGTCGGCGTGCCGCCGCTCGCGCGCACGGTGTTTCCCCTCGGCAACCTCGCGCCGCTCTCGCACGGCCGCGGCGAGGACTACGGCATCGGCCTCGACCTGCTCGGCGGCCGGCTGAGCGCGCGCCTCGTGCGCTTCGACGCCGAGGAGCAGGGCCGCATCACCTCCGGCGGCATCTCCGGCGCGCCAGGCCTCAACACGCGCGTGATGGACGCCTTCGCCACTGTGCTCACCGGCGCAGGCCGCCCGATCTCCGCCGCGGACTGGGCCGCGATCTACCGCGCCTACACGCCGCCGGCCAACGCCATCTCGTCCGACTTCATGTCGAGCGGCTACGAGGCGCGCATCACCGCCAACCTCACGCGCCAGTGGCGGCTGTTGCTCAACTACTCCTACACCGACGCGCTCCGCACGCGCCTCGGCAACGAGATGGTCGCCTGGTATGGCCTCAAGCCCGCCGCGGACAGCGTGCGCCTCGTCCAAGGCGTGCGGCAGGACGCCGCCGGCCGCTACGTGATCGATCCCGGCGCCTACCTGCCCGGCGGCACGATCGCGAAATGGATCGAGCTCGGCGCCATGACGCCCGCGGCCAATCCCTCGGTCCTCCCCACCGCCACCGCCGGCACCACGGTCGCGCAGGAGATCTTCAACTTCACCGAGACGATCAGCGACACGAAGGAAGAAAACGAAAAGCGCTGGGGCGTGCGCCCGCACAAGGCCAGCGTCTTCACCGCCTACGACTTCAAGTCGGGCTGGCTCAAGGGCCTCACGATCGGCGGCGGCGGCTACTGGCGCAGCGCGAATATCATCGGCTCGGACTCCGCCGGCCGCGAAATCACCGGCAAGGAAATCTCCTCCGTCGAGGCGATGCTCGCCTACTCGACCACGATCGAGCGCCTGAAGGGCCGCCTGCGTTTCCAGATCAACATCTCCAATCTCCTCAACCGCACCGCCATCATCCCCGGCCGCATCGCGACCGGCGCCGGCGCGCCCGACGGCATGTTGCTCCCCGGCGGGCGCGGCCTCGCCTACAGCCGCTACGATCTCGTCGCCCCGCGCGACGTTCGGTTCACCACCACGTATTCGTTTTGATCGGCAGCGGGAGTTTCACCGCCCCGCTGCCATCCGCGCGTCCGCCCGTCCGATAGTTGCGGTGGCCAGCCCTCGGCGTGTTATCCGGAACGATGCAGTTGAAAATCTGCGGCGGGTGGGGCTGGCTCTCCGAGCCGGCCTGAGTTTCAGGGCGATGCGCACGCTGCAACTCAGGCCGCTTGCGGAGAAACGGCCCCACCTCCCAGCAGGTCATTCGCAGAGCTAGACGAATTCCGACTGCAACGTTCCGGCTTATACGCCAGCCGCCGGATCATTTTCCCCGCGATCGGCACGAGCGTGATCGGGCGCACTAGGAGAAACGGCCCCCAACGCCCGCCCGCCACCGCGATCAGCGGCAGTAACGCAATCACGAGCCCCGGACGTAGAGTGCGATCGCCCAGCGCCGCCGCGAAAACTCGCCGAGCACGAGCAGCGCGACCTGCACCGCCACCAGCGCCCACTCGAACGCCACCGCGATCGCGGCAGACGCGTCGCCACCACCGCGCTTAGAACACGCCCTTCAAGCCAAAGGTCCAGAAGGTGCCGACGCGGGTGTCCGAGATCGGATAGGTGGGATCGACCTGGTAGCGGTATTCGGCGATGTTGAAGAGATTTCTCACCTGGAAAAACACACCGGTGCGCGCCGTGAGCTGATAGCCGCCGTTGAGGTCGATCATCGTGCGGGCCTTGCGATAGTTAATGACGCCGGTCGTGGAGAACGGCGTGTGGTCGGTCCATTTGCCGGCGACGCCGAAGGTGAGGCCGCGGTGGCGGTAGCTGAGCGTGCCGCTGATCATGTGCGGGACCATCGCGGCGCGGCGGGCGCTGGCGTAGGTGCGCGTGTAGCTGGCGGAGGCGTTGAGGCCGCGGAGGACGCCGGGGAGAAACGAGAGCGCCTGGCTGTATTCGATCGTGCCGCCGCGCACGCGGAGGGTGCCGGGACGGTTGCCGGTGGAGATGAAGCGATAGGTGGAGTAAAGCGGATCGTCCTCGAAGCCGAAGGCCGAGGCGGGAAATTCCTGCGACGTGACGCTGTTGGAAATATCGTTTTGAAACAACGTGAGCGCGAGGTTGCCGACGGGCTCGAAGTAATACGCGAGCCGGCCGGAGAAATTCTTGGACCGCTCGGGCAGCAGGTCGGGGTTGGGCACGGTGGCGATGAGCGTGGTCTCGTTGAACTCGAGCACGCCGCCGAGATTGCCGAGGGCGGGACGCGAGAGCGTGGAGCTGTAGCCGAGGTGGGCCTGGAGGTTTTCGTTGAGGTGCAGCTTGGCGCTGAGGGAGGGGAAGAAATTATCGTAGGCCGAGGTGCGCACGACCTTGGGCAGGCTCATGAACTGGTAGGTGAGGCCCTCGACCGTGGTCGCGCGGCCGGTGGCGGGCGTGACGGCGAAGCCCGCGGCGCGCACGGCGGCGGCGGTGCGCTGCTGGAACTCGCGGATGCCGACCTCGTTTTCCTCCCAGCGCAGGCCGCCCTGGAGCTGCACGCGGCCGAGGCAGACGTTGGCGAGCCCGAAGCCGGCGAGGCGCGTCTCCTTGATGTAACTCGCGTTGTTGATGAAGGCGGTGTAGAAATTCGCCGGCGTCGCGAGAGGAGTGAACAGCGCGGGCTGCTCGCGGAAGAGCGTCGCGATGCCGGGGCGATTGGGAAACACGGGCGGCGAGCCGGAGAGCGAAGTGACGTTGAGGCCGTTCTCGAGGCGCCAGCGGTTTTCCGGAAAGGCGAGGTTCGCAAAGCTCCCCGTGGTGCCGCCGCCGGGTCCGTCGTAGCGCCACGTGAGCGCGGCGTTGGGGTTGCGGAAACGGTGGTAGTCCTCGGTGGCCTTGCCGCCGAACTTGAGCCACGTGGGCAGGCGCCACGGCGCGGTCCAGCGGACGTTGGCCTGCCCTTGATAAACTTCCTGCTCGGCGAAACGCATGTCGTCGGCGAGGCGCGGATTCGTGTAGTTCGCCAAGTCGCTGAGATCGCGGCCGCCGGTCTGCGTGATCTGCCAATCGACGTCGTCGAGCGCGGAGCGGCGGAGCTGGAACGTGAGGCCGGTGAGCGCGGTGGTCGTCAGGGTCTGCGGGCCGACGCGCGGGAGGGCGACGTATTGGTTGGTCGAGACGGTGTAGTGCAGGCCGCCATCCACGAGCCAGGCGCCGCGGCGGAACTCGAACTTGGGCGTGACGGTGCGGGTCTGCGCGTATTTGTGCTCGTGGTTGGTGGAGAGCGCGACCTGCGCGTTGTTGAAGGTGAAGTTATTCAACCCGTCGCCCGACACCGATGCGCGCCCGCCGGGCACGCTGAACGCGGCGGTGCGGTTGTCGATGAAGGCGTCGAAGTAGTTATACATCGCGCTGAGGGAGAGGACGAGGGACGGCGTGGCTTTCCAATCGAGGGTGAGCGAGGGAGTGAAACGCTCGGTGAAGCGCGGGTTGGAAATCGCGGTGACGTTGGTGAGGACCCGCGGGCGCGGGTCGTTGGGGGTGGTGGTGGTCGCGGCGTTGTAGGTGTGATCCACGCGGCTCTGGACGATGTATTGGTTGGACTCGCTGATGTTCAGCACGAGGCCGAGACGGTTGCGGAAGAAGACGTCGGAATATTCGAGGATGGCACCGGGGCGAAACTTGTGGGTGCGCACATCGCTCGGGCTGTAGCTGCGGCGCCAGTCGAAGTTGTCGCCGTTGGCCATGAAGTTGACCTGCCAGGAGAGGCGGCGGCCCTTGCGCTCGAAGGCGCGCTTCGTCTTCAGGTTGATCGTGCCGGCGGGCGAGTCGGCGTCTTGGTCGGCGGCGGTGGTGTAGTTGACCTCGATGCGGTCGAGGCTGTTGACGGAGACTTGATCGAAACTGAACGAACGCGCGCCACCCGCGAGCCCCTGCGAGCCGTCGGCGCTGGCGAGCGTCATGCCGTCGACGCTCACGCCCACGTATTGCGGATCGAGGCCGCGGAGGCGCGGGCCGCGGGCGTCGGGGCCGACGTAGTCGACGTCGACGCCGGGGACGTTCTTGAGAAATTCGCCGACGCTGCCCTCGGCGACGTCGCCGAAGACATCCGACGAGAGGCTGTTGGTGAGATTCATCGAGCGGCGCTGCTCCATGAGGGCCTTGGCGTTGCCCTCGCGCTCGGAGCGGACGACGAAGGCGTCGAGCTTCTCCACGCCCGCGCCGGCGTCGGCGAGCGCGGGCGTGAGCTCAAAATCGCGCCGCGCGGTCTCGCCCGCGCCGACGTTGACCGCGGCGCGCTCGGGCCGCAGTCCGGTGTAGCTCACGGCGAGCGTCTGGGCGCCGGCGGGGACATTGGCGATCCGGTAGGTGCCGTCGCGCTCGGTGACCGCCGCGAGATCGGTGCCGACGACGCGCACTTCCGCGTGGGACAGATATTCGCCGCGCGCCGCGTGGAGCACCGTGCCGATGACGACGCCCCGCGGAGGCTCCGCCGCGCGGCCGACCGGCGCCGAGCCAATCGCCAGCGCTAGACAGGACAGGATGAACGACAGGACGCAGGAGGTAGTCTTCATGACGATTCGCGTTGGGGCACGGCCGGGGGACGGCGCGCGAGAAAATTGAATCCACCGCGGGCACTTGAAAAGTCAACCGGCGCCACGAACGACAGGACATCCACTCACCCCAAGGTTCGTGCAACGGGATCTCGGGCCTGCATCAAAATACAAGTCGTGACGCCACGTCGTTCACCACCAACCTTAACTCCGCATGACCCTGCACACTCCCCTCACCCTGCTACGCGCCTGTGTCGCACTGTGGCTGGCCACCCTCGCCACCCACGCCCAGAACACCGCGCCCGCTGACCGGGCCACCGGCTCCGTCGCCGGCCGCGTCTTCAACCCCGCCACGCAGGAATACGTGCGGAACGCCGAGGTCGCCATCGTGGGCACCAACCTCGTCGCCTATTCCGCCGACGACGGCTCGTTTTCCTTTTCCGGTGTGCCCGTCGGCACCGTCACGCTGCGCGTCACTTACACGGGCTACGAGATCGCCACCGCGCAGCTGACACTCGCCGCAGCGCAGGCCGCGACGCGGGACTTCGAACTCACGCCCGCAGGCGCGAAACCCGCCGTCGGCGCGTCGGTCGTGAAGCTCGACCAGTTCGTCGTCTCCTCCGAACGCGAGGGCAACGCCAAGGCGATCATGGAGCAGCGCGCCGCCATCAACGTGAAGAGCGTGGTCTCGGCGGACAATTTCGGCGACCTCACCGGCGGCACCGTCGGCGAGTTCATCAAGTATCTCCCCGGCGTCGTCATGGACTACGTCGATTCCGACGCGCGCGCCGCCCGGATCGGAGGATTGGAGCCGCGCTACGCCTCGGTGAGCGTCGATGGCATGACGATGGCGAGCGCGCCCTCCGCCTCGTTCGGCGCGGACTCGCGGCAGTTCGAGTTCGAGCAGGCCAGCATCGTCGGCACCGATGCCATCGAGATCAACAAGACCACCACCGCCAGCATGGACGCGGACTCGCCCGCCGGCCGCATCAACATGCGCAGCCGCTCCGCCTTCGACCGCAAGCGCCGCGAGATCACCGCCACGCTCAGCCTCACCGGCAACGAATACTCCTGGTCCGCCAAACGCACCCCCGGCCCCTACGACCGCAGCGACTACAAGGTCCGCCCGTCCTTTGTCTTCACCTACGCCGAGGCGTTCAGGCAGCGCCTCGGCATCGCCCTCTCGCTCGGCGCCAACACCGTCGCCACCGAGCAGGCCGGCGTCACGCACACCTTCAGCTACGCCGACGCCGCGCGCGGCCCTGTGCTCACCCAGATCGCGTTTCGCGACGCGCCCAAGCTCACCACCCGCGGCTCCCTCACGCTCACCACCGACTACAAGTTCTCGCCCAACCTCTCCGTCTCGCTCCGCACCGCAGGCTCGCATTTCAACGACGGCACCAATCTCCGCCAGATCGCGTTCTTTGTGAATCCCGCGCAAGTCACCGCCCCCTCCACGCTCACCGACGTCACGGCGCTCGCGACCGCCAACGCCAACACCCGCGTGCAATACACCACGTCGCGCCGCAACAAGCTCAACTCCACCCTCACCTTTACCCCGCGCGTCGACTACAAGCGCGGGGACTTCACCCTCACGCTGGGCGGCGGCTACTCGCGCAGCCGCACCGCCTACGAGCAAATCACCGAGGGCTATTTTCAGGCCGTCACCCACCGCCTCACGCGCATGAGCTGGCGCGGCACGCGCACCAGCGCGACCGACGGCGACTGGAACATGACCCAGCTCGGCGGCCTGCCGTGGAACGATCCGGCGAACTACAACCGCGCCGACGCCTTCACCAACAACGTCAGCGCCACGCCCCAGTCCGCGACCAACCAGCTCTGGGTCGGCTACCTCGACGCGAAGAAAACCATCACGCTCCTCGGCCTTCCCATCCAGCTCGGGGCCGGCGGCAAGACGAAGCTCGCCGTCTATGACCTCGAGAAAAACGGCGCGCTGCAATACACCTATGTCGGCGCCGCCGGGTCGATGATTGCGCCCACGACGATTCTCCCCGTCCGCAATCTCCCGGCCTACGATGCCCGCGTGGGTGGCAACATCGGCACGATCGGCATTCCGCTCACCGATCCCTACGCGACGCGCGATCTGTTTGTCTCCAACCCAGCCTACTTCACGCCGGCCGCCGCCAACCGCGTCAACGAGCTCTACAGCGCCCGCGCGCTGAAGGAGCAGATCGATGCCGGCTACGTCGAGGCCAACACCCGCTGGCAGGCTCTGCGCTTCAATCTCGGCCTCCGCCACGAACGCACACGCACCGTCGGCCGCACGCAGGACGTCCTGCCCGCCGCCGTGGTCCAGCGCGCCGGCTTCACGCCCGGCACGCCCGCGTTCACGGACTACCAATACCGCTACGGCCGGCGCGAGAGCACCTACGGCGGCTACGGCAACACGTTCCTCAGCGGCGGCGCGAAGTGGGCCCTCACGGAAAACCTCAACCTCCACCTCGCCGGCAGCCAGTCGATCTCGCGGCCCGGCTACAACAATCTCACCGGCACCATCACGATCGACGAGACCGCGCAGACCGTGCGCGTGCCCAACCCCGACCTGAAGCCCGAGACGAGCGACAAATATTTCGCGAGCCTCCACTATTACCTCGAGCCCGCCGGCACACTCAGCGTCTCCGCCTTCCGCCTCAACATCGAGAACATGGGCAGCGGCGTTCAGACCATCACCGCCGCCGAGGCCGGCTACGCCGACGACCCCGAGTTCATTGGCTACCGTTTCCTGCGCCCCGAGAACGCGCCCGGCACGCGCACCATCGACGGCGTCGAGGTCGAGTATTCGCAGCAGCTCGTGTTTCTCCCGCGCGCGCTCAGCGGCTTCAGCGTCTTCGGCTCCGTCACGCGCACCGCGGCGGATCAGCGCATCGCCAACCATGTGCCCAAGTCCACCAACGGCGGCCTCCGCTACGGCAACAACAAGTTCAACGCCCAGCTCCGCGCCACGTGGTCCGCGCCGCGCTTCAATTCCGCCGGCGCGGGCGAGGAACTCTGGCAATACGAACGCCTGTTGTTCGACTTCAGCGGCGGCTGGCGGCTGAGCCCGCGCTACGAGATCACCGTCTCCGGCCGCAACATCCTCAACGGCCCCATCGCCACCTACTCCAACACCCCGGGCCT
>JANOCA010000421.1:0-4867 GCA_031411915.1 Opitutaceae bacterium
AGATGCCCATCATCGTGATCAACGTGCAGCGCGGCGGCCCCTCCACCGGCATGCCGACCAACGTCGAGCAGTCCGATCTCATGCAGGCGATCTACGGCTCGCACGGCGACACGCCGCGCGTGGTGCTCGCGCCGAAAAACGTCGAGGACTGTTTCTACATCGCGCTCGAAGCCGCGCGCATCGCCCGCGAATATTCCACGCCCGTCCTCGTCCTCACCGACATGGGCCTCGCGAGCCGCATCGAGGCATTCGACGAGCCGGACTTCGCGAAGATCATGGTCGCCCCCAAGCCCGACCTCTCCGACCGCGGCACCGATTTCAAACCCTACCCGCTCGACAAGATCACCCGCCACGCGCCCGCCGGCACCAAGATTCTCTCCGGCAAATATCCGACCGTCACGGGCCTTGAGCACGACGAGCTCGGCCATCCCACCGGCAGCTCCAAGTTGCACATGCAGATGACCGCGAAACGCCGCGAGAAGATCAAGGCGCTCGCCGCCTCGCTTCCGGCGCCCGAACTCACCGGCGACACCACGGGCGAGGCGCTTCTCGTCACCTGGGGCTCCAACTGGGGTCCCGGCCGCGAAGCCATCGCGCGCGTGCGCGCCGCCGGCGTGAAGGCCGGTCACCTGCACCTCCGCCACGTCCATCCGTTGCCCAACGGCCTCGATACCGCGCTCCGCAACTTCAAGAAAGTGATCGTCGCCGAGCTCAACGACGAGGGCGTTTACGGCTTCGGCCAGTTCACGATGCTCCTCCGCGCGCGCTACGCCGATCCCCGCATCGTCAGCGTGACGAAGACCGACGGCCTCACGTTCAAGGTAAGCGAGATCGTCGCCGGCATCGGCCAGCACATCGGCAACGCCGACCTTCAGTCTGGCGCTGGCGCCGCCGCCAAGAGTCCCCTCGCGAAAGTCTGAGCCGCACGCTCGCGCCAATCATAAATCATCAATCGTAAATCATAAATTTCGCCGCCATGTCCTCCGCCGCCCCCGCCGTCTCCGCGCCGCCTCCCGCTCCCGGCGCACCCTTGACCAAAAAAATCCTCACCGCCGATCACCCCACGTGGTGCCCGGGCTGCGGCGATTTCGCTGTGCTCCACTCGTTCTATCGCGTGCTCGAGAAGCTCCAATACCCGCACGAAAAAATCGTCACCTTCGCGGGCATCGGCTGCTCCTCGCGCTTCCCGTATTTCGTCAACACCCACGGCGGCCACTTCATCCACGGGCGCGCGCTGCCGTTCGCCGCCGGCATCAGCCTCGGCAACGACGACCTGCATGTGTTCGTCTTCGGTGGTGACGGCGACGGCTTCTCGATCGGCGGCAACCACCTCGTTCACACCGCGCGCAAGAACGTGAACCTCACCTACGTGATCATGGACAACTCCGTCTATGGCCTGACGAAGAAGCAGACCTCGCCCACCTCACCCATCGGCTTCAAGACCAAGACTGATCCCACCGGCGCGATCGACCAGCCGATCAACCCGATGCGCACGCTCCTCAACAGTGGCGCCACCTTTGTCGCCCGCAGCCACGCCACGCAGGTGAACCACATGATCGACATGATGCTCCGCGCCGCGAAGCACGACGGCTTCAGCGTCGTCGAGATCCTCTCCGAGTGCGTTGAGTTCTACGAGGGCGCGTTCGACTCCTCGATTCCCCGCAAAGGCGGGACGTGGACGATCGTCGACGAGAAGAAAAACGACGGCACACCCGAGGACGCCGCGCGCCACGACACGAGCGACGAAGTCGCAGCCTTCAAACTCGCGCAGCAAGCGTGGCCCGGATCATTCGGCGTCTTCTACGAGAACAAGACGCGCAAGACCAAGAATGCCCTCGAAGCCGACCTCGTCGTCAAAGCCCGCGAGCGCACCAAGAACGCCAGCGACCTTGCGCTCCTGCAGGCGACGTTTGCGAAGATGCGCTGACATTTGCGGACGGATCCGACTTCAGGCCCGCAATGTTCGTAGCGGAACGCGTGCGCGTTCGCATTTCGGCTAAAGCCTCACGGCTTCCGCTACGCATTTACTTCGCCTGCTTGGGCGTCGGCTCCCCTTGCGCTCCGGCTTTCGTCGCCGGGGTGAGGCGTTTGGTGTGCGTGATGACGTCGCGCGCCGTCAGGTTGTTTTTCTCGGCGTCGGGAAAGAGCACGTTGGCCTGGGCACGCTCCCACTCGGCGCGGCTCACGGCACGCGCCTGGTTCGTGAAGACAAACGTGCCCTTCTTATTCCCGATGATGAAATCGGGCCGACCGTCACCATTCACATCGCCGAGGCCGATTTGGCGGCCGACGCCGGAGTCGTCGTCGATCAGGTTGGGCACCCAGTCCACGGTGCCGTCGGCGCGCCGCGTGAGCTTGAACCAGTAGAGCACGGCGGGCGCGCCCGCATCGGGCGCCGCGTTGCCGACGCCGGGCGGACCGTGTGCCCAGAAACATTTTCCGGTGACGATGTCTTTCAACCCGTCGCCATCGACATCGACCAGCTCCACCGCGTGAATCTCGGAGAACACGAGGCCGTAGCGGTTCTCCCGCGGCTCGCGGTTCATGAAGATGTGCGGCTTGAAGGTCGGCGTGCCGCTGGCGTCCTTCTCGCGGAGCTGCTCATACCACGCGAAACCCCAGCCGTGCGCGGCGAGCGAGGTGATCACGTCGGCGAGGCCGTCGCCATTCACGTCGTAGGCAAACATCTGGGCGCCGCCGGGCGCGAAGAAGTATTTCCGCGTCTTCCACGCCTCACCCGCCGCGCCCGCCCCAGGCTGCTCGAACCAACCGTCCTTGAACAGCACGTCGAGCCGGCCGTCGCCGTTCATGTCGCCGACGCCGAGGCCGTGCGTGTAGCGCTGCCACGTGCCGCCGGCTGAGACGGGCGTGAATTTCCACTTCGCCGTCGGATTATTCCAGTCGGGTGAAGCGTAGCCGAAGTTGCCGCCATTGACGCACACGATCTCCGGTTTCCCGTCGCCATCGAGATCGGTGAATGTGGGTGATTCGTTGTCCACCTCGTCGAGCACGGTGTGGCGCGCCCAGTGGCCGCCACGCGGGCCCGGGTTGAGAAACAGGAAGGCCGGCGTGTGCGGCAGGCCGTAGGTGAGCACGTCATTCCAGCCGTCGCCGTCGAAGTCGTGGACAAACGCGAAGAAATTGTCGTTGGCGTAGCCGTTGGCGTTGCCCATGCCGCCGTGCCATCCTGCGAAGGTGCGCGTCGTGCCGTCGGGATTCTTCACCGTGGTCGTCTTCGCCGGCGCGTAGATCTCGTGGCGCTTCGTGAAGTCAGGTCCCTCCCACCAATACGGCCCGTAGACCGCGTCGGGCTTGCCGTCGCGATTGAGGTCGCCGAAGGCGGCACCCTCGCTCCAGTAGAATTGTTCGAGGTGCTGTTTCCGAAACGTGTGCAACGTGGGATTGGCGCCGCAAAGACCGCCGGCCACGGCCATCCAACCGACGACTGCGAGGGGGAGCAGCTTGGGACGCATAGGGCACCTTGATCCGCCGTCCCGCCCACGGTCAAGCCGTGCCCTGCTGCCGCGTGCCAGCCCGCAGAGAAGGTCTGGAGTCTCGACCAACCTCGGCCACATCCTCGACTCCATGCCCGGGCGCCAGAAGGGGTGCAGCTCGGCCTCATCCCCACCCCCGCCCGTCCAACCTCAAATTCATCTACGCACCAGCAACGCCGGGCGCCTCGCCAACCTCGTGTCCCAGCACGGCACCGGCGGCGCCTCGCGCCAGTTCGTCAATGGCCTTCATTTGCCGGCCGCAAGTCGCTTACAGATGGCGAATGGGAAATTGGTGGCACCGCGACGATGGCCCCGAGCAGGGCGCCGGCGAGCGCGTCGAGCGCAACATGCTGCCCGACGGCGAGCGTGGAATAAACGATGCCGCAACCCCAAGCCCAGTTGCCTGCTCGGATGCCCACATGGGCGTGCATCTCACGCAACAAGCGGTCCAAGTGAACCGCGGTGAACACGGCAAAAGCCACATGCAGCGACGGGCAGGCGTTGCCCGAGGCATCGACCGCTTCCAGAAATGAGAACCATGGATGCGCCCCCCAATTGTTCCCAAGGTTGGGAACCGCGGTCGGCCAGCGGAAAAATATGCCCAACCCGATCACACTAAGCACCACCGCCGCCACGCCCCACGACAGCAGCTCGCGAAGATTTTTCAGGAGCGCTACGGCGAGCGAGACATAAATCCAGAGCGAAAGGTAAAGCGGCAATGCCCCGGGCCAAAACCCGACGAATCGGTCAACTGCCGTGATCGGCATGATCGCAACCGGGAACATCGGGTGATTCAGGAGCCGAAAATAGATAAGGAAGAACACGGTCATGCCGAGACTCACGCCGAGCATCTTGGCCAACCAAAGCGTCCGCAGGCGGCCGCTGAACCGGCGGCTAAAGCCGGCGTCGGGTGAGAGCTCCGCCGAATCCATGACCCCATGCGATACTGGCTGTGCGCACCACAAGCGAGAGAGTAGCACGTCGGGACGCGATGTCCTCGATTACAATCATACACCGGCATCGTGGCGTTCGGTCCGGCGCCGTTGGCCGGACGACGAGGAAGGCTCGAACCGGCAGGATAGGTGACAGGTTGTCTCGGGGAGGTGGGTTACACCTCGGACGCATGCCCTAGACCCACCCACCCTTTTGGAAGCGATCAACCGATTTGTGCAGTCCGACCGCAGCAGGTGCTCCAGCGTGATCGAACGTGCGAGCAGTTCGGCATCAGCCGCAAGATCGGCTAACTGCACCTGAAGCGCTAGGCCGCGTTCGGACCGGCGGAACTGCGGCCGCGGGGCGGCGCGGCGCGGGAGACATGCCGCCCCCACAGAAAAAAGAAACACAAAAAAAATAACAAAAAAAAGTGCAACAAC
>JANOCA010000422.1:0-5434 GCA_031411915.1 Opitutaceae bacterium
GCGCGCCGGTTCCTCGCTGAGGTGGACAGCGCGACCGTCTATTGGAACGCCAGCACGCGGTTCACCGATGGCTACGAATTCGGCTACGGCGCCGAGATCGGCATCAGCACGGATCGGTTGCACGCGCGCGGGCCGATGGGCCTGCCGGAGCTGTGCAGCTACAAGTTTCAGATCGAGGGCACGGGTCAGATCCGGGGCTGATTCTCGTTAATCCAGCCCGCGCTGCGAGGGCCCCTTTCCGCGCCAGCTGCCGGGCCGCCTCCGCCGTGCTTCCGCGAGGAATCACGCCGGAACGCCCCGCTCAATCCGCTGCTGAAGCGTCGCCGCACCCGCCGGAAACAGGCTTGAGATTTTTTCGGCCCTGCATCCGTCTCCAATGACCCCGTGCCGCTCCGCGAATCCGACAACGCCCGCTGGTTCTCCGCCGAGGTGCAGCCCCACGAGTCCGCGCTGCGGGGCTATCTGCGCGGCGCCTTCCCAGCGGTGCGCGACGTGGACGATGTCGTGCAGGAGTCGTTTCTGCGCATCTGGCGCGCCCGCGCCGCGCAGCCCATCCAGTCGGCGAAGGCGTTTCTCTTTCAAGTCGCGCGCCGGCTGGCCGTCGACACGGTGCGCCGCGACCGGCTCGATTTCGTCGGCGACGTAAGGGAATTCGCCGGCTCATCCGTCTACGAAGAGGCGCCCGGCGCCGCCGAGACCGCGTGCACGCTCGAACGCGTGCGTCTTCTCACCGACGCGGTCGAGGCGCTGCCGGCACGCTGCCGCCAAGTCTTCGTCATGCGCAAACTCCACAGTCTGTCCCAACGCGAAACCGCCACCCGGCTCGGTCTCTCCGAACGCACCGTCGAGGTGCAGGTGGCGCGCGGGATGAAGCGTTGCGGGGAATTTCTCCGGCAGCGCGGGCTCGCCGGCTTCCACGACCATGAAGCCTGAGCCCGCCGCGCCCCGCGATCGGCTGCCGGCCGGCTGGCTCGATCGCACGGAGATCCGCCGGCGCGTGCTGGCCGAACTGGATTCCCGCGCCGGCGCCCGGCGACGCCGGCGCCGAGCCGTCGTCGGCGCGGTCTGCGCCGCGTTGCTGATCGGGGCAGGCGCCGGCTCGTGGCAACGCCAGGCTTCGCCGTCCGTGCGCGCGACCCCGAGCGACGTCGCGGAACTGCGGCGCGAGCGGCTGCCCGACGGCTCGTTCGTCGAGCTCAAGGGCGACGCTGCGTTAGCCATCGACTTCAGCGGCGAGATGCGGCGCGTCGCGCTCACGCGAGGCACCGCGCACTTCGAGGTCGCGAAGAATCCCGCGCGACCCTTTGTCGTCACCGCGGGCGGCGTGGCGGTGCGCGCGGTCGGCACGGCGTTTTCCGTCGCGCTCACCGGCCCGGCCGTCGAGGTGCTGGTGACCGAGGGGCGCGTGGCCGTCGAGGCCACGGGCACTCCTGCGGCGCCACCGCTGGCGATGGTCGACGCTGGCTCAGGCGTCCTGTTGGACGTCGCGACGCCCGCCGCGCCCGTGCTCCGGAGTGTGCCGCCAACCGCCATCGAGGAGAAACTCGCGTGGCGCGTGCGGCACCTCGAGTTCAGCGGCACACCTCTGACCGACGCCGTCGCGATGCTCAACCGGCATAACCGCGTGCAGTTCGTCCTCGCCGACCCGTCGCTGGCCAACGTGAGGCTGAGCGGCGTCATCCGTGCCGACCGCATCGCCGGCGTGATCCGCCTGTTGGAGGAAGACTGCGGCATCCGCGCCGAGCGCACGTCGGAAACCGAGATTGCACTCCACCGCGCCCGCTAAACCGCAACCGGGTAAGGGATTTTCGCGGCTGCGGCGTCTGCTTATCTGACGCGCCGCGCACCGCCGCGGCGCCGCTCCCACCACCACCCCATGATCTCGCCCTCGCGAAAGCCGTCCGTCCGCTGGCTGCTGACCTTGCTGTGTCTCGCCACCGGGCTCACGGCCGCCGATTCCCTTCTTAGATCCTTCGACCTGCCCGGAGACCGCGCCGAGGTCTCGCTCAAGCGCTTCGCCGCGCAGTCCGGCGTCGAGGTGCTCTTCGCGACCGAGGCCGTCGCGAGCGTGCGCACCGCCGCCGTAAAAGGCGAATTCGTCCCCGCCGAGGCCCTGCGCCGCCTGCTCGCCGGCACCACGCTCGTCGCACGCCAGGACGACGTCGGCGGCATGTTTCTCGTGCGGCGCGCGGAGACCATCGCACCGCTCGCCGCCCAGTCTTCCCCGCCGTCTGTGACCGCCGCCGCGCGCAGCGAAGAGGTCGTCGAGCTCAGCCCCTTTGTCGTGCGCAACGACCAGGACGTGGGCTACCTCGCCGCCAACACCCTCGCCGGCAGCCGCCTCAACACCGCGCTCAAGGACACCCCCGCCTCCATCTCGGTTTTCACGACCGAGTGTATGTCCGATCTCGGCGCGTTCTCGCTCAACGACGTCGCCCGCTACGCGGTGAACATCGAGTTCCAGCTCGACGACGACCGCGCCGCCAATCCCAACGGCAACGAGACGGTGAGCGGCTACCAGAGCTTCCGGGTGCGCGGCCTGCGCGCCTCCGCCGCGCAGAACTATTTCCGGTGGTCGCTCCCGATCGAGACCGGCATCGTCGAGCGCATCGAGGATTCACGCGGGCCCAACGCCGTTCTCTTCGGCATCGCCTCGCCCGGCGGTCTGCTCAACTCGTCCACCAAGCGCGCCCAGGTGGGGCGCACCTTCCGCGCCGCCACGCTGAGCGCTGGCAGCGATGACTCGTGGCGCGGCGCGCTGGACCTGAACCAGCGGCTCGCCGGTGGCCGCGGCGCGGTGCGGCTTAACACCGTGTTCAACCGGACGAACACTTTCCGCCACTGGCAGTTTCAGGAAACCAAGCTCGCGCACCTCGCAGGCACGTTCCGGCTGAACGACCGCACCCAGTTCCGCGCCGAAGCCCAGCACGGCCAGATCGACAGCAACCAGCCGCGTGCCGACAATCTTTTTAACGCCTTCCTGCTCTGGACCGAATCCGGCCGGCCCACCAACTCCACCCAGGTCGCCAGCGCCACGCAGGGCACCGTCCGGCTCTCGACCAATGCCGCCACGCCGCGCCCCACGTTCATCTCCAACGACGGCTCCCTCTTCGCCATGCGCAGCACACTGTCGACGATTGCGGGCGGCCCCGGCGGCAGCGGCGTCGTCCTCGACCGCCGGCACACCGATCCCTCGATCAATATCGGCGGCACCGCGCAGGACCGCTCGTCGCGGTTCAACGCCGTCTCAGCCTTCGTCGAGCATCGCCTCACGAAGGCGACATTCCTTGAGCTCGCGTTCAACCACCAGGACCACGTCTTCGACCGCTACGATCCGCAGGTGGACCAACCGCAGCGCCTGCGCGGCGACCCCAACCAGCTCCACAACGACGGCTCGCGCAATCCCTTTGCCGGCCGTCTCTACCTCGAGGGCGGCTGGCAGCGGATCTACAGTCGCGAGTCCACCGACACCGGCCGGCTCATGGCCTCCACCGAACGCGACTTGCGGCGTTGGGGCCACTACCGCGTCGCCACCCTCCTCGAATACGAGAAGAGCTTCACCGGTTCCGCCACCTATCGCGAGATGTGGACCGACGCCGCCACCGGCCTCCCCGCCTTCAACAGCCAGCCGGAGAACACCGCCAACATCGCCTACCGTCGCACGTATCCGATCGAGGGCGACTGGGCGACCTACCAGCTCAACGGCCCGGGCCGCGGCGGGCTCTTCAACGGTGTCCGCGATCCGATCACCAATCGCACGCTCTCATCCGCCTGGTTCCCGAGCAGCGGCAGCTCGCCGCGCGAGGTCTACACCACACAGCAAGCCGGCATGATCGCGGGCCAGGCCCGCTACTTCGGCGGGAAGCTTATCTTCGCCGCCGGCCTGCGGCGCGACGATCTCGAAGAGCGCACCATCGGCCGGCGCCGCGATACGCGCACTGGCGAGTGGCTCGTCGCGCGCGATCCCGCCACGGCCGATCCCGCGCAGCGGCCCTTCCGCGCGGAGAACGTCGGTCGCAACGAGACCGCTGGCGTCGTGTGGCACGCCACGCGTTGGCTTTCCGCCTTCTACAACCAGGCGAACAACATCTCGCTCCCCGCGCGCGGGGCGACCCGGCTGCCCGACGACGGCACGCCGGGAAGTCCGATCCCGCTCGAGCCGCCCCGCGGTCGCGGCCGCGACTACGGCCTAGCGTTCGACCTGCTCGGCGGAGCGCTCTACGCCCGCGCCACCTACTACACGACCGCAGGTGAAAGTCAGTCGACCACTCCGCCCTCGCCCGCCGTGGACGCCAATGTCCGCATCATGGACGCCCTCCGGAACGCCGGGCGCATCAGCGCGGCCGAACGCGACTCCCGGGTGCTCACCGGCAGCCAGGGCCGTTTCGATCACAAGTCCGAAGGCCTCGAGTTGCAGCTCACCGCCAATGCGACCCGCGCGTGGCGCTTCCAGGCCAACTACTCCTACACGGACGCAAAGGAGGAAAACCTTTTCCCCGAGTGGCTCGCGTGGCACCGGCAGAACGTGCGCTTCCTCGGCGGCATCAACACCGCCGGCGTCGTCACGAGCGCCGTGCGCACCGTCGCGGAGGAGGTCAACTTCTACCTCACCACCAACGGCGGCCTCAACGAATACACCGAGAACGACGGGGGCACCAAGCTCGGCACGCGCCGGCACAAGGTGAATTTTTTCACCCGCTACAGCTTCGCCTCCGGCCTGCTGCGCGGCGCCTACCTCGGCGGCGGCGTCAACTACCAGAGCAAGCTCTTCACCGGCCTCGATCCCGCTGACCGCAAGGTGTGGTCGCCGTCGTATTGGCGCGCCGACGTCATGGCCGGTTACGCGCTGCGCGGGCTGCGCAGGGATCGGAAGGTCAGCTTTCAGCTGAACGTCTACAATCTCTTCGACGACCGCGACGCGCTCATTGTCCGCTACAGTTGGGAAACCGGCGTGCAGCGCCCGTTCCGCACGGTGCCCCAGCCGCCAACGACATGGCGGCTCACCACCAACCTCGAGTTCTGATTCGCTCCCCCGGCCAACGTGTGCCGACGTTCTCTTCGCCCCATGACCCGCCGCCGTTTCATCTCCTCGGCCGCCGCGGCCGCCGCGATCGCGGGCGCCTCATCGCGCACCCGGGCCGCCACCCCGCCCCGGGCGCGCCCGCGCATTCTTCTCCGCGAGGCGCTCCAATATGAAAACATCGGCGACGTCGGCCGCGTGCCGGGCACGATTCGTCTGCTCTACCGGCACCTGCCCGACGCCGAGATCACGCTCTGGCCGTGGAGCCTCCATGAGCGCGAGCGGGAGATGCTCACGCGGGCGTTTCCGCGGCTGCGCATCGCCGAGGGCGAGATCGATGCGCGCGGCAAGCCATCGACTCCCGCGCTCGCCGAGGCGTGGGCCGCCGCGAACTTCTTCGTGTCACCCGCGAAG
>JANOCA010000423.1:0-5608 GCA_031411915.1 Opitutaceae bacterium
GGCCTCAAGCTCAGCTACGCCGAGCAACCGAGCCCCGATGGCCTCGCGCAGGCCTTTCACATCGCGGGCGACACCGGCTTCCTCAAGGACGAGCCCGCCGCACTCGTGCTCGGCGATAATCTTTTCTACGGCCACGACTTCGTCCGCTCGCTCGAGCGCGCCGGCGAACGCACCAGCGGTGCCACGATCTTCGGCTACCATGTCGCCGATCCCAAGAGCTACGGGGTCGTGGAATTCGCGCCCGATGGTCGCGTGCTTTCACTCGAGGAAAAGCCCGCGCAGCCCAAGTCCAACTACGCGATCCCGGGCATCTATTTCTACGACGCCGATGTCGTCCGCCGCTCGCGCACTCTCAAGCCCTCCAAGCGCGGCGAGCTCGAGATCACCGATCTCAACCGGCTCTACCTCGACACCGGCAATCTCCACGTCGAGCTCCTCGGTCGCGGCACCGCGTGGCTCGACACCGGCACGCACGACTCGCTGCTCGAGGCCGGCCAATTCGTCTCCGTCATCGAAAACCGCCAGGGCCTGAAGATCGCCTGCCTCGAGGAAATCGCCTGGCGCAAAGGCTGGATCGGTCGCGCAGGCCTCGACGCCAACATCGCCAAGCTCGGCAAGTCCTCCTACGGCGCATATCTCCGGCGTATCGCAGAAGAGAAGTAATCGCCGGGACGGAGAGAAAGAGAGACAGAGGGATGGAGAGACCGCATACTCGCTTGGGTTTTTCTCCCCCTCTCCCCTGTCTCTCCGTCTCCCCCTCTTCTCCGCTTGCAGGTCAGTTTCATCATCCCCCTCTACAATTGCCTGCCGCTGACGCAGGCTATGCTCGCGAGCCTGCGCGCCACCCTGCCCGCCGGACTCGCCCATGAGATCATCTTTGTCGACGACGGCAGCACCGACGGCACGCGCGCTTGGCTCGAAACCCTCGCCACCGATCCCGGCATCCGCGTGGTGCTCAACGAGCGCAACCTAGGCTACGCGGCCGCCAACAACCGCGGCGCCGCCCTGGCCCGCGGCGAACTTCTCGCGCTGCTGAACAACGACCTCGTGCTCCAGCCCGGATGGTTGGAGCCGATGTTCGCCGCACACCGCGCGCTCGGCACCCGCGCGGGCCTCGTCGGCAACTTGCAGCTCGACGCCCGCACCGGCGCCGTCGATCACGCCGGCCTCATCGTCAATGCCCTCGGCAAGCCGGTCCACGCACGCACGCGGCCCAATTTTATTTCCCGTCTCATCCGCCCGGTGCGCTTGATGCCCGCCGTCACCGGCGCGTGCCTGCTCGTGGCCGCTTCGCTGTGGCGGCAGCTCGGCGGCTTCGACGAAGGCTACATGAACGGTGGCGAGGATATCGACCTTTGCTTCCGCGCCACCGCGGCCGGCCGCGTCAATGTCGTGTGCCTCCGCAGCGTCGTGCGCCACCACGTCAGCGCGTCACCTGGCCGCAAGGATCGCGACGAGGAGAATTCCTACCGCCTCGCCCGCCGGTGGCGCACGGAGTTTGCCAGCTCCGATGAAGCCCGCCGCTCATGGTGTCGGGAGGATTTGGCCGCTACGCTGGCGGAACCACAGTCTGAGGAATGGCGCCACGTGCTCGCCGTGCTCGCGTATCTCTCGCGCCTGCGCGCGTCGCCCCCCTCCAAAGCGGTCGCGGGCGTTGAGGCCGGCCTTGCGCGTGAATTCGCCCACTGGGAGCGGACGCTCGGCCGCTAACTCCGCGCCGGCGGCTCGCTCCGGATTTCTTCCCGCACCACCGACTGCGGCCGCTGGTTCACGGCGATGAACATCCGCCCGAGATACTCCCCCATCAGACCGAGCATCACGAGCTGCGTGCCGGAGAAAATAAGCAGCCCCGCCATGATCCAACCCCAGCCGGTCGCAGGACCCGTGTCGTTCCACCACAGCCACGCCACCAGCCCCAGCGCCACCAGCCCGCAAAACGCGATGGCGACGCCGAGCATCATCGCGGCGCGCAGCGGCGCCACCGAGAAGTTGATCCAGGCGCTCAGCCACAGGCGCACGAGCCGGCGCAACGTGTAGGTGCTCGCACCCGCCGCGCGCGACTCATGCCGCACCGTGATCGAGCCGATGCGCTGCGTGACTTGGAGCAGCAGGCCGTCGATGTAGGGAAACGGCCCCGCATAGGTCACGACCTGCTTCGCGGCGAACGCGCTCACGCAGCGGAAGCTCGAGAGGTAAAATCCGTGCGGCTTGTCGAGCGCCCAGTCGGTCATGCGGTTGGTGAACCGGCTGCCAAGATTGCGCCACAGGGAGTGCTTCTTCTCCTCGTAGTGCCCGAACACCACATCGAGCCCTTGCTCCTGTGCGTGCCGCCAGAGCCGCACCGCCTCGGCCGGCGGATTCTGCCCGTCGTCGTCGAGATTCACGATGTGCGCGCCGCGCGACCGGCGCCAGCCGGAGAGCACGGCGTTGTGCTCGCCGAAGTTGCGCGCGTGCTCGACCAGCGTGATCGGGACCTTCGCGGTGCGCACGAGTTCGCGCGCCGCCGCGCTCGTCGCCTCGCCGCTGCCGTCATGCACGAGCACGATCTCGTGGCCGCCCGGAATCACCAGCCCCTCAATCTCGCGCACCACGGCGCCGATGGTTTCGGCGCTGTGGTAGAGGGGAATGACGAAGCTGAGAGCAAAAGTGGACATGGTTTTTAACCGCGGATTACGCTGATAACGCGGATAAATTTGCGCCAACTAAAAACCATCCGCGTCATCCGTGTAATCCGCGGTCAAAAAAAATCAGGCATAGAACCGCCGCTCCCGGCGATAATACTCGAGCGTCCGCGCCAGCGCCGTGCGCAGATCGGTGCGGGGTTTCCAGCCGAGTTTGCGGGCGATCAGGCGGTCGTCCGCGAAGTAGTCGCCGATGTCGATTTTCTTCCGGTCGCCGGGGAATGGGCGCGTTGTGAACTCTCCGCCGCGGTTCAGCGCGACCAGCGTCTCGGCGAGTTTCTTCAGCGAGATCGGCGGCGGACCGCCGAGGTTGAATACGGCGCCGATCCCCTCGGGCCGCGCCGCCGCGAGGAGGAATGCCTCCACCGCATCGTCCACGTAGGTGAAGTCGCGCAGCTGTTCGCCGCCCCATACCTCGATCGGCTGCCCCTCCAGCAGACGACGGATCCACACGCCCACGAAGGTCTGGCGCGCATCCTTGATCCTCATGCGGGGGCCGATGGTGTTGGTGAGGCGCAGCGCCGTTGCGGCGATGCCATGCACCCGCGAGTAGAGCAGGTGGAACGACTCGCCCGCGATTTTGTTGATGCCGTTCACATCGACGGGCCGCAGCGGGTGCGCCTCGTCCACCGGCAGGTAGTCGGGCTTGCCGTAGATTTGCCGCGTGCTCGCAAACACTATGCGGATCGACGGATTGTGCAGACGGCAGGCCTCGAGGATCGCGAGCTGCGCGCGGCCGTTGATGTCGAGGTCCGTGATCGGATCCGTCATCGAGTCCATGTGGCTTGTCTGGCCAGCGAGGTTGAAAAGGTAATCCTGCCCGCGCACCAGGCTCGGCAGCCGCGGCCAGTCGCGCACGTCGGCGACATGGATTTTCACCCGCGAGGCGAGGCCCGCGAGGTTGCGGCGGTTGCCGCCGTATTCCGGCACGAGGCTGTCCACGACCGACACGCGTGCGTCCAACGCGACGAGCGCACGCACGAGATTCGATCCGATGAAGCCGAGCCCGCCCGTCACGAGCACGCGCTTCCCCGAGAAAACGCGGCGCAGGTTGATCGGCTTGGGCATCGTGCGCGGAGCAAACACGCCGGCTCCGCGGCGCGCCAACCCAAATTCTATCGCGCCGCTTCCACGCTCAGCCGAAACACCCCGACGCCGAACCTCCGCGGATCGCTCGCGACGGTCGTCGGCGGAGTGTCACTCCGCAGCACCAGCGTGGAACGGCCTGGAGGCACGACGACTGGCGGCAGGACGATCTTCGCGCGTTGCGGGCCTATCTTCACGGCCGATCGCGCTCCGCCGCCTTCGGCCTGCAGCGTCACGCGACGCTCCGCCGGACTCCACCCGTCAAGCGTGCAGGCCAGGGTGAGCGCGTGGGCCTGCGGGTTGTCGATGAGCAGCGTCGCGTCGCCCTTGGTCCACTGCCACTGCTCGCCACCGGTTCGCTCGGGTGCGTGCCAGCCCGAGGCCGGCATCACCCGGACGAAGGTCGGCGCGCGTGTGTCCACGAGCGCAAAGCGGGGCGAAATTTGCCGGCGCGCCTCGCCCGGCGCCTGCAGCGTGACCACGCCGGCCTCGAGGTCCCACTCGCCCCGCAGCGGGGTGTTGCGCCGGCCCTCGTAAGTGTGAGTGAGGAAAAACTGCTCCTTGCGCAGCAGAAACGCGTTCGCCCACAACCGCGGCCACATATCGGCCTCGGCGAAAATCAGGTTCACGGACTTCACGTCAGCCATCGCCTCGACTGCGCGAAGTTGGCGCAGCTCACCGTCGACCAGCAGCGGCGGCCGGGCCATCTTCCACGCAAACATCCCGCACGCGATCACGTTGCCCGCCGCCACGAGGCCGACCGCCCCCGCCACGATGAACCATTCGAGGATGCGCCCGCTCCGGCGCAGCGCGATCCAGCGGCACAGCGCGGGCAGGAGCAGCGGAAAAAAAACCGCGAACAACTTGTAGGCATCGTAGCTGGCGTTGGTGCCGCGCTCGGCGCCGCGCACTTGCAGCCAGAGATAGGCCGCAAGCACCGGCACCGTGAGGGCCAGCACTGTCCACACCACGCGCGGACGCACGACCCACGCCCGCACGATGCCCCACGCCACCAAGCCCACGATCACGGTCGCCAGCACCCAACGCAGCCCGAGAAATTCCCACGCCGCCAGATCGGGGCCATGCACGAGCCCCAGCCAGCCCTCCGCGGTCAGCGCCGGCACGCGCCAGCCAAAATCATACTCCCGAAGCAGCGCGAGCCGCTCCGCGAGGCCCGCGACCCGCCCGGAGAAAACCGCCGCGCACACCGCCAGCGGAGCGAGCATGATCATGATCCACTGCGCGAGCCGGCCCCAGGTGCGTCGCCACAACGCGAGTCCGCCCGCATAGGCCACCGCCGGCACGAGGCACACCAGCACGAAAAAATTGTAGCTGCCGAGCATCAGCCAGTAGCCGATCGCGAGCGCGGGCGCGAACTGCAGGCCACGCCGCCACGTGAGCCGCGCGCGCCACAGCGCCACGCCCGCCCACGTCAGCAGCGTCACCGCCTGCGCGGCGAGCAGCTGCCCGGGCGCCACGTGCGCCACCGCATACCAGAGGATCGGGCTCAGCGCGAAAAGCCCCGTGACCACAAGGCTGCCAACATCGTCATGACCGACTACCGCGCGCGCCGCCCAAAAC
Source organism: Opitutaceae bacterium (assembly GCA_031411915.1). Classification (GTDB taxonomy): domain Bacteria; phylum Verrucomicrobiota; class Verrucomicrobiia; order Opitutales; family Opitutaceae; genus ER46. The sequence continues at coordinate 5,349 of JANOCA010000423.1, forward strand.
GCCATCGGCACCGCGCCCGCCAGCAGCACCGCCGTGAACAACGACACGATCTCGTGCGGCGCGCAGCCGAGGATCGTGCCGTTGAGCGCAATGAGTGCCGAGGGCGTGAAGTGGTTCAGCCGGATCCAGTAGTCGAAGAAGTTGTCCACCGATTGGACGCTCACCACCTCCGTCAGGCCAAGGAACCCGGCGCGATCCGTGCGCGCGAATTCCATGAGCACGCGTGCGCCGGCCGCGTAGTCCGCCGCATCGCAGCTCCC
>JANOCA010000424.1:0-3335 GCA_031411915.1 Opitutaceae bacterium
GCCGTCGCCACCACGCCGGTCCGCACGGCCCGTGCCGCCATTCCAAATCGAGGGCGCATCTACGAGGACGGCGGCGGCTTCCAGGGCGACCTGCTCGCCCACTACTGGACGCACGATCGCAAGGTCGAGCACCGCACGCTCGTCACGATCGACATCAACGACTACTACCAGTGGAACCCCACGCTCAGCTACGCCGCCACCACCAACCCTGACCTCGTCGCCTGGAGCACGGCTCGCTTCGTCAATCTCGATGCCAACTGGAACCCGGTGGCGCCGATCGCCTACTTTCCGAAGCGCAGTCAAGACTCACCGGGCCAGGTGCTCACGCGCGACGGCAAGAAGCACACCACCACGCGCGGCGGAAATTTCCGCCAGCAGTCCGGCTTCCTGGGTGGCCGCCTGCTCGGCTACGCCGGCTTTCGCTACGACTCGGTCACGCACCAGCATCGCGACAAGCTCACCGCGGCGTCCTCGTTCACGCCGTTCATTCCCGGCTACGTCGTCGGGCAGGTGGTCCGCCGGGAGATCAACCAGTTCAAGCCCAACGTCGGTGTGAACTACAAACTCACGCCCGCCATCCGCGTCTTCGCCAACTATAGCGAGAGCTATTTCCTCGATCAGGGAGACACCGCCCTCGACATCGCCAACACCGCCTACCGTTCGGAAATCGCCAACGGCTACGACTACGGATTCAAGGGCTCGCTCCTCAACGATCGGCTCTCCTACACCCTCAGCGGCTACTACATCAATCGTGAGAACGTCCGCGTCACCGACCTCGAGGAAACACCGCGTGGCTCCGGCACGTTCATCGACGTGACCCGCAACGCCGGCAACCAGCTCGTGCGCGGCTACGAGATCGATTTCAACTGGCAGGCCACCGAGGCGTTTTCGGTCCTCGGCAGCTACGGCAACGTCAACTCGATCTACACCGATTTCGGTTCCTCGTTTCCCGCCGCGGTCGGCCGCCCCGTGCAATTCATCGCGCCCTACAACGGCAGCGTGAGCGTGAAGTTCGCCCCCGTGCGCGGCACGGCGAAGGGCTTCTCCGCGAACGTCGGGGTCACGTTCGTCGGCGCAACGCCCACCGATGCGCCGAACGCCGGCGACACCTACATGACCACGCCCGGCACCGGCGCCCGCGTCGTTTCCCGGTCCACCGGTCAGTGGGCGCTCCGCGCTCCGGCCTATCAGCTGTGGAGCGCCGGCGTGCGCTACCAGCTCCCCAGCAAAGCGGCGACCACCCACACCTTCGCCCTCAACGTGAACAACGCCCTCGACCGGCGCTATTTCAAGGCTGGCAGTAGCGCCGCCACCCGCCTGCGCGGCGAAGACCGCGGCGTGTTCTTCACCTACACGCTCAACCATCGCGGCACCAAATTCTGAAACGACTTCCAAACCGCCGAAGCCTCCCAATGAAACTCCGCCTCCTTGCCTGCGCCTTCGCGCTCTCAATTTCGCCGCTCGCGGTTTCCGCCGCCACGCCTGCGGCCGCGAAGCCCAACATCATCTTCATCCTCGCCGACGATTACGGTATCGGCGAAGTCGGCTGCTACGGCGCCGACAACTACAAGACGCCGAACATCGACGCCCTCGCGCGCAGCGGCACGCGTTATACCCACGCCTACACGATTTCCCTCTGCGGGCCGTCTCGGGCGCAGATTCTCACCGGCCGCTACGGCTTCCGCACGGGCGGCAGCAATCAGGACGCCGTCGGCGAAATTCTGCCGAAAAACGAAAAACTGATTCCCACGGTGCTCAAACCGGCGGGCTACGTCTCGACGATGATCGGCAAGTGGAGCCAGTTTTCGCTGCAGCCGTCCGACTTTGGATTCGACGATTACCTGCGCTATGCCGGCAGCGGTGCCTACTGGAATACGCAGGAAAAAGTGAAGACCTACGTGGTCAACGGCGAGAAGCGCCCGCTGCGCGACAAGGAATACATGCCGGACCTGATGCACCGGCATCTGGTGGCGTTCATGACGAAGCACCGCGACCGGCCGTTCTACGCGCACTACTCGCTGTCCCACGTGCACAGCGATATTTTGCCCACGCCCGACAGCGCACCCGACAGCAAGGACCACTATGGCGACAACGTCCGCTACATGGACAAGCTGGTGGGGAAACTCATGGCGGAACTCGATCGGCTGAAACTGCGCGAAAAAACCCTCGTCATTTTCTTTGGCGACAACGGCACCGGCAACGGCCGTGCCGACCGCGCCACCATCGGCGGTCGCCCACTCGCCGGAGCCAAAGGCTCGATGCTCGATGGCGGCGGTCGTGTGCCGATGATTGTCAGTTGGCCGGGCGTGACACCCGCAGGCCGAGTCTCAGCCGACCTCGTGGACTCGAGCGATTTTCTCCCCACGTTCGCCGATTTGGCGGCGGCCAAATTGCCGGAGAACACCGTGATCGACGGCCGGAGTTTCGCGGCCCAGTTACGCGGAGAAAAAAGCGGCCCGCGCTCGTGGGTATTCAATCAACTCGCGCGGAACTGGTATGTCCGCGAAGCCGGCTGGAAACTCAATCAAGCGGGTGATCTCTTCGACATGAGCGACGCGCCGTTCGCCGAAAAACTCGTCGTCGCCGGCTCCGAGAGCCCAGCCGGCCGCGCCGCGCGTCAGCGCCTCGCTGCGGCCCTCGCTCAACTCAATCCCGCCGGCGGCATCCCGGACACCGGCGATGAATCGGGCCGTCACGCCAAGAACGTCGAAGCCAAGAAGAAGAAGGAACGAAAAAAATGATGTCATCGCGCCCGTCGCGGATTTTCTCACTCTCACCCACCACCGCTGCATGAAAACTCTCCTCCGAATCCTTGCCTTGGCGTTGTCGCCCGCTCTGGCCCACGCCGCCGAACGCCCCAACATCCTCTTCGTCGCCGTTGACGATCTCCGCCCCGAGTTCGGCGCGTATGGCGCGAGCTACGTCAAATCGCCCAACCTCGATCGCATCGCGAAAGCCGGCCTCACGTTCACCCGCGCCTATTGTCAGCAAGCCGTCTGCTCTCCCACTCGCTCGAGCCTCATGACCGGCACTCGCCCCGACACGACGAAGGTCTGGGACCTTGAGACGCATTTCCGCACCGCTCTCCCCAACGTCGTGACGCTCGGCCAGCATTTCAAAAATCACGGCTACTTCGTCCAGGGCATGGGCAAGATCTACCACGGCAGCTTCGACGACGCGCCCACGTGGTCCGTCCCATGGCAGTCCTCCCGTGGGCAAGCCTACGGCCTCCCCGAAAACCTCGCGCTCAACAACCGTCAATCCGCCGCCGCGGAGCCCGGCGCCGAAAAAGCCAAGAAGTCCGGCAAGAAGAAAAAGGCCGCCACGCCCCGCAA
>JANOCA010000425.1:0-3325 GCA_031411915.1 Opitutaceae bacterium
CCGGTCGGCATCACCCTCGTCTGGAGTTCACTTTTCAGATCGACCAGTCTCGAAGCCGATGCCCGGCGGCGCCAACTCTTCGCCCGGACTTTCACGCTCGTCCCGCTTGCCGTGTTTCTGCTCTTCAGCCTCACGCATCGCGTAAAGCTGAACTGGACCGGGCCGTTGTGGCTGGCCGTCATTCCAGCCATGGCCGTGAGTGTTTCCGCGCTCACAGCCCATGGGTCGCGCCGGCTGCGCTGGGCCTGGATCGGAACCGTCGCATTGCTTTTTCTGACCGCCCCCATCTTTCTCCAATACTTGGCGTTCGGCCTGCCCGGCATCGGCCACCCCAAAGACATGGCGCTCCTGCCGATCGGATGGTCGGAAATGGGCCGGGCCTTGGAAGGACAACGCGCCGCCGTGCCCCGCCCGGCGAATGGACGAGTGCTGCTCGTCGGCCTCGATCGAAACTTCATCGCCAGCGAGGCGGCCTTTTATCATTCGCGGCCGAGTGACGCCGTCCAGGAAACCACCGGCGCCCATCTCTTCGGCGGCCCCGCGTTGATGTATAAATTTTGGTTTTCTCCCGCGGAACTGTCCGGCGCGACCTTGCTCCTGGTGAGTTTCGACCGTGCGGATCTGGATCGCCGCAGAATTCGGAAGTGCTCTGGCGGGCAGGGCGAGATCACCGAGCACATACTCGAACGCCACGGGAAAAAGCTTCGACCGTTTTTCACGCGCGTAGTTACTGACTACCGCCCCGCCGCGATTTCTGAAAAGCCGCCTAAACCGCGCATCGCGCAGTGAAAACGCCAGCCGGTCCGCGGACGATACGCGCCGCCCGGAAGTCGTCGTGTTTTTGACGCGACCGTCGAATTCCGAAACGACGAGCAGATCGGTGTGCCTGCTCATAGCGTTCAGCTATGGCAAGGTGCGGCGGGAGGTATTGGCCGGTAGCGAAGGACCAGCCGAGAATCGGGATTGGGACAAAGGGACTCGCGCCTGTTCCCGGCCCTTTTCTGAAATGAATCGCACCAGAACGAACGGGAAAACACCGTTGGATGTCCCGGCTTATCGCCGTGCGACCCTTGCGCGTCGTCTGCGAAACGTCGGTCGCCGAGACGTGGCGAACCTCGAAGGCGCACACCAAGAAGCCCTTGATTATGAGACACTCTGAAACACACCGAACCCACCGCGTCGGCTGGCTGCGCGCCGCCGTTCTGGGAGCCAATGACGGCATCGTTTCCACCGCCAGCTTGATCGTCGGGGTGGCCGCTGCCGAAGCCAGCCGCAGTAGCGTGCTCGTCGCTGGCATGGCCGGACTGGTCGCGGGAGCGATGTCGATGGCGGCCGGGGAATATGTTTCCGTCAGTTCCCAAGCCGACACCGAGGGCGCGGATTTGGAGCGCGAGCGCAAGGAGTTGGCGACGGACGGCGACAACGAGCATGCCGAACTCGCGGCCATCTACGTCACCCGCGGACTCGATCCCGACCTCGCCAAACAAGTCGCCACGCAATTGATGTCCAAGGATGCACTCGGTGCCCACGCCCGCGATGAACTCGGCATCTCCGACACGTTGAGCGCCCGCCCCGTGCAGGCCGCTTTCGCCTCGGCGGGCAGTTTCACCGTTGGGGCCGTGCTGCCGCTGCTGCTGGTCTTCTTCGTGCCGCGGGCGGCGTTGACGTGGACGGTCTCCGGCAGTTCGCTGCTCTTCCTCGCGCTGTTGGGCGCGGTGGCCGGCCACGCGGGAGGATCATCCATCGGCAAGTCGGTCGCCCGAGTGTCCTTTTGGGGCGCACTCGCCATGGCCCTGACCGCCGCCGTGGGAGCCTTGTTCGGCACCACCCTTTGAACCCAATCCATCAACCCATCCCATGAATCTCTCCGAACCCGTCACCTCCCACCTACGCGCCGCCTCAGCCGGCCTGGTGCTCGCCGTTCTCACCATTCTCTTCGGCCAGGGGATGGGCATCGTCTTCGGAATCAACGAGGACGCGATCAAGAGCCGCTTGAAAGCCTCTGCCGCTGAAGTCCGCACGACCGTTTACAAGAGTGACGACGCAGCGATTAAGGCCGTGCTGGATAAGTCGTGGATCTATATGCAGCGCGCCCACCTGCACGCGGGTGGCATGGGCACCACCGCCCTAAGTTTGATCGTCTTGCTGTGCGTGCTCGGCGCTTCACGGCGCGTGACGGCCGTCCTCGGCGTCGCGCTCGGCGCGGGTGGACTCGGCTACTCCATCTTTTGGGTGTGGGCCGGCTTCCGCGCGCCCGCACTCGGCAGCACGGGTGCCGCGAAAGAGTCGTTGAAGTGGCTCGCCATGCCGTCCTCCGGCGTCTTCGTCCTCGCGACGCTGGCCTTGCTCGTCGTGCTCATCACCGCCACGGTCCTGCCGCGGCGGCAACCCGCGAACGCATGACCACGACATCCGCCGGAACCTCGTGATCGCGCTGCTCCGCCGCATTTCTGATGTCTGATTCCGTCACCAAGAAGATGTCCTTCCTCGACCGTTACCTCACGGTCTGGATCTTCACGGCCATGGGGTTCGGCGTCGCGCTCGCGCATTTCGTCATCGCTGATCCCGAGGCGTTTTTCGCGCCGATGACCGTCGGCACGACCAACCTGCCCATCGCCATCGGACTCATCCTCATGATGTATCCGCCGCTCGCGAAGGTGAAATACGCGCAGCTTCCCAAGGTCTTCGCCAACACCCGCATCCTCACCTTGGCGATGGTGCAAAACTGGATCGTCGCCCCGCTGCTCATGGTGCTGCTTGCGTTCACTTTCATGCGCGATCACCCGGATTACATGGTCGGCCTCATCCTCGTCGGCATCGCGCCGTGCATCGCCATGGTGCTCGTCTGGAACGACCTCGCCAAAGGCAATCGCGAATACGCCGCCGGTCTCGTCGCGCTCAACAGCATCCTGCAAATCCTGCTCTACAGCGCCTACGCGTGGTTCTTCATCACCGTGCTCCCGCCTTATTTCGGGCTGGAGGGAAAACTCGTGCCGGTCGCCATGTCGGACATTTTCTGGAGCGTCATGATTTACCTCGGCATCCCGTTTGCCGCCGGCGCGCTCAGCCGCGTCATCCTTGTGCCGCTGAAAGGTGACGCTTGGTATGACGAGCAATTCATCCCGCGTATCTCGAAGCTCACGCTCGCCGCGCTGCTCTTCACCATCGTCGTGATGTTCACCTTCAAAGGGAACACCATCGTCGCGCTGCCGCTCGATGTGGTGCGCATCGCCATCCCGCTCACGATCTATTTCGCGATCATGTTCTTCGCGAGTTTCTTCCTGGCGAAGCGCATCGGCGCCGACTACCCGCGCTCGACGACACT
>JANOCA010000426.1:0-6164 GCA_031411915.1 Opitutaceae bacterium
AGCCGTTCTACCAGCGCCTGCGCGCCCGCGGCAAACCCGCCAAGGTCGCCCTCGTCGCCGTCGCCCGCCGCCTCATCGAGCTGCTCAACCTCCTCCTCAAAAATCCAAACTTTGTCCTAGCCGGCTGACACCGTTGCTACAGGCCTCAGCGCAACTGGTAGATCTCGAGCAGGGCCGTGCCGGCGGTCGCGGCGCTCACCTGCACGGTGTAGGCGCCGGACGGCAGCGTCGCGAGCACCGCCGCGTCACGGCTGCCCATGTCGAGGGCAAAGGCGCCCACGCTGGCCGCGGCCTCGGCGATGACGCCGATGCTGGAGACCCAATTGTCGTTGGAGCCGAGCGCGCGACCCTCGGCATCGAAGAGCGAGATCGAGGGATCGGTGACGACGCCGGTGGCGCCGAAACGCACGAGCCCGGGGCCCACGCCGCGGAGCAGCACGCGCTGCGCGCTGTCGGAATTCGCGAGGACAAAGCCGCTGATCAGCGCCGCCGCGCCGGTGCCGGCCGCGCCGCGGCTCGAGACGTTGACGAGGCGCGAGGCGGAGTTGCCGCCCGCGTCGTAGATTTCGGCGAGCGCGATGCCGCCGGACCCGCGCGGATCGATCACGTGCATCGTGTAGACGCCGGGCGCGAGCGTGAGCACGAGCGCGCTGTCGGCGCTGCCTGCGGCAAACGGAAACGCGCCGGTGGCGGCAGCGGTCTGCACCAGTTCCGCGGCGCCGCCCCAGCTCTCGTTGGCGGCGATGAGCGCGCCGGCCTGATTGAAGACCTGCAGGCGCGTCGACGGGAGCGAACCCGCGACGCCGAAGCCCGCGAGGCCGGGGCCGGCTGCGCGCACCAGCACGCGACGCGATTCGCTGCCACTGATGGCAAAGCCGAGGATGAGCGGGCTATCCGTGGCCACGCGGCCGCGGGTGGAGAGATTGGCGAAACGCGGCGCCGCCAGCTCGGCGATGGAGGACGCTTGAGCGGCAAAAATCTCCACCGTGCCCTCGCCGGGCACCATCGTGACGGTGGCGCGCGCCGCGATGCCTGTGATCGGGTCGATGGCGGGCGAAGGCGCGGCGGCCTGCACCGGTGTCTGCACGGAGGTCGCGGCCGCGGGCGCGAGCGGGTTGGAGAAGTTGAACTCCCGCACGGATTCGAAAATGCCCGACGACGTGCCACCGGACGGCGCGAGGCCGCGCGCCCGGATGTAGAAGAGACCGCTCGCCGGCAGACTCTGGCCGGTGAGCTGCCAATCGGCGCTGCCGCCGCCCGCGCGCACGCCATCGCCCAGCCGGGTCCACGTGAGGCGGTCGGTCGAGCGCTCGAAGACCACGGCCGAGACGTCGCCACCGGAGCCACCGCGGCTCCAGATGATCGTGGTGCGGTTGGCGGTGACGCCGAGCAATTGGGTCGCGGGCGCCGTCGCCGCGAGGCGCGCGATACCGACGCGCGGCTGGCCGCCGACGGAGCGGAAGCTGCCGCCGATCACGACGCGCCCATCGTCCTGCAGCGCGACGGCCGTGACCGGGCCGTTGGGCGCCGGGTTGAAGGGCGTGTCCACCGAGCCGTTGGCATTGAGCCGCGCGAGGTTGGAAATCGCCGCGCCGCTCACCATCGTAAACGAACCGCTGACGAGAATCCGCCCATCGGTCTGCAAGGCGAAGGAGGCACGCGAGGCCACGCTGTTCAGCACCGCGGGAGTGAAAGAGGGATCGGGCGCGCCTTCGGCGGTGAACCGGCCGAGCCGGTAGGACGCGTTTCCAGGAATCTGCACCCGGGTCAGCGCCAGGACGCGTCCATCGAGCTGCACCGCGAGCCCGACGACATCTTCGGAGGCCCCTGCCGCGGAGGCCGGACCGGTGAACGTGGAGTCTGCGCTGCCATCGGCATTGAGCCGGACAATCAACTGCGGCGGCACGCCTGAACCTCCGGAGAGGCCCACGAGAATCTTGCCGTCCGTTTGACGCGCCAGGGAACTCACCGAGCCGGCAATCGTCGGGCTGAATGAAGCGTCGAGCGTCCCGTCCGCCGTGAAGCGCGCGAGGCGATTGCGCGCGGCGCCGGCGATCGTCGTGAACGCGCCGCCCGCGATCGCGCGGCCATCGGGCAGCACGAGCAGGGCGTTGACCGCGCCGTTGGGCCGCGGCTGGAAGGTGGCGTTCACGGAGCCGTTGGCGTTGAGCGCGGCGAGATTCTGCGCGGGCACGCCACCGATGGCGCTGAACTGCCCGCCCACATAGATCGCGGCGTTGAGCTGCAGGCCGGAGAAATTGCCGGCGACCATAACGGAACCGTCGGGCCGAGGGAGGAGCGCGGAGACGGAGCCATTGACGTCGGGGTTGAAATTCAGGTCGAGCGAGCCATCGGAGTTCAGCCGCGCGAGGCGGTTGCGCGCGACCGGGGCGGCGGCCCCGGTGGGCTGGAGCGTCGTGAAAACGCCGCCGACGAGCAGCGCGCCGCTGCCCTCGAGCGCGAGGGTCGTGACGGCGCTGTTGACGTTGGGGTTGAAGGAGGCGTCGACCGCGCCATCGCTGTTGATCCGGGCGAGGTTGTTGCGGGTGATGACGGCGCCGCCGACCGCCGGCTGGAGCGTGCTGAAAGTGCCGCCGACGTAGAACTGGCCGTTGGGGAGCGCGACGAGCGCGTAGATCGGGCCGTTGGGGTTCGGATCGAAATTCTGGTCGAGCGTGCCGTCGGGATTGAGGCGGGCGAGCTGGTTGCGCGTGAAGGCGGTCGTGCCGCCGTTTGGCTGCACACTGTTGAAGAAGCCGCCGGCGACGACCTTGCCGTCGCCCTGCAGCGCGAGGGCGTTGACGACGCCGTTCAGGGTCGGGTTGTAGGCGGCATCGACCGTGCCATTGCTGTTGATGCGGGCGAGGTAGTTGCGGGTGACCACCTCGGTCGCGAGGTTCGGCGTGAAGCTGGTGAACGAACCGCCGACAATGATCGTGCCCGTGGATTCGAGCAGGATGGCGCCGATGCGGCCGCTGGCATTGGGATCGTAGGTGGTGTCGAGCGCACCGTTGGCGTCGATGCGCGCGATGCGGTTGCGCGTGACGCCGCCGACGGTGGTGAAGGAGCCCACGATGACGATGCGGCCATCCGTCTGGACGACGATGCCGGTCACTTGGCCGTTGGGCGCCGGGTTGAAGGTCGGATCGACGGTGCCATTGGCGTTGAAGCGGATGAGGTTGCCGCCGGTGAAATTCCCAAGGTCGGCGAAGGAACCGCCGAGGAGGATGCGGCCATCGGGCTGCACGGCGACAGCCGAGACCTCGCCGCTGAGGTTGGAGGCGCTGGTGAAGCCGGGACGCAGCGTGCCGTTGGAATTGAGCCACGCGAAACCGCGGAGCTGCGAGGGGGCCGGCGCGCCATTGGGACGAACGACGATGGCGTTGATCGCGCCATCGGTGGTGAGCGCGTTGCTGAAATCGGGGTCGGCCGTCCCCTCGGCGCGGAAGCGCGCGATGTTGGTGCTCTTGGCGCCGCCGAGGTCCGCGAAGCTGCCCCCGGCGATCACCTTGCCGTCGGGCTGCACGGCGAGGGCGTTGACGATCGCGCCGGTGTTGCCGCCCGCGCTGGCGTCGAACGTCGTGTCGACCGCGCCGGTCGCGGTGAGGCGGACGAAGTTGCGGCGGGCAATGCGCGCGCTGCCGATGGGCTGCAGCGACGTGAAGGCGCCGCCGAGGAGCACGCGGCTGTCGGCCTGGATGCGGATGGAATCGACGCGGTTGCCGCCGAGCTCGCTGACGTCGAGGTTGTAGGTGGCGTCGACCTTGCCGTCGGGGTTGAGGCGGGCGGCGTATTTGCGCAGGGTCCAGTCGGCGTCGCCCGCGGGCTGGAAGGTCGTGAACGAGCCGCCGATGAGCAGCTTGCCGTCGGCCTGAAGCGCGAGGGCCAGCACCACGCCGTTGGGGTTGGGATCGTAGGCGGTGTCAACCAAGCCGGTGGAGCTGAGCCGCGCGAGGCGCGAGCGATTGCTCACGGTGGTGGTCGTGGTGGTGCCGTTGGAGTTGGTCACCGTGACGGAGGGCGCGCCCTCGGGATTTAGCCGGGTGAAGGCTCCGCCGATGATGACCTTGCCGTCGGATTGCACGACGATCGCACTGACCTGCCCATCGGGCTGGGGATTGAACGTGGTGTCGAGCGTGCCGTCGGCATTGAGGCGCGCGAGGTTGTTGCGCGGCGTGATGGGGGCCGTGCTGAAAGTCGTCGTGCCATCGGCGGCGACCGTGGGAGCGCCGCCGGGCTGGAGCGTGGTGAAGAGACCGCCAATCAGGATCTTGCCGTCGGGCTGGAGGGCGATGATGGCGACGGAGGAGTTGGGCTCCGGGTCGAAGGCCGTGTCGAGGGTGCCGTTGGCGTTGAGGCGGAGCAGGTTTGCCCGGACTCGAGCCGGACCGGTGCCGACCGGAGTGACGGTGGAAAACGAGCCGCCGACGAGAATCTTGCCGTCGGGCTGGAGCACGATGGATCCGACTTGGCCGTCCACGTGCGGGTAGAACTCGGAGTCGATGGTGCCGTTGGTGTTAAGCCGCGCGATGCGCTCGCGTTTCTCGCCGCCAATCGTGGTGAAGGCACCGCCCGCGAGCACCTTGCCGTCGGGCTGGATGGCGAGGGTGAAAACGCGGCCGTTGAAGTCGGGATTGTAAGTGTTGTCGACGGAACCGTCGGCGTTCAGGCGGGCGACGTAGTTGTGCGAGAAACCGCCGACACTCGTGAACGTGCCCGCGATGACGATTTTTCCGTCGGCTTGCGTGACCGAGGCGAGCGTCCGGCCGCCGGCATCGAGCTCGAAGTTGGAATCGAGCGAGCCATCGCCATTGAGGCGCACCAAGTGATTGCGAACGATCGCGGTGACTCCGCCCCTGGGGATAGCGCGGGTGAAGAGCCCGCCGAGGATCACCCGGCCATCCGGGAGGGACGCCGTCGCGGCGACGGCGCCGTTGAGCGAGGGAGCGAACGCGTCGTCAAGCGAGCCGTCGCCATTGAAGCGCGCCGCATAGCTGCGGAGGCTCTCGATCAGGCCGCGGCCCCAGACGGAAGTGAACGCACCGCCAACCAAAATTCCGCCGTCACCCTGCACCGTGATCGAGGCGACCGGGCCCTCGACGCGCGGGTAGAACTCGGAGTCGAGCGTGCCGTTGACGTTAAGGCGCGCAATCCGCACGCGGGTGGCCGGCGAGACATCGCCGACCGGCTGGACGGTGGTGAAAAAGCCGCCGAGCAGAATCTTGCCGTCGCGCTGCACGGCGAGGGCGGTGACGCCGTTGTTGGCGTTGGGGTTGAACTCGGAATCTACGGTGCCGTTGGGGTTGAGGCGTGCGATGCGGTTGCGCGTGGAGGGCGTGGCGTCGCCGGCCGGCCAGAGCGAGGTGAAGCCGCCGCCGATGACGAGCTTGCCGTCCACGTGCGGCACGAGCGCGAGGACGAAGCCGTTGGGCGCGGGGTCGAAGGCGTTGTCGAGCGAGCCGTCGGCGTTGAAGCGGGCGATGTATTTTCGCTCGAGGGCGGCGGGCCGGCCCGTGGGCTGCACCGTGGTAAACGTGCCGCCGGCCACAATCTGGCCGTTGGCCTGAAGGGTGAGGGCGTGGACCTGGGGCTGGAGCGCGCCGCCGAGGTTGGGATTGAACGCGGCATCGATCGAGCCGTCGGGATTGAGGCGGGCGAGGCGGTTGCGGGTCGTGACGGCGCCGGTGCCGCCGGGCTGGAGGGTCGTGAAATCGCCGCCGACGAGGATGCGGTTCGCCGCATCGAGGATGATCGCACGGACGGTGCCGGGGCGGTCGTCGGTTGTGCCAGCGTGGGGATTAAAGGTGAGATCAACGGTGCCGTCGGCATTGAGGCGGGCGAGATTATGGCGCGTCACGCCGCCCACGGCGGTGAACTGGCCGCCGATGAGGAGCCGGCCGTCGGGCTGGGCGACCACGGCGAAGACGTTGCCGTCGACGTTGGGATCGAAGCCATCGGCGGCCGAGGGCGACTGGGCGGAAGCGAGGGAAACGGCGGCGGCCACGAAGGCGGCGAGGCGCAGGAGACGCGCAGCCGGCCGGAAAAACGGAACGATTGGCATAAAGGGGAGCGGATAAGAGATCACGGGCGAAGCGTGGGCAAGACCGATAACAGGCCGCGGGCCGGTGCGGTTCCGCGAAAAACGGAATGTGAATAAGTCGGGG
>JANOCA010000427.1:0-2422 GCA_031411915.1 Opitutaceae bacterium
GCTCAGGTCGGCGACATCGGCGAGATGAGGCCGCTCGACGCTCGCCTCCGGGTCGGTGAACTTGAATTCCTTGGGGCAAACGATGACGACGGAGGGACGGGTGGGCATAAAAGGTTTTGACCGTGGATTAGGCGGATGCCACGGATGCGGGAAAGTCTTAACCGAGCCACCCGTGAAAACCCTCGCCAAATTTCTCCTGTTGCTGTGCGCCGTCGCGCCAGCTGTTGCGTTCGCCCAACGCGAGAAGCTGCCCCCCGAGGCCTTGGAATACGTCGAGAAGACCTGGCCCAACGCCAAGAAGACGCAGACCGGCATCCGCTACGTCGTGCTGCAAGCGGGCAGCGGCGAGACGCCCAAGCCCGGCGACAAGGTGAACGTGCTCTACGAGGGCCGCCTGCTCGACGGCAAGGTTTTCGACGCCGCCAAGGACCCGGCCCAGCCCTTCACCTTCCGCGTCCGCCGCGACATGGTGATCGAGGGCTGGGACCAGATTCTCCAGTTCATGCGCAAGGGCGACAAGTGGCTGGTCATCATCCCGCCCGAGCTGGGCTACGGCACCCGCGGTCAGCCCCCGAAAATCGGCCGCAACGCCACGCTCGTCTTCGAGATGGAGCTGATCAGCTTCGGCAAGGACTGAGGTGGGTCAGAAAATTTCTTCGCCGACCGGTGTTTGGTTGGCGGTAAGAAAAGTCAGCACGAGTTCGCCTTCGCCGCACGCGGTCATGCCGGGGAAACGCTTGAACCAACGTCCTGCGGGCACCTCGGGATTGCGGTCGAGCCACACGGCGAACAGACCGAGCTGATTCGAGGAAATCTCGCGCTGCTGAATGCGGTCGAGCAGATGCTGGAGCAGAGCCGGCGGGAGATTCTGCCGGCGCACGCTAGGCATCCGGTGTCACCCCATAAAAACCACGTGTGATCGATTCGCGCAGCCGGGCGGCTTCAGCGGGGTCATTGGCATCAACCATGCGCTGCGCGAGCGCGGATAGCTCGGGCCCGCTGAGACTGCGCTTCGCGTCAAGGCGGTAGGCGAACTGCACCACTTTGGCCTGCTCCTCTGGCGACAGCGTCTCGATCTCGCGGATGATCTGGGTGGCGGTCATGGGAGCGCAGGGTGACGATTTCGCCCGGCGGGTCAAACGTCCGCTGGTGCCCCGATTTTCGCGTGCGTCGTTCCACCCGAAGGGGAATCACTTGATCATCTCCGTCAGCAGCGGCTTGATCGCGTCGGCCCAGAGCTGGTAGCCGGCGGTGTTGGGATGGAGCTGATCCGGCATGATTGAGAACGGGATTTTTCCGTCCTGGCCGAGGAAGACCGAGTTGATGTCGAGGAAGCGGACGTTCTTGCCGTCGTCGAGCTTGGCGAGCTCGCGGTTGGCCGCGTTGATGATTTCGGTGCGGCGGGCGGCATCGGTGATGGCGGAATCCTGAATCACGCCCTGCTGGTCCTTGCGTGCGCCGCGGGGGAAGATGGCGAGGAGGAGCACCTTGGCGCCCGGGATTTTTTCACGGATGAGCTGCACGATCTTTTTGTCGGCGGCGGCGATTTCATCCGCGGTGTGGCCCGTGGGCCCGGTGTTGTTGGTGCCGAGCATGAGGACGACGACCTTGGGGCTGATGCCGTCGAGCTCGCCGTTGGCGATACGCCAGATGACGTGCTGCGTCTGATCGCCGCCGATGCCGAAGTTGGCGGGCTGCATCTTGCCGAAATAGGCCTCCCAGATGTGCGCGCGGGTCGGGCTGGCCCAGCCGGCGGTGATGGAGTCGCCGAGAAACAGCACGCCGATCGGGCCGGCCTTGCCGCGCGCGAGGAAGGATTCGTGGGACCGGATGAAGCCGGCGTTGGCTTTGCCGTCAGGTGCGGTTTTCGCGATCGGGGCGGAGGCATCGACCTTGGTGGCGGGGGCCTGGGCGAAGAGGGCCGGCAACAGCGCGGCGACGACGAGAGTGGCTAGGGTGGGGCGGAACGATTTCATGGGGGAAGGGAAAGACGAAGCTCGCGCGCAGGAGGTGCGGCGTCGAGCGCGGGAATCACGGCTTACCGCGCGGCGAGCGCGGCCTTCATGCGGCGGATGGCCTCGACGAGCGTGGCGCGCGGGCATCCGAAGTTGAGGCGCACGTGCGAGCCTTTGGCGGCGCCGAACATCGCGCCGTCGCTCAGGCCCACGCCGTGTTTCTCAAAATGCGCGGTGGGGTTGTCGAGCCCGAGCGCGGACACGTTCATCCACAGCAGATAGGTGGCCTCGACCGGCGCCTCGACCCGCACCCCCGGCAGCTCCCGCGCGATGACATCGAGGAGGTAGTCGCGGTTGCCGCGCAGGTAATCGAGCAGCGCATGGCGCCACGGTTCGCCGTCTCGATAGGCCGCCTCGCAGGCGGTGAAGCCGAGGCACGTGACCTCGGCGACGATCCCGGCCGTGGC
>JANOCA010000428.1:0-5290 GCA_031411915.1 Opitutaceae bacterium
CCGACGACGAGCAACCGTCGCGGCAACGTGGTGAGCGAGAAGAGCGTCTCGTTGGTGAGATATGGCACGCCATCAAGGCCTGCAATGGGCGGGGCGGACGCACGCGCTCCGGTGGCGACGACCGCACGGGCGAAGCGCAGCGTCTGGCCGCCGACCTCGATCGTGTCGCGGCCGGTGAATTTTCCATCGCCGAGAAACACATCGACGCCGAGTTCGCGGAAGCGCGCGGCCGAATCGTGCGGGCTCAGGTCGGCGCGGAGCCGGCGCATCCGCTCCATCACGGCGCGAAAATCGACCGCCACCTCGCCGGCGACGCGCACACCGAAGCGGTCGGCGTCGCGGACGTCGGCTGCGGCGCGGGCGGCGCGGATGAGGGCTTTGGAGGGCACGCAACCGACGTTGAGGCAATCGCCGCCGAGCAAGTGCCGCTCGATGAGCGCGACTTTGGCGCCGAGGCCGGCCGCGCCCGCGGCGGTCACCAAACCGGCCGTGCCGCCGCCGACCACGACGAGGTTGTAGCGACCCGATGGCGTGGGGTTCTTCCAATCCGCCGGCGCGACGTGCGCGTGCAGGCGGCGATTGTGGGTGTCCCAAGGTTCGAGTGGCGGCAGCGCTTCTTTCATGTGGCGACGGGCGGCGTGCGTTTCGCGAGCGCGGCGCGCGCGAGCCGCGTGACGAAGATCGTGACTGCAATCGTCGCGAGCAGGCCGACGCCGTAGAGGGCCCACTCGCCCGGCGTGCGCGTGCGCTCGCCGGCGGCGCGCGCCAGCGAGCCCAGGTAAACATACATCACCGTGCCCGGCATCATGCCAATCCAGGAGGCGAGCACGTAGTCGCGCAGCGAGACGCGGGTAAGGCCGAAGGCGTAGTTGAGCAGCGTGAAGGGAAACGCCGGCGAGAGCCGCGTGAGGCCGACAATTTTCCAGCCCTCGGCGGCGACGGCGCGATCGATGGCGGCGAAGGATGCGTTGCCCTCGATTTTTTTCGCGACCCAGTCGCGCGCCAGGTAGCGACCGACGAGGAACGCTGCCGTGGCGCCCAGCGTCGCGCCGACCGAAACCAGCACAGTCCCGAGGACCACGCCGAACAACGCGCCGGCGCCGAGCGTAAGCGCCGAGCCCGGCACGAACAACACGGTGGCCGCGATGTAGAGCCCGACGAAAATCACCGGCCCCGACGCGCCGAGATCGCGGATGGTGTCGAGCGCGCCGCGGAGCAGGGCACGCACATCGAAGGCGAACAGCACGCCCACCAGCGCCGCGACGGCGAGGACCACCAGCAGGAGCCGGCCCCGGCTCATCGCCTGCCCTGCTCGTTGAGGGACCAATCGTAGTCGGTGTAGGCGATCTTGAAGTCGCCGCCCGTTGCGAGCGCGGCGCGAGCAGGCTCGGGGAAGAACGGCGTGACGAACTTCAGCACCGTGCCGGCCGAGGCCTCGAAATCGCCGGAAAACCACTTGAAGATCGCGGAAAGATGCACGGTGCGCTTCGCGGCCTCGACGCGGTTCTTCACCGGATCACCGAGGAATACACGCCCCTGATCGTCGAGCTGCGCGGCGAGGCGGTCGGCGACGAAGGGTTCGTCACGCAGCGGCGGGCAGCCGCGCGCGGCGCAGACGAGCGCGAAGTGCGCGCGCGCGTCGGGGTATTCCTTGCGGATGATGCCGTGCTCGACGTGGTCGAGTGAGGTCTTTCTCCCGAAGAGCGACACGCCCTCCTTCTTCCACGCCGCGCCCGGCAGCAGGCCGATGCTGCGGATGCTCTTCAACGGATAGTGGTCGAGGATTAGGCGGAGCGTGGCCGCGTTGTAGAGGTTGATGAGAAAGGCGAACCGCTGCGGCTCGGTCCACGCCTTGAACTCGGCCTCGGGCACAGCGGCGAGGGTGGCCAGGTAGGCGTCGAGCGGCGCGGGCGCGGCCTTGAGCGCGGCGTAGTCCACGAGGCCCTCGCGCACGTGGCGCTGGAGCACGACATCGAACGCCGCATGCGTGTGGTCAAAGGCACTGAGCGCGGCCGAGAGACCAAGAAAGATCGCCGCGCCGAGTCCGGGGGGAAACATTGAGATCACGGTAAGTGGGAGCGGATTGAGGCCAAGTTATTCCATCGAAAGCACCCGGCGCTCCGGCCGCCGTTTCGCGCTGATCATTCATCGACCCCAAAGACGATTTTACGCGGGTCCGCTGCGAACCGGCGCGAGCCGAACACCCGATCCCACCACGAGAAGAGCGAGCTGTAGTTCGAGTCGCTTTCCGCGCGCACGATCGAGTGGTGCACCTTGTGCAGCGAGGGCGTGACGATCACGAGGCGCAGCACGCGATCAAGGCGCTCGGGCAGCGCGATGTTGGCGTGGTGAAACTGCACGACGGCAAAGAGCATCAGTTCGTAGAGCGCGAGCTCGCCAACCCCGCAGCCGATCAGTGCGAGCACCGGAACGCGCAGCAGCGAGGAGAGGATGATTTCGCCCGTGTGGAAACGGCTCGCAGTCGTGACGTCCATCGCGCGGTCGGCGTGGTGCCAGCGGTGGAAGCGCCAGAAGAATGGCACGCGATGGTTGAGCCAGTGCCACAAATACGTCCACGCATCGAGCAGGAGCACGGCGAGCACGAAGCGCAGCCACGGGGCGAGGTCCCAGGTGTTGAGCAGGCCGAAGCGATGCGCAGCCGCCCACTGCGTGACGGCGAGCCAGAGGCCGGCGAAAACGACGGCGACAAGGACGGTGTTGAGCACACCCAGCACAAGATTGCGCACCGCGTGGCGGGCGCGATCACTGGTGCGGTGAAAGAGCGGGAAGAACGGCTGGGCCGTTTCCCACGCCAACAGCGCCACCAGCGCTCCCACGGGGAGCGCGTGCCGCCAGCTGATCGCGGTGAAGGGCGATTCCACAATTCGATGCCGGACTCGCGGCAGCCCCGCCGCGAGCTATTTCAAGCCCTTCGCCGCCGCGATGATCTCAGCGCTCTCCGGGCGATCCTTATAGCTCTCGCGCCCGAGCTTGGCGCGGATGACGCCCTGGCCATCGACGATGAACACGACGGGATGCGCGACGCCAGCGGACTTGCCCTTGGCCTCCGCGTTGCGGATGCCGTAGGCGTCGATGACCTTGCTGCCCATGTCGGAGAGGAGCGGAAACGTGAGGCCGAGCTTCGCCGCCGCGGCGGCGCTGGTCGCCGGCGCATCGTAGCTGACGCCAACCACGCGGATACCGCTCATCTCGATTTTCTTGAGATCGGCCTGCAGGGCTTGAAGCTGCTTTTTGCAGAACGGGCACCAGTCGGCGGAGCGGTAGAACACGAGGGCAACGGGCCCGGATTTCGTGAGCGACATCAGCGAGACGTCGGCACCGGTGGCATTCTTCAGGGCGAAATCGGGGGCCTTGGCGCCGACGGCGAGGCCGGGCACGGCAGGCGAAGCGGCAAACGTCGCGGTGGCGACGGCGAGCGAGGCGAGGAGGACGAGCGTGTTTTTCATGATGGGAAAATCGGAAGTGGAGTCGGAAGCGGCTCAGTTGAGCGCGCCGGTGCAGCTGCTGCCCGCGCCCGCCGTGCAGGCGAGGCAGTGCGGGCCGGTGAGAATCGCGCGGCCGGCGAGGTAGTCAGGCGTCACGTCCCAGAGCGAGAGCGCCTTCCCGTTGCGGAGCTGCATCCCGAGCATCTGGTTGAAATCGCAGTCATACACCTCGCCGCGCCAGCCGACACTCAGCGTCGAGCGGCACATCACGCCCTCGACGGTCGTCGGGTTGAAACTGTTGGCGAGGAGCTCGAGGTAGACATCCCACTGGCCCTGCTCGCGGAGGTCCTGCGCGAAACGCGCGATCGGCTGGTTCGCGAGGGCGAAGAGGCGCGTGAACTCGACGCCAAACTGCGCGCGCAGCTCCGTCTTGTAGTCGGCCTCGAGCTCGGGCTGCGCGGGCGGGAGCTTCGCGCCGAGCGGATTGTAGACGAGACTGAGCGGGAGACGGGTGCCGTAGCCGACGGCGTTCAGTTTCTTCAACGCGCGGATGCTTTTCTCGAACACGCCGTCGCCGCGCTGCGCATCGACGTTCTCCGCGCTGTAGCACGGGAGCGAAGCGACGACCTCCACCTCGTGCGCCGCGAGATACTCGGGCAGCCACGCGAAGGCCGGCGTCTCGATGATCGTGAGGTTGTTGCGGTCGATCACGTGGCAGCCGCACTCGCGGCCGACTTCGACGAAGGTGCGGAAGGGCTCGCTCAGCTCCGGCGCACCACCGGTGATGTCGACGACTTCGGGGCGATGTTCGCGGATCCAATCGCACACGCGGGCGGCGACGTGGGCGTCCATCATCTCGGTGCGCCACGGCGCGGCGTCGACGTGGCAGTGGCGGCAGGTCTGGTTGCACTTCCGCCCGACGTTGATCTGGAGCGTCTGCACGCGGGCGCGGGCAAGGGTCAGGCCGTGCGCGGCGAGCTGGCGGTCAAACGCGTTCATCGTCGGAGTGGGAGCCACACATGCGGGAGTTATTCCCCGCGATACCATCGGGCGAGTCGCGTGGGCGCGACGCCCAAGTGGTAGCCGGCCACCACGAGTTGATTGAGCAACGTCGTGCGCAACGCGCCGCGCTTGCGCCAGCGCCGGCCCGACGTGCGCGCGGCGTGGGGCGCGATGGCGATCCTGCCGCGAGCCCGCAGGCGGCGGACGAACTCGTAGTCCTCCATGATCGGCAGCGCCGGAAACCCGCCGATGGCAAAGAACGCATCGCGTCTCACAAACAGCCCCTGATCCCCGTAGGGCAGGCCCACGCGGCGCGCGCGCCAGTTGGTGCCGGCTTCGATCGCGCGCCGGCCGAAAAACTCGCCGTCGATCGCGAACGCAAAGGCCCCGCCTGCCACGCCGGGGCGCGCGAGGGTCGTGCGAACGCTCTCGGCGCAGCCCGGCGGCGGGAGGGTGTCGGCGTGCAGGAACAACAGGAATTCGCCCGTCGCCGCGGCCGCGCCGCGGTTCATCTGCGCGGCGCGCCCGCCCGCGGCGCGCAGCAAAATCGCATCGTGGGCACGCGCGACCTCGGCGGTGCGGTCCGCGCTGCCGCCATCGACGACGATCACCTCTTGCAATTGGTCACGACCCAGCGCGGCGAGCGTCGCGGGCAGGGCCAGCTCTTCGTTAAGCGCCGGCACGATCACCGACACTCCGCTCCGGCCCGACGCGCGACCGGCCGGCGAGTCCGCCCACACCGGCAGGTCGTCGGCCACATCGACATCGCTCAGCGCTTCGAGGTGCACGACGGAGAGGCCCGCGGCCTTGGCTGCCGCGAGCGTCTGAGCCCGCACTTCCGC
>JANOCA010000429.1:0-2662 GCA_031411915.1 Opitutaceae bacterium
GCTCGCGGGTGCCGAGGGCGAGCACACCCTCACGGTGCCGTGGGTCATCGACTCGACGGGCCGCGATCCCGGGCTGACGTCGGAGCAGAAGCGCGCGCTGGAGCCGTCGCCGTTTCCCAAGCGCATGGCGGTTTACAGCCACTTTCGCGGTGTCCCGCGTGCCGCCGGTCCCGAGGGCGGCAACATCGTCGTCGTGCGTCTCGACGGCGGCTGGTTCTGGCTCATCCCGATCGACGCCGAGCGGACCTCGGTGGGCCTCGTGACGACCGTCGAGGGCTTTCGCGCGGCGGGGCTGGCGCCCGAGGTTTTCTTTCAGAGTGCCGTCGCGAGTTCGGTGAAACTGCGCGAGCTGCTGGACGGCGCGACGCCGACAATGGATTTTCACGTCACGAGCGACTACAGCTACTTCCGCCGCGAGCTCGCGCAAGAGCGGCTGGTTCTGGCCGGCGACGCCGCTGGCTTCTTCGATCCGATTTTTTCCTCGGGCGTCTACCTGGCGAAATTGTCGGGCAAGACCGCCGCCGATCTCGTGGCCCACGCGCATGCCGCCGGCCGGGGGCTGACGCTGCGCGAGCGCCGCGCCTACACGCGCACGGTGAGGGGCCACGCCGGGATTTTCCAAAAGCTGATCGACGCGTTCTACGACGAGCATGCCTTCGACGTCTTCATGGCCGATCCCGTGCCCTGCGACATCTCGCGGGCGCTGACCTCGATTGTGGCCGGGCACGCCCACCTCTCGTGGCCGCTGTGGTGGCGCTTCCAGGCCTTCCTCCTGATCTGCCGCCTGCAACGGCACTGGAAAATCGTGAAGCGCCCGGCGGCCGCGTCCGCGCACCTCGGCTCGCCGGTCGCGGGCTGAACGCCCCAGCCGCGCCCGAGGTTTGCGGTTGCCGCGGCCCCGTCGCGATCTTTCATCCCCTCCAGATGGATCCAACCCCGCGCACCGACTGGGATGTAATCGTGATGGGCGGCGCCCTCGCGGGAGCGGCCACGGTCTGCCTGCTGCGCCGGAAAAACCCGGCGCTCCGCGTGCTGATCCTCGAACGCTCGGCGCACTTCAAGCGCCGCGTCGGCGAGTCCACGGTCGAGATCAGCGCGCACTTCCTCGGCCGCGTGCTCGGGCTCACCGATCATCTTCTGGAAAAGCACGTGCCCAAGCAGGGCATGCGCTTCTGGTTCGCCAACGACCGCACGCGCGCGCTCGACCAGTGCAGCGAGACCGGCCCGCGCTACAACGTCCGGCTCCCCGGCTATCAGGTCGACCGCGCGGTGCTCGACGAGCACATGCTCGCGACCGCCGTGGCCGAGGGCGCCAGCCTCCAGCGCTCCGTGCGCATCCGCACCGTGAAGCTCGCCGACGGCGGTGCGCAGACCATCGAGTGGGACGATGCCGCCGGCGCGCCGCAGACCGCGACCGGCCGCTGGATCGTGGATGCCTCGGGCGTCGCCGCCATCCTCGCGCGGCAGGAGGGCTGGTTCACGCCCAACCTCGCGCACCCCACGGCCACGTGCTGGAGCCGCTGGACCGGCGTGCGCTCGTTCGACGGCCGCGAGTTCGCCGCCCAATACCCCGCGTGGTCCGCGCGCGTGAAGGGCCTGCGCAACACCGCCACCAACCACCTCACCGGCCGTGGCTGGTGGGCGTGGATCATCCCGCTCAAGGGCGGCGATGTGAGCGTGGGCGTCACCTACGACCAGCGGATCACCGAGCTGCCGCCGGGGCCGAACCTCGGCGAGCGCCTGCGCACGATGCTCGTCTCGCACCCGGTCGGCCGCGAGCTGCTCGCCGACGCGAAGTGGCGGGAGGGCGACGTGCATTTCCGCCGCAACCTTGCCTACTCCAGCACCACGTTGGCCACCGACGGCGCCGTGCTCGTGGGCGATGCCGCCGGCTTCATCGATCCGTTCTACTCGCCGGGCATGGACTGGATCACGTTCACCACGAGCGCGGCCGCGACGCTCATCCTCGACAGCTTCCGCGGCAAGCCGGTCGCACCGCGCGTCGCCCGCCACAACGCCCTCTTCACCCGCAGCTACGACCGCTGGTTCCGCGCGCTCTACCGCGACAAGTATTACTACATGGCGGACCACGAGCTGATGACCCTGGCGTTCCGGCTCGACCTCGGGCTCTACTACCTCGGCGTCGTCGTGCAGCCGTTCAAGCATGGCAACCACCTGCTCGAGATCCCCCCCTTCACGACGCCGGAGTCCGAGTGGGCGTTCCGCGTGATGGAACTCTACAACCGACGCTTCAAGGCCATGGCGGAGTCGCGGCACCGGCGCGGGGTGTTCGGGCGCCACAACGACCGGCGCTTCTTCGGCTTCATCAGCTACGAGTTCAACCGCCGCCTACCTGTGCGCGTGGCGGGGCTCCTTTTCCTCTGGCTCGGCCTTGAGCTGCGCGAGGGCTGGCGCACGTGGTTCACGCAAAAAAACGCCGCCCCCGCCATTCCGCCGCTCGACGCCGCGCCAATTCCCACCCAAACGTAGAGGTGCCCGCCGTGATGTCCACCACGCCGCCTCCCGTTGCCGCCGCTCCCGTTGCCGCCGCTCCTGCTGCCGCCGCGCCGCCACCCACCGCGGCCGACGATCTTCTGCGGCATTTCCCCACGGAGGTGCGCCAGGCCTACACCCGGCTCCGCGACACCGGCGATCCGGCCGC
>JANOCA010000430.1:0-5692 GCA_031411915.1 Opitutaceae bacterium
CGCGTCCCTGCGCCCGCATGGGCAGAGCGCACGAGAGGGTCAAAATGCAGGCGCAGGGACGCGCCCGCCCACTATGTTCTCCTCGACGCGCGGCGCGGGCCTGCGTTTGACTCCGCGGATGGCCGAAATGCTCCGCGTCAACCTCGGTGAACGCAGCTACCCGATCCGCTTCGGGGCGGATTTGCGCGCGGACGTCCGTGCGATCGTGGATGAGCTGGCCGCGGCGGGGCGACGAGTGGCCGTCGTCACCGATGAACGGGTGGCCGCGGCGCAGGCCGAGGCCATCCGCGCGATGTTCGGCGCGGCGCCCGTGCTCGCGGTCGAGGCCGGTGAAGGCGCGAAGTCCCTCGCGGGCCTCGGGCGCGTGCTGGATTTCCTCGCGGTCTCGAAGCTCGACCGCGGCGGTGCGGTGTTCGCCGTCGGTGGCGGGGTGATGGGCGATCTCGGCGGGTTCGCGGCGGCGAGCTGGCTGCGGGGCGTGGATTTCTTCCAAGTGCCGACGACGCTGCTCGCGATGGTGGACAGCTCTGTCGGCGGCAAGACGGGCATCAACATCGCCGCGGGGAAGAACCTCGTCGGGGCGTTTCACCAGCCGCGCGCCGTGTTCATCGCAACGAGCCTGCTCGCCACGTTGCCGCCACGCGAATTCGCCGCCGGCATGGCCGAGGTGATCAAATACGGCCTGCTCGGCGACGCGGCGTTGTTCGCGCAGTTGGAGAAAACGCCGCTCACCGTGACGAGCGCCGACCTCCCCGCGGTGATTCGCCGTTGCTGCGCGCTGAAGGCGAAAATCGTCGAGGCCGACGAGCGTGAGACCGCGAAGGAGGGCGGCCGCGCGCTGCTAAACCTCGGCCACACCTTCGGCCACGCGATTGAGAACGCCGCCGGCTACGGCGAGTATCTGCACGGCGAGGCGGTCTCCATCGGTCTCTGCGCGGCGGCGCGGCTTTCCCAGAAGCTCGGTGCCGTCACCGCCGCCGAGGTGGCTCGCATCGAGCGCGTCGTCGCGGCACACGCTCTCCCCGTGCGCCTGCGCGCTCCGCTGGCGTATTCGGATCTCCAGGCGGCGATGACGCGCGACAAGAAGGTCCGCGCCGGTGGTCTGCGGTTCGTCGTGCTGAAGAAACTCGGCGAAGCCGCGACGCAGGGCGACGTAGCGCCCGCCCTCGTCGAGGCGAGCTTCCGCGAAGTGGGGGCGGGATGAAGTAGCGAGCAGGAGGTAGCGAGTAGCGAGCATCCGGCTCGCGGTGCTTTTCAAAATGCTCGCTACCCGCTACTCGCTACTCACTACTTTTCCTCCATGTCCGCGATCGACGAAGGTATTGTCCGCGAGTATTTCGAGCAGAACGGATTTCTCGTCCGTCAAGCGCGGAAAT
Organism: Opitutaceae bacterium; assembly: GCA_031411915.1. GTDB lineage: Bacteria > Verrucomicrobiota > Verrucomicrobiia > Opitutales > Opitutaceae > ER46. The sequence continues at coordinate 1,377 of JANOCA010000430.1, forward strand.
ACCAAGTGCAGTCGCGGCGCAAAATCGCCGAGGAGGAAATCGACCTGATGGTGTTCAACCCGGCGTGGCAGCGTGGCTCGCGCAAGGCGGATTTCTTCCTCTTCTCGAACGAGCTGCCGTTCGTGCAGCGCGCGATCGTCGCGGTGAAGGGCTGGCACAGCGGCGTGTTCACGCCGAACATGCTGAAGAGCAGCCCGGAGATTTTTGGCTTCCTCCAGCAAAGCGTGCTGAAGGAAGCGGCGCGTTTTTTCCCGTCCGACCCGGCCGATCCGGGAGGTGATGCGACAGGCGGCACGCTCACCAAGATTCTCGTGCTCCCGAGCCTGCCCACCGCGGAGCCGTTTCGGTCGCAGAGTGTCGAGCTCCTCAAGCAGCACGGCGTGGATGCGATCATCTCGTTTCGCGCCATGCTCCTCGACCTGCTCGACAAGATCGAAATCAACCAGAACTACAGCAAGAGCGACACCCTGCAGGTGATGCGCCTGCTGAAGAACTACGACTTGCTGAAGGACACGCAGCTCGACCTCCCCGGCCCGCGGGAGACCGTGGTGCGCAAGGGACGCGTTTAGGCGCGGGTCGGAGACGACAAATCCCAAAACGCCAAACGCCAAAAAAATCCCAACCGCACTGACCATGACCGGATGTTCCCTGAGAGGGCGTCGAGTAAGGGCGCTGACCCGGGTAGCGGCGGGCGTCCCTGCCCGCCGGTTCAGGACATCCGCCCAACCCTCGGCGGGCCGGGACCCCCGCCGCTACGCCATCGCCCGCAGCCACATTCCTGCCGCGGACTTTTTTCGACGCCTGCCGGGGAATTCTTCCTCCTTCGCGAGATTTCTTTGGCGTTTGGAGTTTTGGCGTTTGGGATTTCACCCATGACCACGATTCATCCCACCGCCATCGTCGAGCCCGGCGCGCAGCTCGGCGCCGACTGCGAGATCATGGCGCACGCGATCGTCACGAAGCACTGCGAGCTGGGCGACCGCGTGGTCGTGCATCCCTTCGCGGTCGTCGGCGGCGATCCGCAGTATCTGAAGTTCGACCGCTCGCTCGATGCGCGCGTGCGCATCGGCGCGGGCACGGTGGTGCGCGAGCACGTGACGATCAACCGTTCGATCCACGCGGGGAAGGCGACGGTGATCGGTGAAAATTGTTTCCTGATGGCGGCGAGCCACGTGGCGCACGACTGCGAGCTGGGCAGCGGTGTCGTCATGGCCAATGTCGCGTTGCTGGCGGGCCACGTGAGCGTGGGCGATCACACTTTCCTCGGAGGGGCGGCGGCGGTGCATCAGTTCTGCCGCATCGGCGAGAGCGTGATGGTGGCGGGCCACGCCGCGATCACGCGCGACGTGCCGCACTTCACCATGGTGGCGGAGCGCGACGATGTGATCGGGTTCAACGTCGTCGGCCTCAAGCGCCGTGGCGTCCCGCGCGTCGCGATCGCGGAGCTTAAGGCGGCATTCCAGGAGGTGTATTTCACGCCGGGCAACATCCGCGAGATCGCGGCGGGGCGGCTCGCGGCTGGGGCGTTTGAGACGGCGGAGGCGAGGAAGTTTTTGGAGTTCTTTGCCGGCGGGAAGCGGAGCTTCGCGCGCGCGCGCCGGGCGAAGGAGGAAAGTGAAGATTAACCACAGAGACACAGAGGCACGGAGAAAGCCCGCATGGCTCCGCTCCACGCCTTATTCTCTTCTCTGTGCCTCTGTGTCTCTCTGGTGAAAAATTCCTCTCCCAAACTCGCCTTTACCTGCGGTGACCCTGCCGGGGTCGGCCCCGAGATCATCGCGAAGTGGCTTTCGGCCCATCGCGAAGCGGCCCGCGATGTCGCGGTCGTCGGCCCGGCGCCTTGGCTCGCGACGTTGGAGACGGCCGCGGAGAAGGTCGCGGTAGGGCCGGAGGATTTTTCCGCGGTGCTTGGCCGGCCCTCGGCGGAGGGTGCGCGCGTGGCGTGGGCAGCGATGGAGCGTGCGGCGGAAGGCTGCAACCGCGGGGAGTTTTGCGGCGTGGTCACCGGACCGGTGAGCAAGGCGGAGCTCGCGGCTGTCGGCTACGAGTTTCCGGGGCAGACGGAGTTCTTTGCGGCGCGCTGGGGCGGCGAGCCCGTGATGGCGTTTTGCGGCGGCAAGTTGCGCGTCGCGCTCGCAACGTGGCACGTGCCGCTGCGCGACGTGCCCGGCCTGATCACGCCGCCCGTGCTGCGCCGCGCGATTGCCGCGGCGCACACGCTCTGCCGCGCGGAGGGCGTGGCCGTACCGCGCCTCGGCGTCTGCGGCCTAAACCCGCACGCTGGAGAGGGCGGCATCTTGGGCCGGGAGGAAATCGAGTCGATCGACCCGGCGCTGGCGGCGCTGCGCGCGGAGTTTCCCGGCCTCTCGCGCACCGAGCCCGGCGACACGCTCTTCGCCCGCGCGCTCCGCGGTGAGTTCGACGCCGTGATCGCGCTCTACCACGACCAAGGCCTCGCGCCGCTGAAGTTGATTGATTTCGACGAGGCCGTGAATGTGACGCTCGGCCTGCCGCACGTGCGCACGAGCCCGGATCACGGGACGGCCTTCGGCATCGCGGGCAAGGGCGTCGCGCGCGCAACGAGTTTCACGAATGCCGTGACCGTGGCGCGGCGTTTGATTGCAGCGCGTCGCGCGACTTGACCTCGGCGACCACTGAGGAAACCTGATTCCCATGCCGACCCTCTCCACCTCCCGAGCAAAGGTTGTGTCCCGTAAGACCCGCGTCATCGCGAAGCGCAAGACGCCGGTCAAAGGCCCGTCGTTTGGCGAATGGGCGCGCCGCGTTGCCGGCATGGTGAAATCCGGCCGGCGAGACCTTTCGACCATTGAAGGATTCGGCGATTGATTACTTGGTGGATGCGGGACCGCTCATCGGGCTGCTCGATAGCGACGACCAGTGGCATGAATGGAGCAGGCGGACGCTCATCGTGCTCGACGGCCAACTGGCGACGACCGAGACGGCGGTGGCCGAAGCCTGTCATCGCCTGAGGAATCTGCGGCCAGCGTTGCAGGAGTTGATGGCGATGATTGCCGAAGGCCGAGTGCTGCTGCGCCCCGTGTTGAGCGAGCATCCGCGCCGCGTCGCCGAGCTACTCGCAAAATATCCACTCATGGACACCGGCGACGCCACGCTGGTTGTGCTCTCGGAGCTGTGCCCGCGGGCACGGCTCATCACGGTCGATGCCGACTTCAGGCGCTACCGGCGCTTCCGCAATCAGGCGATTCCGGTTGTGATGCCGCTGACGCGGTAGCGGTTCGCCTGACGATAACTCACAGCTTTCGAGCGAGCAGGATCACGAGGCCCAACAGAAGAAACGGGGCTAGAAAGATGAGGAAGGCGAGAACCACATTGAGCAATGCCTTCCAAGCTGAACGATATCCCTGAACCTCCGCCAACGCATGACACGTGGTGAAGAATGCCCAGATGTTGCATGCGATGATCGCTATCAACGCGAGGAAGCCCGAAATCAGAATCCCGATTGGCTCGTCGTCGAAAGGGTCGTCCGCGCTGGTGAAAATCGCTGATCCGGTGGTGGCGATTACGACAGCCCAAGGAATGAGCGACGCGGTTCTTGGAATCAGTCCCCATGCCAGTGCCAGTCTGATCTCCTGCGTCCGCGCGATCCCCTTCATAAAACCGCCGGTGAATTGAATCAGCATCGCGCCTAGCCAGACAGTGATAAGACCTCCGATTGGGCCACCCAACGCCGCAAAGATCAGCAGCCCTCCAAGAGGGAACTTGTCGCAAAAGTCCCGGTTGGCTGCGTTGTCGAGGGTGCTGGCGATGCCAGATAACGCGGCGAAAATCAGGACGTCGTTCGGCGATCCAGTTACCTTCAGGTCGCGAATCGTAGCTCGGGGATGAAGCCAGATCGAAAGCAGAGGATTGGAGGGCACGGTATTCGCGGCTCTCGTCGTCGGTTGGGACTACTTTAGCACCACACCCTTCGCCTTCGCCGCGCGGAGCAGGGCGTCGGCCATATCGCTCGGCGTGGCGGCGACTTCGATGCCGCATTCCTTGAAGACGGCGATCTTCGCTGCTGCCGTGTCCTCGGCGCCGCCGACGATTGCGCCGGCGTGGCCCATGCGGCGGCCGGCGGGGGCCGTCGCTCCGGCGATGAAGCCGGCGACGGGTTTCTTGCAGTTCTCTTTGATCCAGCGCGCGGCCTCGACCTCGGCGGTGCCGCCGATCTCGCCGATCATGATGATGCCGTGGGTCTCGGGGTCGGCGTTGAAGAGCTTGATCACGTCGAGGTGCGAGGTGCCGTTGACGGGGTCGCCGCCGATGCCGACGCACGTGGTCTGGCCGATGTT
>JANOCA010000431.1:0-1621 GCA_031411915.1 Opitutaceae bacterium
GTTCACGAAGGGCCAGCCGATCGCGCAGCTCCAGGGCGCGAAATTGAAGGTCCAGCGGCACCTCGCCAAGTTCCAGAAGCACGGTGCGAGCGGGCAGTGGATCAGCGACTTCTTGCCCTACCACGCGAAGTTCGCGGACGAGATCGCCATCGTGCGGTCGATGGTTACCGACCAGATCAACCACGACCCCGCGCACACGATGATGAATACCGGCACCGCGATCAGCGGGCGGCCGAGCCTGGGCAGTTGGGTCAACTACGGACTCGGCAGCGAATCCGACGACCTGCCCGGGTTCGTGGTGATGACGAGCTTCGCCGGCCGCAACCCGCAGCCGATCTCGCAGCGCATGTGGGGCAACGGCTTCCTTCCCGGACGCTTCCAGGGCGTCGAGTTCAACTCCGCCGGCGATCCGGTCTACTACCTCCGCAACCCTTCAGGCGTATCGGCCGTCCAACAGCGGGGCCTCGTCGATGCCGTGGGGGAACTCGACCGCCACCGCAACGTAACCGTGAACAACCCGGAGGTCGAGACACGCATCGCCCAGTACGAGATGGCCTTCAAAATGCAGGCGAGCGTGCCGGAGTTGATGGACCTGACGAAGGAACCCAAGGAAGTGCTCGAACTCTATGGGGCGAAGCCGGGCGACGGGTCGTTCGCCTCGAACTGCCTGACCGCACGCCGGCTCCTCGAACGCGGTACACGGTTCGTTCAGCTTTACCACCGCGACTGGGACCACCACGGCGACCTGGCGAAGTACATGACCGTTTGTTGTGGGGCGACCGACCGGGCGACGTGGGCGCTGCTCACCGATTTGAAGCGCCGTGGGCTGCTCGAGGACACCCTGGTGATCTGGGGCGGCGAGTTCGGCCGCACGCCGATGTTCCAGGGCAAGGGCGGCCCCGGCCGCGACCACCACATCAAGGGGTTTTCGATGTGGCTTGCCGGCGGCGGCATCAAAGGCGGCGTCGGTTACGGGGCGACCGACGAACTCGGCTATGCCTCGGTCGAAGACGTGGTCCACGTTCGCGACCTCCACGCGACCGTGCTGCACTTACTTGGGATCGACGCCGCCAAGTTCGCGGTGAAGTATCAAGGGCTCGACATGCGCCTCACCGGTGTCGAACCGGCTCGCGTTGTGAAGGGTATTCTCACCTGAGAACAGTCGCCTCCAAAGTACGCGAGTGCTGGAATCGAAAGCAGGTCGTTCTTGGGGCTTTGAGCAAACAGAGATCAGGCATATTCGCCACGACTTCCTCGTTCGAATGATGATGGCGGCGCCGTACCCGCCACATGTGGCGGCCGTGCGGGGGGAGCACATCTTCGCGTCGGGGCGTTCATGCATTTCCGCTAAACCCCGGGTTGAAGCAGGCTGAAGACGATTTGACGACGACTCCCAGGCGATCCTGTGGGCAAGCTGAAGGCCATCTCCCTGGAACAACTACGCTCTTTTCCGGTTGTGAGCATCGCATCGCCAACCTCTCCAAGGGCCGATCCTGGATCCAGAAGTTCTGGTTAGTGGCGGGTATCTTTCTTCCATCGGCGGCGACGCAAGGGCAGCCGGATAAGCGTCCTCCGACCTAAGGTTTATCATTGTCTGGTCGGTGGCCCTAACACGAGAGCA
>JANOCA010000432.1:0-9127 GCA_031411915.1 Opitutaceae bacterium
TGATCTGGTCGCCGTTGTAGGCGGCGACACCCGAGAGCGGCGTCTTCGCGCTCACGTCCGGGCCGCTGATCACGCTGCTGAGCGCGAGCTGCGCGAACCTTCCGCCGCCCGCCTCGCGGGCAAGCGTGTTGAATTTGTGGATGTGCCCGCCGAGCACGAGCGCGCCCTGCTGCCCGAGCAGCGCGAGGAATTTTTCGCGGAGCGCCTTTTCCCGTTCGGCGGCGAACACGTGCCACGTTGCCCGCGCGCCGTAGGGCACGACCGGCGGGTGCACCACGACGAACAGGTGCTCCGCCGTGCGCTTCGCCGCGACCGCCTCGAACCACGCGAGGCTCGCCGCCGTCTGGTAGGCGTCGAAGAAGGCGAACTGGGCGTTGCCGCTCTCGACCGTGAAGAACGCCTCCTTCACCGCGCCCGTGGCTGGCGACACGGCGGCGGCCTGCGCGGTGAGGAAGGGATGAAACACCTTTGCGAACGCCTCGCGCGCGCCGTCGCCCGTGATGTCGTGGTTGCCCTTCGTGAACAGGAACGGCGCGCCGAGCTGCGCGTCGCGGATGAACGCGACCGCCTCGGTGTTCTGCACGGTGGACAGCTCCTCGCTCCCGCACAGCCCCTCGACGAGATCGCCCGCCTGCAGCACGAAGGCCACGCGGGTCGCGGCGTTGCGGTTCAGGTCCGCGACCGTCGCGCGCACCGTCGCGAGGAGCTGCGGCGTCACCTCGCGCGTGATGCGGGTGTAGTTCTTGATCTGGCTGAGATCGTTGGGGTGCTTGCGGTCGAGCCACGCGAGATCGTGGTGCTCCATCTTGTCGAAATGGAGATCGCCGAGGAGAACGAAGGAGAAACGCGCGCCACCGGCCGCGGGCGCAGCGGCGGCGTGGACGAGCGACGGTGCGAGGGCCAGGCCGGCGGTGGCCGTCGCCGAGGTGCGGAGGAAATTCCGGCGGGTGAGCGGGGGGGTCATGGGAGGACGACGAACAACCAGGACAGCAACGGCCACCGCTGAAAACGCGACGCTCGAAATCGGCGGCGCGGAAACGTAACCGGGGCCGGGCGCCGCCGCGGATGACGGTCTTCCGTGGCATGGGCATCTTGCCCATGTCTGCGGCGCCGCTTGTCTCGCCGTAGGCTTGGCGAAGGCGGAAGCGCCGTCCACGGACAAGATGCCCGTGTCACGATTTCGAGCCGCCCTACTTTTTCTTCGCCGTCGGCTTCGGGTCGAGGTTGGCCGCGAGCTGCTCGGGCGTGACCTTGGACTCGACGCCGTTCTTCGGCACCTCGGCCTTCGCGACCCACAGCAGCGCGTTGAGGACGACCTTGCGCTGGTTGTCGTCGCCCCAGTGCGCGTGCGTGTGGCCGCCGGTGAAACCGAAACCGCGCCCGCCGTCGGGGCGCTCCAGCACCCACATCATGGTCTCGACGCGACCCTTGTCGGCTTGGATGTGCGGATACGGACCCTTCGGGGCGACATACGGGCCGTCGCGCACCTTGTCGGCGGGCTTGGCGGTGAGGATGGGGGTCACGCCCTTCTGCCCCTCGGCCCAGCGCATGTTGAAATACCACTCGTCGTGCGTGCTGAACGGCTTCACCCCGCGCGCGACCGGATGGACGGGGAAGTCCTTGAAATCCGGCGCCCACATCGGGTTCACCGACCAGGCATTCTCATAGTAGCCGCCGATCCAGCGCTGGAATTCAGCGCCGCCATTATCCTTCAGCACCTCGACGCCGTAGTGCATGAAGCCGAGGCCCACGCCTTTCTTCGCCAGTGCGTCGAGCAGGGCCTTCCGGTTTTCCTGCACGGCCGGATGCCGCCCGCCGCCGTCGGCATAGATCACGACCGCCGCCGCGCCGTCGAAGACGGCATCACTCGCGGGCCAGCCGTTGTCGTGGACCTCGACTTTGACGCCGGGGGTCTTGGCGAGCGCCGCCTGCAGGAGCAGCGCGCCCGCGCGGAACTCGTGCATCCCCGGCGGATGGCTCGGCTTGCCGGCGATGAGGACGATCTTCTTGTCGGCGGCGAGCACGAGCGAGGCGCCGGCCGCGAGGCCGAAGGCGAGGAGCGAGAGGAATTTTTTCATGGGGTGGGAGCGCTGCCGAAGAAGCGGCGAGCGGGGCAGCGCAGCGGTTCGGGCGGCGCGCGACAAATCAAAAAAGGCTGCGCGGCCTCCGGCCAAGCCTCGGTGAGGTTGCCCCGGACTGGCGGACACGGCGGTGAGCAAAATAAAGTGCGCAGCCACTGAGGGACCAATCGTTCAGACACGAGGCGATGCGCTTGCAGGGGGCAGCGGTCAGACGGCGGGAGGAGTGGCCGAGGAGCCGGGTTGCAAGGCGCGCGAGGGGTGGCGGTGGAAACGGGGGCGGCGTGCCCACCGCCGCCGCGTCGCCACGCGGGCGGGAGCGACCGCTGGCCTCTTCGACTTCGAGCCCGACCCCCATACTTCCCCAAAACCAAGTCACACCTAACGCGGGTCCATCTTATCAGGCGAACCACACGTATCGAATGTCCGCACACGCCGCGAAAACGATTGCCATTTCCGATCCCATGACACGCGCTCGACACAATGAGTTCTTCACCTGCTTGAAGGCCCGAACGAAGGCAGCTCCCAGCCCCCACCCTCCCGCCGCACCCCTCGGGAAACAGCTTTGCCGTCCGTCCGGGTCCGATAGAGGACCCGTTCGCTTCGCGGAGCGATGGGCGTTTTGGTTCATCAGCGGCCTGCTGCTGCTGGCCGCGCCCGCGGTGTCGGCTGCCACGTTCACGTGGATCGGCTTCAGCGACGGAATCTGGAGCACCGGCTCAAACTGGACTCCCTCCGGGCCTCCAAACGCGGGTGGCGGTGATGCGGTTGTCTTCAACACCGATTCGCTGCTGGGGGCCGCGGCCACCACCATCAATCTCAACGGAAGCCAGAATGTAAACAGCCTCACGTTCGCTGCAGGTTCGGCGACGCAAGGTTTTAGCATTGGCGGCGGGACGTTGACCGTGAACACGACGGCTGGCGTCGTGAACAACGATGCCGACGCGATGACGTTCAGCGGAACCTTTGTCGTCGGCACCTCCAATCTGGTCTCAAACGCCGCGGCGGGCGGCTTGAACTACGCCACCGTTTTTCTCAACAACGCCGACTTGACGACGAGGACGTTCATCATCGATGGCGCGTTCAACACCATCATCACGGGCAGCGTGCAGGAGAACGCGGGAAATCCCGGCGCGATCACGAAGCAGGGGGCCGGCACGCTGACTCTTTCCGCCGCCAACACTTATTCGGGCGGGACGACTGTTCTGGCCGGAACGGTCGAGTCCCAAAATGCCTCCGGCCTCGGGTCAGGAAACGTCACGCTGGGCGGCGGCACGTTGAGCATAGCGACCGTAAACCAAACCTACATCCAGGTTTTCACCGCGAGCAGCGCCTCCACCATCGACGTCGCAAGCGGATTCACATTCACGCTCGGGGATGGGGCCAATGATCTCACCGGGGCCGGCGCCCTGACGAAAACCGGATCCGGCCAGCTCACCCTGGGCTTTGCCAATAATTTCAGCGGTGGCCTCTCGATCAATGCCGGCCAGGTCAACGCCAACGCCGATGGCTCCTTGGGCACCGGCACCGTCGTCCTGAACGGCGGCACGTTTTTTCATGTCGGTAACCGCTCGTTTGCCAATCCCCTGAGTGTCACCGCGACGAGCTGGCTGAGGGCGGATAACGGCGACGACATTTTCCTCAGCAGCAACAGCATCACCGGCACACCGGGAGTGACCCTTAATTTCCACAACGGTATCGGCATAGCCACGGCACGCTCGCTGGTGCTGACGGGAAGTGGATTCACCTTCGCCAGTAACATCGACTTCGACAGCAACAGCCGGCTGCGCTCGGAAAACACCTCCGGCACCCAGACCTTCAGCGGCGTGATTTCTGGCACCGGCTATTCCGGCTCGGGCTCGACCCCGCCGGGCACCATCGCCCGCAGCGCCGCGGGCGGAACCACGATCCTGTCCGGGGCGAACTCTTTCACGGGACCCGTCGCGGTGACCGCAGGAACTTTGGTCATTCAACACAGCACGGCTCTCGGGACAACCGCGGGCGGCACGACCGTTTCGAGCGGAGCCGCACTTCACCTCCAGGGCAACATCAGCGTGGGCACGGAGGCGCTGAGCCTGGCCGGCACCGGAATCGCAAACACCGGCGCGCTCCTGAATCTGAGCGGCAATAATTCATGGAGTGGTGCCGTGACGCTGACTGCCGCCTCCACGATTCAGAGCACCGCCGGCACCCTGGCCCTTTCAGGCAACATCAACGTCGGAGCGTTCGGCCTCACCTTGGACGGGGCCGGTGCCACCACCCTCTCGGGCGTCATCGGCGCGACCGCCGGCACGCTGACGAAGCAAGGCAGCGGCAACGTGACCCTGGCCGGCAACAATGCCTACACCGGCGGGGCCACCCTCACGGCCGGAAATCTGACGGTGAACTCCGGTGCCGCCCTCGCCGGCGCCACCGCCCCCCTCGCCGTCAACGGCGGCACGCTCAATCTCAACAACGCGGCGCAGACCGTCTCGGCTCTCAGCGGCTCCGGCGGCACCATCAACCTCGCCTCCGGCCATGTGCTGACCCTCAATCAAGCCAGCTCCACGAGTTTCGCGGGCACGATCAGCGGCGCCGGAGCCCTCAGCAAATCGAACGCCGGCACCCTCCTCCTCAGCGGCACCAACACGTATACCGGCCGCACCACGATCAGCGGCGGCACGCTCGCCCTGGGCACAAGCACCGCCTGGCCGTCCGGTTCAGCCATCACACTCGACGGCGGCACACTCGACCTCGCCGGCTTCAACGCCACGGGCTCCACCCTGGCCGTCGGAGCCGGAGGCGGCACGATTAGCCTTGGCAATGGTGTGCCCAGCACGCTCGCGCTCGCCGCCAGCCAAGGCCAAACGTGGAGCGGCACGCTCACCATCAACAACTACACGACCGCCAGCGGCGATTCGCTGCGCTTCGGGACCGATGCGAACGCCCTCACGTCCGGTCAGTTGGCCGCCATCTCGTTCACTGGTTTTGCCAGTGGCTCCGTGATCGACGCAGCTGGCTTTGTCGCGCCGGTTCCGGAGCCGGCCACCGTCGCATTGGTCGTCGGCGCCGGCGCGCTGGTTTTCGCCCTTCGCCGCCGCGGCCGGAAATGATCGGCGGGCGCGACGCCTACTGCACGCCCGTCGCCTGCACCTTGCGGCGGTAGATGGCCGTGCCGGCGCCGACGTAGAGATACGAGCGGCCCTGACCCGAAAGCACGCAACTCACCTCGCCGCGGTCGCGCGCAGCCTTGGTGAGCACGCCGCAAAGGCGGCCCGTGGGATCGAAGACCTGGATGCCCAAGGTCGTCGTCACGTAGTAGCGGCCCTGCTCGTCGGTCGTCATGCCGTCGCCGCCCGAGGCGGGGAGATACGGCGGCGGCTGCTGGCTCTTGAACTCGCCCTTCGGATCGATCGGGCGGCGCAACATCATCGTGGGTGCGCCGGCGTCGAGCGTGCCATCGGCGGCGACCCGGTAGGTCCACACGTTGCCGCCGCGGCTCTCGCTCACGGCGAGCGTGCCCTGGTCGGGCGAGAGCGTGATGCCGTTGGGATTGGCGAGGCCGCCGGCGACCGCGCGCAGCGCCTTGGTCGCGAGGTTCACGTGCGCGACTTCCTTCTTCGCCGTGTGGGTGAAATACACGTGGCCGGTGCGGGTGACGACGAGATCGTTGGGCTGCACGTCCGTCGCGAGCACCTCGACCGCCCCCGTCTTGAGATCGATGGCGACGAGGCGCTTCTTCGCGCCTTGGCACGCGTAGGCGCGGCCGTCCGGGCCGAACTTCATGCCGCTCACGACTTCGTCGCTCAGCTTCGTCTTCGTGCCGTCGAGCGCGATTTTGTAGATGCCGGGCGCGGTGCCGCGCATGTCGCAGAAATAGAAATTGCCCGCGTCGTCGGTCGCGAGCGCATCGCCGAAGCCGATGTTCTCCACGACAGGCTGCCAGCCTTCGCCCTCGATGAGCAGGCGGTGCAGCGTCATGTCGCCGCCGAGATCGCCCTTGGTGACGATCGCGGGCTTGGGCGTTTCTTTCCGCCAGAGCCAGCGGAGCGCGTCGGGGAAGACGGAACCGCCGTGCACGGAGCCGTGGCTGTAGCCTTCGGCCCACTCGAGGTGCGTGTCATAGCCCATGTAGCGCAGCGCGGCGTGCATCTGCTTGTTCGCGAGCGGCCAGTTGCCGAAATTGTTGTCGAGGTCGCCGCTCACGTCCTCGAGATAGACGCGGATGGGCTTGCGCTCGGTCTTGCGGACGAGCGCGGGATAGGCGTCGCCGCCGCGGAGATTCACGAAGCTGCCGACGGTCGAGTGGACCTTGCCAAACTGATCCGGTCGTTCCCACGCCGCCGTGAACGCCGCGATGCCGCCGCTGCTCGAACCCGAGATCGCGCGCATGGCGGGATCCTTCGAGACGGGAAACTGTTTCTCCACCTCCGGCAGAATCTCCTCGAGGATCAGGCGCACGTAGCGGTCGCCAAGGGAATCGTATTCGAGGCCGCGGTTGCTGGAGGGCGTCGCGCCTTTCTTGGCGGGATTGGGCGGGCGGGACGGATCGTGGCCGGGGTTGACCATCACGGCGACGGTCACGGGCATCTCGCCGCGCGCGATCAGGTTTTCAAAAACGATCGGCACGCGGAAATTCCCGGTGGGTGTGTGGTAGTTGCGGCCGTCCTGGAAGACCATGAGCGCGGCGCTGCCATCGGGCTTGTAGCCGGCGGGCACGTAGACCCACCAATCGCGCGTGGTGCCGGGGAAGACCTTGGAGTTGGTCCACGCCGGCATCGGGATGAGGCGGCCGGTTTTCGCGCCGGGCTGCGGCGAGTGATCGGGCGTGGCCTTGAAGGCCTCGGCGGCGAGGGCCGCGGTGAAAGTTAGAAGGAAGAAGGAAAAAGGAAGACGGAGCATGGGGAAATGGGGGGAGAAGTGTGTCTTGATGGTAGGGCCGGCGCTCGCCGCCGGGCCGTCACGCAGCGGACGCGAGAGCCGCGACGGCCCGCCGGCCAGCGGCGGCCCTACAAAAGGCGGCATGATTCGCATGATGCGTTTCAGTTCTTGGGAAAATCGCGCCAGAGCCAGCGCAGCGTGTCGGGGAAGATCGCGCCGCCGTGCTTGCCGTTGTGGCCCTCGGTGCCGAAGACGAACGTGTGGTCGTAGCCGGCGAATTTCAGCGACGCCGCCATCTCCTGGTTCGCGAGCGGCCAGTTGCCGTGGAGGTTGTCGAGGTCGCCGCTGCCGTCCTGCAAAAACACGCGGAGCGGTTTCGGCGCGGCCTTCGACGCCCGCACGATTCCGGCGTAGCGGTGGCCGCCCTGGATGTTGGTGAAGCTGCCGATGTGCGAGACGACCTTGCGAAACGAGTCGGGCCGCTCCCACGCGATCGTGAAGGCCGCGATGCCGCCGCTGCTGTTGCCGCACACGGCGCGGCCCGCGGGATCGGCGGTCACGTTGAGGCCCTTCAGCGCCTCGGGCAGCAGCTCGTCGAGGAGGAAGCGGGCGTTGGCGTCGCCGAGCGAATCGTATTCGTAGCTGCGCTGGCTGCGGTCCTTCGCGCCGGGCGCAGTGGACGCCTTGACGGTGCCGGGATTGATGCCGACCGCGATCGTCACGGGCATTTCCTTTTTCGCGATCAGGTTGTCGAAGACGACGGGCACGCGATACGCGCCGTTCGCGCCCATCATGCCGCCGCCGTCGAAGAACACCATGAGGCACGCCGGCTTGGTCGCGTCGTATTGCGCGGGCACATAGACCTGAAACTCGCGCGTGGTGCCGGGAAACACTTTGCTCGCCGCGAACGTGCCGGTGCGGACGGTGCCCTTGGGCACGCCGGCCTGCGGCTGCGAATCGGGGCCGAGCACATAGGCGTCGGCGGCGTGAACGGGGAGCGCGGCAAACAGCAGCGCGAATGCGGAGGGGTGGAGGCGCACGCCGGATCGCTACGGGGCGGCGGAGCGGAGAGCAAGCTCGGGGCGGGTGATGCAGTCGGAAGCGCTGGTTCGGGCAACGTCGCAAATCAACCGACAGCGCAACGAGCGTCCGCGAATTGCCATCAGGGCCTCTCAATCGGTTACCGATGTATGTAACAAGCGACTTGGAATCGCGTGCGGCTCAATCTATGAAAATATCGCAACGCGCTCCTCAAAAAACGCCAAGAGATCCTTCCAGCTCTCGATCCGATGAACTCCCTCCAAATGATTGCAGGTCTGACCTGCGGTTCCGGACTATTCATCCTTCTGCTCTCAATTCCGATGGTCTTGCGGCGAGTGCCGCCCAACAGCCTTTACGGTGTCCGCACAAAAGCGTCGTTTTCCTCCGATTCCGACTGGTATCGCATCAACGCGATTGGCGGCCGTTATCTTGCAGTGTCAGGCACCGCCATTTTTCTCGTGGGCGGCATCGGCTTTTTCATTCCGAGTTCAGCTCAAAAGTCCTACTTCATCGCCGCCGGAGTTGTATCCTGGCTAGCGATCGTTGCTCCTTGCATTCGTGTTTGCTCGCTCAAGCCCACCACGAGCGCCAAATGACAGCAGCCGCAATGTCTCTGAAGGAATCGGGAGATACCCAACGTTTGCCGCCAACCGTGCGCGGGCCTGATGAGCGCTCAATGCCCGCATCCACACCCCGAGCCGCAGCTGCCCTCGTCCGCCTTGTGCGCGTGGCCGTGGCTTAGCTCCTCGGCGGTCGCCTCGCGGGCGGCGGTGATTTCGACGTCGAAGGTCAGGTCTACGCCGGCGAGCGGGTGGTTGGCGTCGAGCAGCACCTGTTCGCCCTCGATGGCCGCGACCGTCACGACGGGATCGGCGCGGTGCGGGCCAGTCTGGAATTGGTCGCCAATCTTCAGGTCGCCCTCGATGGGCAGCGCGGCGCGCGGCACGCGCTGCATCTGCGCGGGGTCGCGCTCGCCGTAGGCTTTTTTCGCCGGCACGGTCACACGCGACTTGGCGCCCGCGGCCGTCTCGCGGAGCTGCTCGTCGAGCCCGTCGATGATCTGGCCCGCGCCCTCGAGGTAGCTGATCGGCTCGCCGCCGGCCGAGCTGTCGAGCACGCGGCCGCTCGGATCACGAAGGGTGTAGTGG
>JANOCA010000433.1:0-9563 GCA_031411915.1 Opitutaceae bacterium
GCCGCTCCTGAAAATCGCCGCCGCCTGGACCACCGCCGCCCGCGAGATCGCCGGCACGTGGGAACTCGGCCTCCGCGCCGAACAGCTCGCCGCGCTCTTCGCCGGCCTCGGCCTCCCCGAGATCGGCGCCGACGGCGCGGGTAAATTCACGCTGAAGCTCGACACCACCGCCGCCACCGCGAGCGGACAGCTCACCGCGCGCGCCTCGCAGTTGCAGAAACTCTCCCCCGACCTCGCGGCCATCGGCTCCATGACACTCACATCGCGCTTCGACGGCGCATTCGCCGACAACATCGCGCGCCTCGACGCGCTCGATCTCGACATCACCGCCGCCGATGGCCGCAAGTTCGCCCAGATCGGCCTGCTGCAAAAAGTCAGTTTCGCCGTGAAGGATCAGCGCCTCACCCTCGCTAACCCCCAGGCCGAGGCCGCGCGCCTCTCCGTCCAGGCCCTGCCGCTCGCGTGGGCGCAGCCGTGGCTCAAGGACCTGACGATCGAGAGCGGCGATCTCTCGGAAGTCTCCGCCATCGAGGCCGAGCCCGATGGCAGCCGCGTGCGCGTCCGCGCGATCGAGCCGCTTGTGCTGCGCAACGTCACCATCCGCGACGCGCAGAAAAAACTCCTCGTCGATCGCGTCACGCTCTCCGTCCGCCCCTCGCTCGACTATTCCGCGACCAAGGTCACCGCGCAGCTCGCCGCTCTCTCCATCACCATGCCGGCCGGCGATTCCGTTTCGGGCACGTTCAGCACCGAGGTCACGAACCTCGCCACCACGCCCATCGTCGCCTTCAACGGCCAGCTCCAGGCGAAGGTTGTTTCCGCGCTGAAGCCCTACCTGCCCGCGGGGCTTGACCTCGGACCGCTCACGATCGCCAACGCGATCGAGGGCCGCCTCGAGGGGAAAGCCCTCCAGCTCGCCAAAGCCTCTTCCGGCGTCACACGCGAAGGCGGCACGCTGCTCTCGTCCGTCGAGCTGCTCCAACCCGTGACCGTCAATCTGGAGAAACTCACCTTTGCCGCCACGACTCCGGCCAACCCCCTCGCGCGCGTGCGCCTCGGCGAGGTGCCGCTCGCCTGGGGCGAGGCGTTTGTGGCGAAGTCGAAGCTCTCCGGTGCCTTCGCCGGCACCACGCTCGAGGTCACCGCCCGCTCCGCCGATGATCTCACAATCGCGACCACCGCACCCCTCGCCGTGCGCGGCGCCAGCGTGACGCTCGACGGCAAGCTCCTCGTCCAAGCCCTCGATCTCTCCGCCAGTTTTTCCGCCACCAAGCGCGGCCACGCCGTCACCTACGACCTCAAGAAGGTCGAGTTGAAGCACGGCGACGCGGCGCTCGCCACTCTCGCCGTGGCCGGCGAAGCCACCCTCGCGCCCAAGTTCACCGCCTCGGCCAAGGGCAGCCTCGACGCGGATGTCGCCGCGTTGCTGAAGCAGCCCGCGCTCGCCGCCAACGCCACACTCGCGCGCGGCCAGCTCACGACGACGTTCGAAGCCACCCTCGCCGAAAACACCGACGCCAAGCTCTCGCTCTCCGCCAAGAACCTTGTCGCCAAACAGGACAACCGTGTGCTCGGCGATCTCGATCTGAGCCTGCGTGCCAATGTGAAAGCCAACGGCAGCGGCACGGTCGTCCTCCCGCTCACGCTCACGAGCGCCGCGCGCAAATCCGACGTCACCATCGACGGCGCCTTCGGCAAGTCCTCCGACGGCCGCACGTTTCTCTTCACCGGCAAAGTCTCCGGCGATCAGATCGTCGTGGACGATTTCATGCCGCTCGCCGCGCTCGCCCCGGCCTCCCCCGCCACGCAACCCGCGCCCGCGGCCCGCCCCGCAAAAACGCCCGCGCCGCCCCGCAACACCACGCCCGACACGCAGCCATTCTGGAAAGGCGTGAACGGAAAACTAGAACTCGATCTCAAGCGTGTGCTCTATGGCGCCGAGGCCGAAATCACCGCCATCCTCGGCAGCACGACCATCACCGACAGCAAGCTCGCGCTCGACAGCCTCAGCGGCCGTTTCAAGGGCACGCCGTTCAAGCTCGCCGCCGGCGTGGGATTCTCGGCCTCGCAGCCCAAGCCCTACACGCTCGACGCCAGCGTCGATGCGAACGGTTTCGATGTCGGCGCCTTTTTGCGCGCTGCGGCCCCCAAGGAAGAGCCCCAAATCGAAACCAAAGTCACCATCGTCGGAAAACTCCGCGGCACCGGCGCCAACCTCGAGGACCTCGGCCACGGCACGCTCGGAACCTTCGACGTGACCGGCACCAAGGGCGTGCTGCGGGCCATGAGCCGAAAGAACGGAGCCGGTGCCCTGGTGTCAGGCGCGGCGAAAGTGGCTGGCGTGGCCACGGCGATTCTCTCGATGGCGGGGAAGTCTGTGCCCACCGAGGTGACCGGCGGCATCGAACTGGCGAATGCGATGAACGAGCTGGCGTTCGATCAATTCACCGCCCGCCTTGAGCGCCCCGACGAGGCGAGCCTGAAAATTGCCTCGATGGAGTTCCTCTCCCCGCTCATGCGCGTCCGCGGCAGCGGCCCAATCACGCGGCCGGCGGGCGCACCCGACACTCCGATCACGGACTGGCCCATGGCCATCGCGATCGAGTTCGGCTCCAAGGGGAATCTCGCCGCGCTCTTCCAAACCGCCCGCGTGCTCGGCACTACCGTGGACGACAAAGGCTACACGCAGCTCCGCGATCCGCTCACCATCCGGGGCACGCCCACGAAGCCCGATTCGAGCGAGTTCTGGAAGAACGTCGCCACCGCCGCAGCGACCGATAGCAGCGGCGCCATTCGCAGCGGCCTCGAGGGGCTGCTCCGGAGGAAGTAACGGACCGCGCGCGGTCCCGCTTCTTCCGAAGCGGGCTACGGGATCGGATCGAACTCTCCGGTAGCCCGGCTCGGCAGAGCCGGGAGGAGCCAGGACGACTCGACGAGCAACCCGTGGAGTTTCCAGAAATCGTCCCAGAACAACTCCTCGCGTGGATCGAGCGCAGGATAACCGCTGACCATCGCGCCGAGGAACGGCCACGCGCGCCAGTCCTCGACCAGACCGGCGCGCACCGGGTTCTCGCAGACATAGTGGCACGCAGACACAAACGCGCCGCGCTTCCGCTGCTCCTCGCGCAACACCGAGTCGTGCGAGCGGTCCTGCAACTGCGCTCGGCCCAGCCGCGGCTTGGCGTGCTTGCGCAAAAACCGCGTCGCGGCGTGCTGGTCGCAGTGCTCCGCGAGCCCCATCCACACGAGATGAAAATGATCCGGCATCAGCACGTAGACGGGGCAGGCCAGCGCGTAACGCGCGCAAGCGTGGAGGAGAATTTCGCGAAACCAGCCGTGAAAATCCGGCGTGAGCCAGCCGGTCGCGCGATCCTCGAAGGTGTGCGTCCAGAGCACGACCGCGCGGCCTTGATAGAATTCGCGGGGCAGGCGCGGGAGCTTTGATTTTGGCGTGATGCTCATGTCGAAAGCCGTCCCGCCTCTTCCGAGGCGGGCTACACGATCTGGTAGCCCGCTTCGGCAGAAGCGGGACTCAGGACGTCGTCAGCGCCCTGTGCCTCGCAAACACCCCCCGCAGCGCCGTGCTCAGCTCGTCCTGCACGGCCTGCTGCTCGCGGTAGCGGGCGACGTTTTCCTTCTTCGGCTGGCAGCGCGTCGCCTCGTTCAGGGCGACGACACCGTCGGTGAGATCGGAAATCTTCGCCGTGCGCTTGCCGTCGCGGCGCGCGACGCACCATGCGGCCTGCAACGCGCCGCCCAGCGCGGCGCCTTCGTCCTCGACCATGCCGACGACGGGCACGCCGAAGATGTCGGCCATGATCTGGCGCCAGACGGCGGACTTCGCGCCGCCGCCGGTGAGGCGGATTTCCTTCGCCTTAACGCCGAGCGTGGCGAGGCGGCGCAGGCCGTAGTTCATCCCCATCGTCACGCCCTCCATCGCGGCGCGCGCGAGCGGGCCGCGGTGAAATGAATTCTGGTTCAGGCCGAGCAGCACGCCCGTGCCATCGGGGACGTTGGGCGTGCGCTCGCCCGCGAAATACGGCAGCAGCACGAGCCCGTGCGCGCCCGCCGGGGCGCTCGCGACCGCCGCCTCAAGCGCGGCGTGATCGTGGCCGAAGAGAGCGCGCACCTGCTCCGTCACGGCCGTGACGTTCATCGTGCAGAGCAGCGGCAGCCAGCCGCCGGTGGAGCCGCAGAACGCCGCGATCTCGCCGGCGGGATCGACGACGGGTTTGGCGGCGTGCGCGTAGATGGTGCCGCTCGTGCCGAAGCTCGCGGTGACGACGCCGGGCGTGACGTTGCCCGTGCCGATCGCGCCCATCATGTTGTCGCCGCCGCCGGCGCTCACGACGACCTCGGGCGACAGTCCGTATTTTTCCGCAAGCGCGGGGCGCAGCGTGCCGGCGGCCGCGTGCGACTCATTGAGCGGCGGCAACCAAGCGGCAAGGTTCCTGTCGATTGCGTTGATCGCGTCGCGGCTCCACTTGCGGGCCCGCACATCCATGAGCGCGGTGCCCGAGGCGTCGCCGAACTCCATGAAGAAATTTCCCGTGAGGTGGTAGTTCAGAAAATCGTGCGGCAGCAGCACGTGGCGCAGGCGCTTGTAGTTCGCGGGCTCGTGGCGTTTCAGCCAGAGGATCTTCGGCGCGGTGAAGCCGGGGAGGATGAGGTTGCCGGTCTTGCGGATCGCGGCCTTGGGGCCGCCGAGCTTCTTCGTGATGAGCGCGCACTCCGTGGTCGTGCTCGTGTCGCACCAGAGCTTGGCAGGGCGGATGACGTTGCCCGCCGCATCGAGCGGCACGAAGCCGTGCTGCTGGCCGGAGACGCCGATGCCGCGCACGCGCGCGCGATCGATTTTGCCCGCGACCTCGAGGATCACGGCGTCCATGGCGGCGGCCCACTCCTGCGGATGCTGCTCCATGTGGCCGACGGGCAGGCCGTCGATCAATTGGTGCGGGGCGCGCGCCTCGGCGATCACCTTGCGGGTGTCGAGATCGAGGACGACGGCCTTCACGCTCTGCGTGCCGGAATCAATGCCGATGAAGAGGGACATGGGAGTTTTAAGCAGGAAGCCAGGGAGCCAAAGGGAACGCAGTGTTCATGGCCGCCTTGCCTTCCGCTTCAAAAGAAAACTGGCGTCAGGCTCCCGCGGCGGGCGGCTTTTCCTTCACGCCGAGGCCAAGGAAGAAGACGATCGTCGCGCAGACGATCATCATGCCGGAGAGAAAATAGAGCCCGCCGACAAACGAGCCCGTCACCGTCTCGACCTTGCCGATCACGTAGGGGCCGAGCTGGCCGCCGAGGTTGCCGATGGAGTTGATCATGCCGATGCTGCCGGCGGCGGCGGTGCTGGTGAGGAAGAGATACGGCATCGTCCAGAACGCGGGCAGGTAAGCCTTGAGCCCGCCGAGCGCCAGCATGAAGCAGGCGATGGTGAGCGGCAGGTTGCCGCGCGTCATGGGCGCGACGGCGATCGCGGCGGACCCGATGAGGATCGGCACGATGGTGTGCCAGCGGCGCTCGCGGGTGCGGTCCGAGTTCCAGCCCACGATCATCTGGCCGAGCAGCGCCATCAGCGCCGGCAGCGTGGTGAGCCACGCGAGCTGGGTATAGTTTTGCTCGGGATACCAATCCTTGATGATGCTCGGCATGAAGAA
Source organism: Opitutaceae bacterium (assembly GCA_031411915.1). Lineage (GTDB taxonomy): Bacteria > Verrucomicrobiota > Verrucomicrobiia > Opitutales > Opitutaceae > ER46. The sequence goes on from JANOCA010000433.1 coordinate 5,658, forward strand.
CACCACGCCGTAGCTGCCCGTGACGGTGCAAAAGTAGGAGAGCGAGAGCAGCGCGACTTTCGGGTGACGCAGTCCTTCCCATAGTGTCATGTGCTGCTTGGCCTTGGCCTTGTCGCGGGCGAGCTCCGCCTCGAGGGCGTCGCGTTCGTCCGCGGGGAGCCAGCGCGCGTTGCGCGGCTTGTCGGGCAGCATGAAGAGAATTACCACGCCGAGCACGACCGCCGGCAGGCCCCACGCGACGTAGACCCACTGCCAGCCCGTGAGGCCGAGCACAAGCGGGTGCGTCACCGACACGCCGTTGACCAGCTCGGTGGTGCCGATGTGGAGCATCTTGGCCGAGAGCAGCGGGCCCACGATCTGCGCGACGGGCGTCGCCATGAAGAACAGCGCCAGCGCCCGTGCGCGATCGCGCGCCGGGAACCAGTGCGTGAGGTAAACCACCACGCCCGGAAAGAATCCGGCCTCCGCGAGCCCGAGCAGAAAGCGCACGGCGTAGAACTGAAACTCGGTCACGCCGAGCTTCGCGTTGAAGGCAGAATTCCAAACTTCGACGAACCAGAGCGATACTCCCAGGTGATGGCCGATGAACGCCGTGAGCGCCGCCATGAAACCCCACGTGATCATGATGCGCGAAATCCACAGCCGCGCGCCCCACTTCTCGACAATCACGGACCCGGGAATCTCAAGCAGGAAATACCCGATGAAAAAGATCCCCGCGCCGAAGCCGATGACCGCGTTGTCGAAGCCAGGGAGGTCCTTCGTCATCGTCAGCTTGGCAAAGGCGACGTTGGCCCGATCCACAAACGCGATCACGTAGGCGAGGAACAGGATCGGCAGCAGGCGCCAGTAGGCCTTGAGACGCGCGCGTGTCAGCGCGGGATTATCGGGGGTTGGGGGGGGCATTGAAAGGGACCGCGCGGGGTGGCGCGGCGGGCGCGCGGGCTATTTCTTCGCCCGCGGCTCGTCGGCGTTGTTGGCCTTCAGCGCGTCGAGGAACTCCACCGGGGCGAAATCATCGCTCAGCACCTGGCCGGCGCGCATGCGGTTGAGCGGAAGGCGCGCGTGCTCGGCGAGCACGGCCTTCATGTCCACGCGGCCGTTGAAGACCGGCTTCATCAGCGACTCGGGCGTCGCCCACTTCGCGGGATCCGTGATGATGGGGTCGCGGTATTTCACGCCGACGGCGATGACGTTGCCGCGGCCCGCCGTCTCGAAAATCACGACCTGCGGAAACACGGCCTGGATCGTCTTCAGATCGGAATAGTAGAGTTCGGTCGTCGCGTGGAGATTGCTGATGAAAATGCCGCGGTCGCTGAGGCGCGCGGCGCACTCGCGGTAGAATTCCTCCGTCTTGAGGTGCGGCGGGACGAAGCCGCCGCGATACGCGTCGAGCATCAGCCAGTCCCACTGCTCGCGGTTGCGTTTGATGAACATGCGGCCGTCCATGATCGTGACGGGCGTCTTGGGGCCGGGCTTGAAGCCCATGTGCTGCTCGCAGAGCTCGAGCACCTTGGGATCGAGCTCGACGGTGTGCAGGAGCGCATCGGGAAACGCCGCAGTGAACAGGTGGTGGAAGCCCGCGCCGCCGAGGCCGACCATGAGCATGCGCTTGGGCTCGGGCCGGATGAAGAGCGCGCCGTAGACGGACTTGATGTAATGCACGATCGGCAGCATCGGATCGCGGAGATCGACGGCGGATTCGAGGGCCTCGCTGCCGCGGGCGCGGGCGCGCATCTCGACGACGGTGCCGCGCTTCTCGATCGTGAGGCTGTTGTAGATCGTGTCGTGGCGCTCGATGAAATCCCCCGCCTTGTCCGCCGCGGAGGCGGCGCCGGCGAGCATGAGGGAAAGGAGGAGGACGGAACGGCTTTTCATGGGGCGGAAGAAGGGGAGCGCAGCAGCCAGACGAGGCCCGCGAGGCAAAGGATTGCAACCCCGAGCCAGAGGTAGAGCAGCGTCGAGACGCGGAAGTGCGAGATGAGGACGAAGGTCGTGAGCATCACGCCCGCGATGTTGCCCAGCGTGCTCACGCCATAGACGAGGCCGGAGGCCTTGCCCGGCGGCATGCCGCGCGCCGCGAGGTATTGCACACACTGCGGCGAAAACGTGGACAACGCCGCCACCGGCACGAAGAACAGCACCACGCACGACAGCAGCACCGCGAGTCCGCTCGACACCACGCCGACCTCGATCGCGCTGACGAGCGCGCGGCCCCAGAGCGCCGTGATCGCCAGCGTCGCCACGGCGGCCGCCGCACAGACCCACTGGCCACGGCGGCGCGCGTCCGGCGCGAGGTTGCTGATCCAGCCGCCGAGCATCGACCCGATGCTGAACGCCGCCAGGAACGTCGAGATGAGACACGCCCACACGTCGATGGCCGATCCGAAATGCGGGCTGAGCAGCCGCGATCCGAGCATCTGAAAACCCATGCTCAGGATGCCAAGGACAACGACGAGGACGTAGAAAGCGAATTGCGTCACGGAGGGGGCGGGCAAAGTGCGAGGTCGCGCGGGCGATGTCACCTCGAAACTCCGGCCTCGCCAATACGTCTGGCGGCGCACACCCCTCCCCGTCCCGCCGCCCCATGAAGTCCCCCCTCGTCCCTGCCTTGCTCCTCGTCTGCGCCGCACTGTGCGCCCTGCCGGCCGTCGCGGCCGACGCCAAGGCTCCGCCCGCGCCCCGGCCAAAGATGGGCTCCGCCGTTTTTGCGTGGGACAAACTCGTCGCCCGAACCACGCCGAACGGCGAGCGCCGCGACGTCGCCAACCACGCCACGCCCACGCTCGCGGTCTTCGAGTGCCACATCACCACGCTCAACCCCGGCGCCGCCTCGCACGAGCCGCACCGCCACCCGCAGGAGGAGTTGATCATCGTCAAGGAGGGCACCCTCGAGGTTCACATCAACGGCCAGCTTGAAGTGGCGGGCCGCGGCTCCACGTTTTTCTACGCGTCGAACGACATGCACCGCGTCCGCAATGTCGGCGACACCCGCGCCACCTACTGGGTCGTCAACCTCGCCTCCGCCGCCACGCACACGCCTGCGCTGCATAACCCCACCTCCACGCTGAAGTCAGGCGTGTTCGACTGGGAGAAACTCACGCCGAAAAAATCCAAGACAAGCGAGAGCCGCGCCGTGCTCAACGGCTCGACCGTCACGCTCGCGAAGCTCCAGAGCCATGTGACCACCGTCCCCGCCGGCGAAGCCGCGCACGCCGCCCACCGCCACCCCGACGACGAGATCGTGCTCGTGCGCGAGGGCCTCGTGGAGGCGACGATCGAAGGCCGCGCGCAAACCGGTGGCGCGGGCTCCGTGTTTTTCTTCGCCTCAAACGATCTGCACGGCCTGCGCAACGCCGGCGACACCCGCGCGAGTTACCAGATCATCCGGCTTGCGACGGCCGCGACGCCGGCGGCCGCCCCGGCGGCGAAGAAATAGCGGCAAGCCTGCATAGCGTCGCTCTGCACGTGTTTGGTAGCCCTGCTCGTAAGAGCAGGGACCGACGGGGGCTTGCGGGTAGTCCGTCCCGCCTCTCACGAGGCGGGCTACGCCAAGGCAATCGATGCGTGCGGGCGAAACTGCGCCCGCCCACCCGTTGTTCACCGCCGCTTGTATTCCATCCCCTCGATCGCGCCAAGGATCTGCTGGTAGGCTTCCTCGCTGAAGCTGTAGGCGCAGATGAAAATTTCCATGAGCACATCCGGCGCGAGGCGGATTTTGCCGGAACTCACGACCTTGAACTCGCCCGGCGGCGCCTTCGTCCCGCGCAGCGCCGCGTCGGTGAAGTTGCAGTAATAGCCGTAGCCGGCGCCGATCGCGAACTCCCTGGCGCGCGCCTTGCCCTCGACGGATTGCGGCTCATAGGCCGCGCAGTCGGCCTCGACGCGCAGCTTGAGCCGGGCCTTGGT
>JANOCA010000434.1:0-13038 GCA_031411915.1 Opitutaceae bacterium
AACGCCGGCGACACGATGCCGTCGCGCCGCTTCGCAACTTCTTCGACGCGTTTGGCGAGCATGCGATGACGGGCGGCGAGCTCGCCGCGGGGATGCGCGCGGGACCGGGCGTTTGACAACGACGGCCGAGCTGCGCGACGGTGCTCGATGCGAATCCGCCCACTCGCCGTCGCTCTGTTGCTCCTCTCGTTCATGACCGCCCACGCCCAATCGATTCACGATCTCGCGGTGACTGAAATCGACGGCAAGGAGGCGACGCTCGCTCCCTTCAAGGGCCGCGTGCTCCTCATTGTCAACGTCGCCTCCGAGTGCGGCTACACGACGCAATACGCGGGCTTGCAGGAGCTGTCCGGGAAATACGCCGCGAAAGGCCTTACGGTGCTGGGTTTCCCATGTAATCAGTTCGGCGGTCAGGAGCCCGGCTCAAATGCCGACATCAAAAAATTCTGCGCGGCCAATTTCCGCGTCACGTTCCCGCTGTTCGCCAAGATCGAGGTCAACGGACCCAATCGCCATCCGCTTTACGCGGCGCTCGCCGGGAAGGGATCGCCGGTTCCCGGGAATGTGAAGTGGAACTTCGAGAAGTTTCTCGTGGGCCGCGATGGCAAGGTCCTGGCGCGCTTTGGCGCCGGCGACGAACCCGACTCCCCGGAAATGATCCAGGCGATCGAGGCGGCGCTGGCGGCGAAATAAGACCCCTCCGCTGCGATCGGAGTCGGCTCAGCCCGAGAGCGAGCGGTGGCCGGGGCGAGCCGTGATCTCGATGTAGACCTCGGTGGCGCCGGCTTGGGCGATTTCGTCGATGGCCCGGCCGAGTTCCTTGTAGGGCCGGGGGGCAGCGGCGGCGGCGCTCGGCCCGATTTTGCAGTCGAAGACCCACATTTGGGTGCCCTCGGGCCGGGGCTTCCTGTGCTGTTGCCGCGAGAAGCGGTTGAGTTCCTGGCGGATCTTGTCGCGCACGCGGGCGGGTTCGCGGCGCGGATCGGTGAGAGGGAAGGTCTTCTTCATGCTTTGGGGCAGGATGGGCTGGCTTTGGGGCGCAAGGCAACGAGAAGGATGCGCGGTGAGTTCTTGCGTCACCAGTGACCAATTCGTTCGTCTATCGGCTGTGCTCCGGTTCCCCACGATTTCCGTCCCCGCCCCGAGGCCTGCCGTGCTTGCGCTCGCAGGCTTGGCCATGGCCGCACCGCTGATGGCGGCGACCGCCGACGCGTCAGCCACCTACCACGGGAAGGTGAAGCCGTTGCTGACGAAGTATTGCTACGATTGCCATGGGAACGGAATCAGCAAAGGCCAGGTCGTGCTCGACGAGTTTGCCTCGGATGCCGAGGTGCTGGGCAAGCGAGAGCTCTGGCTTGCGGCGCTCAAGAATGTCCGGGGCGGGCTGATGCCGCCGCGCGAAGACGACGCGCCGCGCCCCACCGCGGAAGAAGTGGCGACCTTGGAGCAGTGGATCAAATCCGGCGTCTTCGGCCTCGATCCGCGCAATCCCGATCCGGGCCGGGTCACGACGCGGCGGCTCAACCGCATCGAATACCGCAACACGATTCGCGACCTGCTGGGCTTCGACTTCAACGCCGAGGCGGAATTCCCGCCCGATGACACGGGCAGCGGCTTCGACAACAACGGCGACATCCTGACGCTCTCGCCCCTCCACATGGAGAAATACCTTCAGGCAGCCGAGTTCATTGTGGACAAGGCGGTGCCCAAGGTCGCCACGCTGATGCGTGAGCGGACGGCGACCGGCCGGGAGTTCCGCTCGACGACCAGCGGCGGCAACGGCGAGACCCTCAACGCCCGGCGGGCCAACATCGTCGCCCACACCTTCAATGTGGATCGCGCGGAGAAATACCGTGTCGCGATCGAGCTCGAGACGCGCGGGTCGTTCGATTTCGACGCGGGTCGTTGTGAACTAATCGGCCGAATCGACGGCGAGGAGAAGTTTCGTGAGCTGGTGGTCTGGGCTGAGCGCCGCGTGATCAAGCATGAGTTCGAGGTCAATTGGAGCGAGGGGGGCCATACCGTGTCGTTTGAGGTGGTGCCGCTTGATCCCGTGGGGACCAACGAGGCCGCGGTGGCCTCAGCCGAGAAGGCCCGCGTGCGCGAGGCGCGTCCCGGGTCGACGAACGTCACCATGCGCATCGCCACCGTGCAGGTCAGCGGCCCGCTGGATCCGAAATTCTGGATCGCGCCGGAGACTCATGCGCGGTTTTTCCCGAAGGGAGCGGCCCCGGCCGATGCGGCGCGCCGCGACCGCTATGCGGCGGAGCTTCTCCGGGAATTCGCCACCCGCGCCTATCGTCGCCCGGTCGATGACCCCACCGTAGCGCGGCTCACCGACTTGGCGAAGCAGGTCTACGGGCAGCCCGGCAAGACCTTCGAGGAAGGGATCGGCCGGGCGATGATGGCCGTGCTCGGCTCGCCGCGATTTATTTTCCGGGTGGAAGCGCCGGAGGCCGGGGCGGCGGGGGCTTTTGCCTTCGTGGATGAGCACGCGCTGGCGTCGCGGCTCTCGTATTTCCTTTGGTCTACCATGCCGGACGAGGAGCTGTTCCGGCTGGCCGAGCGGGGCGAGCTGCGGCGCGAGCTCAAGCCGCAGGTGGCGCGCATGCTCTCCGATCCGAAGGCGAAGGCGTTTGCCCGCAATTTCACCGGCCAGTGGCTGCAGGCGCGCGACGTCGAGTCGGTTCCGATCAACATGAGGGTGGTCATGGGGCCCGATGCGCCGCGCAACCGCGATGGCCGCATTGAGTTCGACGGCACGTTTCGCCGCGCGATGCGCAGCGAGACGGAGATGTATTTCGAGCATATCATCCGCGAAGACCGCAGCGTGCTGGAGCTGGTCGACAGCGACTATACGTTCCTCAACGAGCGCCTCGCGCAGCTCTACGGCGTGCCGGGCGTCACGGGCGAGGAGCTGCGGCTCGTCAAGCTGCCGCCCGATAGTCCGCGCGGCGGCGTGCTCACCCAAGGCACGGTGCTCGCCGTGACCTCGAATCCAACCCGCACCTCGCCGGTTAAGCGCGGATTGTTCATCCTCGAGAACATCCTCGGCACCCCGCCGCCCCCGGCGCCGCCCGATGTGCCCGACCTCGAGGAGACGAAGGAGAAGTTCGGTGATCGCGAGCCGCGCCTCAGCGAGATGCTCGCGCTGCACCGGGAGAAGCCCCTGTGCTTCTCGTGCCACGCCCGCATGGATCCGCTCGGGCTCGCGCTCGAAAATTTCAACGCCGTCGGCGCGTGGCGCGAAAACGAGGCCCGCCAGAAAATCGATGCCGCCGGCCAGTTGGTGACCGGCGAGAAGTTTGCGAGCGTGCGGGAGCTGAAGCAGGTGCTCGTCCGCGATCGCACGATGGACATCTACCGCTGCCTCACCGAAAAACTGATGACCTACGCGCTCGGCCGCGGGCTGGAGTATTTCGATGTGCCGACTGTGGACGACATCTCGAACCAGCTCGCGAAGCAGGACGGCCGCATGTCCGTGCTGCTCATGGGCGTCATCGAATCCGCCGCATTCCAAAAACAGCGCGTGCAATTTCCCGCGAACAAGGCAATCTCTTCTCACCTGAACGGCCCCACGCTTTCCCCGGAGACCCGCCCATGAACCTATCGAACTCGTCCCGTCATCCCCGTCTCAATCGCCGCCAGTTCCTGCGCGGTCTCGGTGCCTGCGTGGCGTTGCCCGTGTTCGGCTCCTCGCTCCGCCCGCTGGCGCGGGCCGCGACGCCCGCTGCGGGTGGCATGGGATTGACGGCCACCGGTGCGCCGCTCCGCATGGCGTATGTCTATTTCCCCAACGGCGCCTTGCAGGATGCCTGGTGGCCGGCGGGCGAGGGCGTGGATTTCACCCTCGGCAAGACGATGCAGCCGCTCGCCGGCTTGAAGAACTCCATCCAGATCCTCGGCGGCCTGGACCACAAGAACGCCACCGCCGGCAACGACGGTGCGGGCGATCACGCGCGGGCCAACGCCACCTTCCTCACCGGCGCGCGCGCGCGCAAGACCGACAGCGCCGATATCCGCGTCGGTGTCTCCATCGATCAGTTGGTCGCCCAGAATATGGGGCAAGTGACGCGCTTTCCCTCGTTGGAGCTCTCGTGCGATGCGATCCGCAAGTCCGGCCGCTGCGATTCCGGTTACTCCTGCGCCTACCAATACAACCTCTCCTGGGCCTCGGCGACCACACCGGTTGCGCCGGAGTCCAACCCGCGCCTCGTGTTCGAGCGGCTCTTCGGCGCGGGTGCGCCGGGCGAGCGCCAGAGCAACTTTTCCCAGCGCCAGGCGACGCAGAAGTCCCTCCTCGATTTCGTGATGGAGGATGCCCGCACGCTCCAGCGCAGCCTCGGCCGCCGCGATCAGGACAAGCTCGACGAGTATCTCACCGGCGTCCGCGAGATCGAGCAGCGCATCCAGCGCACGGAGAAGTTCGGCTCGCTGCCCGACCCGAAGGCCGACGCGCCGGCGGGCATTCCCGCGAACTACGGCGACCACATGGATCTGATGTTTGATCTGCTGGCGATGGCCTTCGAGACTGACTCGACACGCGTCTCCACGCTGCTCCTCGCGGGCGATGGCAGCAACCGCGCCTACCCGCAGATTGGCATCCCCGAGGGCCACCACTACTGCTCCCACCATCGCAACAACGACGACCTCATGGGCAAGGTCGGCAAAATCGACCTCTACTACATGGAGCGCTTCGCCCGCTTCCTCACCAAGCTGAACGGGAAGAAGGACGTCGATGGCCGCACGATCCTCGACAACTCGATGATCGTCTACGGCTGCGGCAATTCCGACGGCAACCGCCACACGCACCACAATCTGCCGATCGTGCTCGCGGGCGGCGGCGGCGGCACGCTCCGCACCGGTCGTTATGCGCAGCTTGGCGGTGTGCCGATGAGCAATCTCTTCCTGAGCCTCAGCGATCGCATGGGCGTGCGCGGCGTCGAGCGCATCGGCGACTCGAGCGGTCGCGTCGCCAACGTCTGATACCCGCGACCTGTGGTTTTTAGACTGTAGACCCGGCCGTTGGCCGGGTTCCCTGCCCAACGGGCAGGCTTAGGGATAGAAAAATCCGACACAATCGGGACGGTGGCATCGGTCCCCGATGAAGGCCGCTGCGTGATCGGACTCCGCGGTTTCTTTTTTCAGGGCGTCGGCTGGGGTGAACTTTTCGAAGGCGCGGTGCAGTCTTCGGAGCCGCGGTCGCTCCCGCCAAAATGGCCGTGAACGAGAGTAGGCAGGGCAGGGGACAAAGTGGTGTCACGGCGTCGCGGTTAAGAGATTCTCGCCGCCCCAACGCAGCCATGGCGGTGAGCGTTACGCCAAACGACTGGCCAAACGATTTTCTTGCAGAACCGATAGTGACTCGCACCTTAATGCGAGCGAGAGGGCTTCGAGCTTTCTCATCCCCTAGCCCCAACGCTGACCCTAACAGAAGCGGTTGCCGCCCCACTGCGCGGTTTCCGTGTCCCATTCTACCAATGACAACAATGACCCCGAAACTGCGCGGCTGTCTGCGCATCGTCGCAGCAGCGCTAACGTGGCTTTCCGCCACTTTGCTAGCCCAAGCCCAATCCACCGGCACGATCCAAGGCCGGGTCTTCAATCCCGTGTCGAAAGAATACGTGCGCAACGCCGAGGTGCGGATCGAGGGCACGCAACAAGTCGTCTACACCGAGGGCGACGGCTCGTTTCAATTCCTCAATGTCCCGGCCGGGCAAGCCAGGCTCAGCGTCACGTTCCTGGGCTATAACACGATCAACGAGACCCTCACCGTCGCTGCGGGCCAGACCGCCGTGCGCGAACTCAACCTCACGAGCACGGCCGCTGCGCCGACGACCAAGGACGGCGTGGTGCAGCTTTCGGCGTTCACCGTATCCTCGGAGCGCGAGGGCAACGCCAAGGCCATGCAAGCGCAGCGCGCGGCGATGAACATCACCACGTCGGTTTCGGCCGACCTCTTCGGCGACGTGACGGCCGGTAATGTAGGCGAGTTCCTGAAATACCTCCCGGGCGTCGACCTCGACTACGTGGAGCCGGAGGCGCGCGGCCCGCGGCTCGGCGGCATGGATGGCCAATACGTGGGCGTCGCCATGGACGGCATGCGCACCGCCAACGCCGACGCCAACCGCGGCGGCGGCGCCTCCTCCCGCGCCACGAGCTTCGAGGGCTTTTCCATCACCGCTGTCGAATCGATCGAAATCAACTGGACGTCGACGCCGGCCAACGATGCCGACACGCCCGCGGGCAACATCAACATGCGCTCGAAGCGCGCCTTCGACCGCAAGGGCCGGCAGGTGGGCTACAATTTCAGCACGGCGCTCAACAGCGAGGAATTCACCCTCAAGAAGACCGACGGGCAGCGCGGTGGCCCGGACCGCAAGTTCGGGCCCAACTACCAACTGTCCTACGCCGAATCGTTCTTTGACCAGAAGTTCGGCATCCTGCTCAGCGCGAGCCACTCTTACCTGTATAACGAACAGATGCTGCTCTCGAACACGTATAGCGGCAACGCCGCGGCCGATCCCGTCAACCCGCGCCCGTGGGTGACGCGCGTGATCGATTTCAAGGACGGGCCAAGGTGGGACACCAAGGACAACCTTCTGCTCACGGCCGACTGGAAGATCACGCCGCGTCTGGTCCTCTCGCTGAACATGATGTATACGGCCGCCTCGTTTGAGTTCTGGAACCGGAATTTCACGTTCAACGCCGCCAACGACAACAACAACGTCGCCAACGGCCGGCCAAGCATCGGCGGCGATGGCATCACCACCGTCGCGGTGGAGCGCAACGCGACCGCCAATTTGGCGAACCTGTCCAACGGCGGCGGCACCTCGGACAAGACGACCTACTCGCGGCAATATGCGCCGCGCTTCGAATACCGGCTCGGCTCCTTGGTCGTCGACGGCGCGCTGGCATTCTCGATGTCGAAAAACAACTACGAGTCGCTCGAGCGCGGCTTCTCGAACAGCGAAGGCGGCGCCGCGATCGGCGGATTCACGGCCACGCGTCCGAGCAAGGAATCGTGGGAGTGGACCATCCGGCAGACCTCCGGCGCGGACTGGTTCGACCTGCGCAGCTTCACCGACACCAACAACCGCTCCGGCGGCACGCGCGTCAACAACGACGACCGCACGTGGATCACGGAGAAGTGGACGGGCACCCTGAACGCGAGGTTTGCACCCCGGACCTCCATCTTCCAGCGGTTCCCGACTCTCATTCAGTTTGGAGGAAAATGGGACGAGGAAACGCGCGACAACAACAACAACACCGACGTGAACATCTGGGCCTACACCGGTCCCGGAGGCAATACCACCACGGTGAACCCCAGCACCGGGGCGAACCAAAACGCGACCTTCGGCCACTGGCTGAACCTGGGGCCGCAGTTCCAATCCACGAACGTATTCGAGCTCGGAAAAACCAATGCGTTCACGCTCTTCAACCTCAACGGCCAGCAAGGCATGGCGCCGCGCGTCAGCCGCTCCCACGTGTCCGATCTTTTTCACGCCCGCCCGGAACAGTTCACCTACATGGGCACGCCCGAGAACTACTACACGGCCTACGTCGCCAACAAGCGCGACTTTCGCCAGATCGTCAGCGCCGGCTATGGCCAGGCCGATGTGCGGCTGACCTCCCAGTTGCGCGCATTGTTCGGCGTGCGCTACGAGGAGACGCGCACGCAGGTCAAGTCGTTCGATCCGCGAACCCGGGCGGAGATCATCGCCGCCGGCTATGCCGTCAATGCTCCGGGCACCGCCGGTGGCCGCGCTCTCACGCTCGACGGCATCAAATATCAATTCGAGAGCCAGCCGAAGAAAATCCGTTTTGCAAACTACCACAACTGGTTCCCGTCGGTGAACGTGAAATACCAAATCCTGAGGAACTTCGACTGGCAGGCCGGCTGGAACAAGTCCATCGGCCGCGCGCCCATCGACAACCTCGCCGGCGTGACGGTCATCGATGAAGTCGCGCAGCGCGTCAGCATCCCCAACACCACGCTGCTGCCCGAATTTCACAACAAATACCAGACCCGCCTCGGCTACTACTTCTCGGGCCGCTCCCCAGGCTCGCTGACCCTGGCGTTCAGCAAGACCACGTTCCGGAACACCATTCAGAACTTCGACTTCACGGCGGCCGACTTCGGCAACGACGATCCCGATCTGGCCAACTACGTCTTCCGATCGACCCGAAACCTTTCGGATCGCATTACCACGACCAAGAACATGGCCCTGGGCTACCGGCAGACACTCGGGTTCCTGCCCAGCGAGTATTTGCGCGGCGTCGGTGTGTTTATGAATTATGACCGCACTTTTGTGACGCAGAGCGGCGATGGTTCTGGCGCGGCGGCGCGCCGCAACAACCTGACGCCGCATCGGGTGGCGGGGGGCGTGAGCTATTTCTACCGCCGGTTCAACGGCTCGCTCAATTTCGTCTGGGGCGACGACCGGCCGGAAAGCGGCACCTACGGCCGCTATTACAGCCAGATCACCAAGATCGACCTCTCGCTCAGCTGGAAGCTCCACAACTATGCGACGCTCTACGTGCAGGGTCGCAACATCCGCAACGCGCCCGACATCTGGTATCAGTCGCCCCCCGGAACGCCGGAGGGTAAGAACGGTCACTTGCGCGCCATGGAATCCTACGGCGCGCTCTGGACGTTCGGCGTGCGCGGCCAATTCTGATCGCGAGTCGTTTTTTGATTTCAAAGGCGCCGGCGCAAAATGCCGGCGCCTTTTTCTTGCTCCTATTTTTCCCAATCGCACGGTGAGGCGCTTCCGTATTCCACCCCTGCCATGACTACCCAGTGTCTGCCTCCCCGTCGTATGTTACGCGCTGCCACCGCGGTGCTTTTTGGTCTCGCTGCCGTGCTGCTGGGCCGTGCCCAGACCGTCGAGACCGGCGCCGTCCAAGGCCGCATCTACAATCCGGCCTCGAAGGAATATGTCCGCAATGCCGAGGTTCGGCTCGAGGGCACCAACCAAGTCGCCTACACGGAGAACGACGGCACATTCCAATTCCTCGGTGTCGCTCCGGGCCCCGCGGCCATCGCGATCAGCTATACCGGCTACAACCCGGTCCGCGAATCCTTCACCGTCACCGCCGGACAGACTGCCGTGCGCGAAATCAATCTCACGAGCACGGCCTCCGCCGCTCCCGTGGTCAAGGATGGTGTCCTGCAATTGCAGGCTTTTACCGTTTCGTCCGAGCGCGAGGGCAACGCCAAGGCCATCCAGGAGCAGCGCCGCAGCATGGACATCATCACCTCGGTCTCGTCCGACATCTTCGGCGATGTCACCGACGGCAATGTCGGAGAGTTTCTGAAATATCTGCCCGGCGTCGATCTCGACTATGTCGAGTCCGAGGCGCGCGGCCCGAAGCTCGGCGGCATGGAGGGGCAATACGTGGGCGTCTCCTTCGACGGCATCCGCACCGCGAGCGCCGACGCCAACCGCGGCGGCGGCGATGCCTCGCGCGCGACCAGCTTCGAGGGCTTCTCCATCACCTCGATTGAATCGATCGAGATCAGCCGCACGCGCAGCGCGGACTCCGACGGCGATTCACCAGCCGGCACGATCAACATGCGGACGCGCCGCGCCTTCGACCGCAAGGGACGGCGCATGGCCTTCAACTTCAGCATGAATTTCAACGCTGAGGAATTTCACCTCAACAAGACCTGGGGCCCCGGTGAAGGGAAGGACTACAAGGCGAAGCCCAATCTCTCCCTCGAATACTCCGAATCCTACCTGAACCAGCGCCTCGGCATCTTGCTGAGCGCGAGCCGGGCGAATTCCTATACCGAGCAGTATAATTTCGTTAACACCTACAACCGCAACGCCACCGCCGCCGACCCGCGCCCGATGGTCATCCGCTCGATCGATTTCAAGGACGGCCCGAAGTTCATCACCAAGGATGCGCTGATGCTCACCGCGGACTTCCGCGCGACGCGCAACCTCGTGCTCTCGTTCAACGCCATCTACACCTACACCGAGGGCGCGTTTTGGAACCGCAACTTCACCTTCGTCGCGGCCAACGACAACGCCAACGTGAACAACGGCCGCTCGCGCGTCGGCGGCGACGGCATGCTGAGCGTCAGCACCCAGCGCACGGCGCAGAACACGGTCCCGACCGTGAACAACGGCGGCGGCTCCTCTTCGAAGCTCACCTACACGCGGACCTTCGCCCCGAAGTTCGAATACAAGCTCGGCGGCTGGCTATTCGACGGCGCGGCGTCGTTTTCCCGCTCGGTCAACAACTACGAGGCGCTCGAGCGGGGCTTCGCCGAGGCCGAGGCGCTGGGGCTCGCGAGCGACTGGAGCGCCACCCGGCCCAGCCGCGAGTCCTGGGAGTGGACGATCCGCCAGACCTCCGGGCCCGACTGGTATGACCTCCGCAACTGGACCGGCGGCACGCGGGTCGAGAATTCCGCGCGCGAGTGGGCGACGGAGATTTGGAACGGCCAGCTCAACGCCCAGTGGGCGCTGCCGTTCATCCGCCGGTTTCCGACCAAAGTGAAATTCGGCGGCAAGTGGACGGAGGAGTCCCGCAACAACAACAACGAGGACACTTGGAACATCTGGCGTTACATCGGCCCCGGCGGCGACGTGATGACCGGCCGCAACGCCACCACCGGCGTGCCTACGATCACCACCAGCGGCAGTTGGGCGAATCTCGGCTTCGTGGCCCCGCACCCATTCGACACCGGCACGACCAACGGGCTGACGGTGTTCAATATCGCCGGTGTCCAGGGCATGCCGCCGCGCGCCGACCGCAACCGCATGGCCGCCCTCTTTCGCTCGAATCCTGAGCTCTTTGTCCACACCGCGACTCCCGACAACTACTACAACGCCTTCATCGTGCCCAAACGCGACTACCGGCAGACCGTCACCTCCGGCTACACCCAAGCCGACGTGCGCCTGGCGACCGCGCTGCAGGTGCGGGCTGGCGTCCGCTGGGAGCGCACGCAGAACGCCGTGACCGAATGGGACCCGCGCTTCCGCGACGAGGTCGTGGGCGCGGGCTTCCCCGTGAACGCCAACGGACTCGCGACGACGTTTGGCGGCCTGCAATACCAGTATCAAAGCCAGCCGCGCGTGACGCGGCGCGCAGCCTACGACAGCCTCTTCCCGTCGGTGAGCGCAAAATATCAAATCCTCCGCGACCTCGAGCTGCAGGCAGGCTACAGCAAGGCCATCGGCCGCCCGCCCATCGACAACCTCGCCGGCCTATGGAGCATCGTCGAGGATGCGAACGGCGTGACGCAGCGCATCGACGCGCCGAACCCCGCGCTGCTCCCCGAGAACGTGAAAAAATACGACGCGCGGCTCGCCTACTATTTCGGCTCCCGCGGCACGCGCTCGCCCGGCCAGGTCTCGGTCGGCGTGTCGCAGTTCGACATCGCGAACCTGCGCGAGACGCACGACTACACCGCCGAGGAATTCGGCGTCGATGATCCGGAGTATGCCGACTACACGTTTCGCTCCACCCGTAACAGCGATCGCAGCCGCCGCAACCGCAACTTAGAGTTCTCCTACCAGCAGACAATGGGTTTCCTCCCGGAGAAATTCCGCGGCACCAGCTTCAACGTCGCCTACACCCGCTCGTATGCGAGCGCCCGCCGCAACGGCCTCGCGCCGCACCGCATCACCTCGCGCCTCGGCTACGCCTACCGCCGCTTCAACGGCTCGCTCGGCATGGTGTGGATCGACAACCGGCCCGACGGCAACTACGGCCGCTACCGGCCCGAGCAGACTCAGTTCGACACCTCCCTCACGTGGCGCCTAACCGGCCGCTACTCGCTCTACGTGCAGGGCCGCAACATCACCACCCAGCCCGTGAAGTGGATGGAGTCGCCCCCTGGCGTCGTGGAGGGAAAGCAGGCCGCCCTGCGTCAGTTTCAGGAATACGGCGCCAACTGGGTCTTCGGCGTCCGCGGCAACTTCTGAGCGCGCGCAAGTTTGGGTTTCCGGCGGAGCGCGTTGACCTCAGCCATCTTTGTCCGTGCGCTTCGGGCCGCAGCGCATGAACCAACCTCGCGTTGAAACGATCCCCGCCTCCTCGGACCGAACGCGCGCCTTTGCGCTCGGCGCGGTGCTCGTGGGGGCGGTCGTCTTCGCCTACCTCGGCGCCCTGCGTGGCGACTTTCTGTGGGACGACGATCTGCACGTCACCGCGAACCCCACGATCATCGGCCCGCTCGGGCTGAAGGAAATCTGGACCACGGCGCGCGCGAATTACTTCCCGCTCGTCCTCACGAATTTCTGGGCGCAGCACGCGCTCTGGGGGCTCGACCCGCTGGGCTACCGCCTCGTCACCCTCGCGTGCCACTTGCTCGCCGCCCTGCTGCTCTGGCGCGTGCTGCTCCGGCTGCGCGTGCAGCCGGTCGGCGCGTGGCTCGGTGCGGCGCTCTGGGCGTTGCATCCCGTGCAGGTCGAGTCGGTCGCCTGGATCTGCGAGCTGAAGAACACGCAGTCGGCGGTATTCTTCCTCGCGGCGATTTTGTTTTGGCTGAATTTCGTAGGTCGGGGTTTATCCCCGACATCTTCCGCGGAGGTGTCGGGCGTAAAGCCCGACCTACGTGACGGCCGGGCGAGGCCCTATGCTTTCGCCCTCCTCTGCGCCGTGCTCGCGATCCTGAGCAAGCCTTCGACCGTGATGCTCCCCGTGGCGCTGGCGCTCTGCGCGTGGTGGATGCGTGGACGGTTCGCTTGGCGCGACGTGCTTCCGCTCGCGCCGTTCCTTGCGCTTTCGGCGCTCGCCGCGGGCTGGACGATTTGGGCTCAGAAGCATCACTCCGGCGCCATCGGCCCCGAGTGGTCCCAGACGTTCCCCGAGCGCGTCGCGATCGCGGGCCGCGCAGTCTGGTTCTACCTCGGCAAGCTCGCCTGGCCTGAGCCACTGATCTTCATCTACCCGCGATGGTCGATTGATGCGACGCGGGCGACGGCGTTTGTCGGCGCCGTGGGGATCGTCGCGACGCTCGCGGTGTTGGCGTGGCGGCGCTGGCGCGCGGGGATTTTCGTGGCGCTCTATTTTGGCGCG
>JANOCA010000435.1:0-4115 GCA_031411915.1 Opitutaceae bacterium
CGCGAACGCCTCCGCCAGCGTTTGCCCGAACACTTTTTCCAGCGACCGCGCGTAGAGCTGGATCGCAAAGTCGTTGTAGCCCCACGCGGCGCCGGGTGCGTCGGCGGTGGCGTAGCCGCTCGTCATGTTGGCGAGCTGGCGAAAGGTCATCGGGGCGTCTTTTTCGGACAGCGCCCAGCCGGCGTCACGCACGGGCGCATCCAGTGAGGCGAGCTTGCCCTCCTGCACGGCCGCCAGCAGCAGCGTGCTGAGCACGGGCTTCGAGGCCGAGGCCCACCATTTGTGGGTCGCGACCTCGCCCCACGTTTTCACCAGGAAGCCGTCCTTGATGATCACGCCATCGCCGCCGATGCGGGCTGCGAAGGCGTCGAGCTTCTCGGCGTTGAGACCGAGTTCCTGCGGCGGGCGTTCTTCCCATTGCTCACGCGGAAAAACGATTCGCCGTGGGCCGCCGCCAGCCGGCGGCTGCTTGCCCTGCTTTTGTTTCTGCGCGCTCAGCGTGCCGGGTCGTGGCGCACCGACGCCAGCCACGAGCAGGGATCCGTCGCGCAGCCGCACCGTGCCCACATCGGCGATGCGCACGCCGGTGAGCGGCGCGAGGAGCGTCCACTCCGCGCCGTCGCGGCTCGTGGCGCGCCATATGCCGCCTTCGCCCGTGCCGAAAAACGTGATCGCCTCGCCGTCCGACTTGGCGTCGCCGAGCCAATTGCGCCGGCCGGGCACGCGCACGTCGGCGACGCGCGTGAACGCGAGCCCGTCCGTGCTGGTCGCGTGGTAGCCGGTGCCCGGCTGCGGGCGGTCGCCGACGGGTCGTTGATCGATGCCGGGATCGAAGGGATGGCCGGAGCCGTTGTCCGGCGCGTAGAGATGAAAACCCCCGCGATGCAGCGCCACCGCGCAGTCGATCACGCCGCGCCCCTCGACGGCGAAGCGCACACCGGGCTCGAACGTGTAATCGATGCCGTCGCTCGAGATCGCCGAGTAGATGGCCGGCAGGTCCGCGCGGCTGCGGAGTTGGCGCGACGTGAAATACAGCCGCACGCGTCCATCAGGCAGCGGCACGAGCGTGGGATCGAAGGGGAACCGCATGCCCTCGGGCAGGCTGCGCACGGTGATGACAGCGAGCGGCGACCACGTGCGGCCCTCGTCCGCGGAGAACCGAATCGCGACCTTGTCGAAGTCGGCGCGGTTGTCCTCGGGAAAATGCTGGTGCGCGAGCGCGAGGCGGCCGTCGCCGAGGCGCGCCGCCGTGGCGACGCCGCCGCGCGGAAACGTCGCGATCTTCTCCGGCGCGCTACCCGCGGCCTCGGCCGGCACGCGAAACACCTCGATGTCCTGATCCCATGGGCCCGGCTGGCCGGGCCGCGGCTGCGCGCTGCCGACGGCCACTGCCGCCGCGATCACACCCAAACACCGCGTCGACCTGAAGAGGCGGTTCATCGCGTCACCGCTTTTCCGGTGTTGCCGCCTCCACGGTGAACCACGGCCGCGCCGTCGCATCGGTCTTGAGAAAATCGAGCAGCAGGCGCGCGACCTTGGCGCGGCCGGTGTCGCCGGGATGCGTGCCGTCGGGCGCGAAGTCTCCCGGCTCGTAGGTCAGCGGGCCGGGCGTGTTCGCTCTCGTGCCGTCAGCCCAGAGGTATGGGCCCCAGAGCAACAGCGGCGAGCGCACCGCACCCCGCGTCGGATCGAAGTTCAGCTCCGCGCGTCCCGCAATCTGCTCGTGAATCAGCCGTCGCACCGCGAAGGCGGATTCGTAGGCGTAAGGCTCCGGGTTGAGCGCGGTCGTCGCGTAGCCAGCGTAGATGCGGCTCGAAAGATAGACGAGGCGCAGATTGGGGAAACGTTTCTTCAGGTGCCCGAGCGCGGTGACGAGATTCTCGCGCAGCACGTCGGTGTGCTTGGGGAAATCCCCGAGTCGTGCCGGGCCGGCCTCGGCCTGCTTCATCCACGCGACCTGGATCTGCGCGGCGCTCAGGCCCGCGCGCGCGAGGCGTTCGTCGACCTGCGCCCAGAGCGGGGCGTTCGCATCCGCCCAACGCGTGGCCGTTTGGCCGCCCTGCGCGCCGTCGACGAGCACGACGCGCGGAGATTTCTGCGGATCGCGCGCGGCCTCCTGCATGAAGCGGGAGAACTCCTGCGTGGTGTTCGACATGCCGACTGAGAGCATGCCGATTCTGCCGTCGGCCGCCGCGCGGCCCTCGCGATCAAGCGGACGGATTTGCGCGGACTCGCGCATCGCCGCCGCAAGGTGCGCGGCGGGCGGGGAGTTTTTTCCGCCACCGTAGAGCCCGCCGTCCTCGCCCTTGTAGTTCGCCGCGCCGAGTTTGGGCAGTGGCGTGAGGTGCTGCGTCCATTTTTCCGGCGGAGGCGGGAGTGCTTGGCCGGGCGCGCCCTTGCCGGCGGGCTGCTTCTGTTTCGCCTGCTTGGCGCGCTCGACGTAGGCGCGATCCTCGGCGGAGACGGCCTCGCCCCGCCGGTTGCGCTCCATGATTTGGCGGGCCTTCTCAAAATCGACCGGCGGCTCCTGTGCGTGCGCCGCCAGCGTGAGGACCGAGCAGAGGGCGAGACCGGCGAGGCGGTGCATGGGGATGATCGCGGGGTGGGCGACAACGTGATTTCGGCGCGGCGCCGCGCGGATGCAAGCCCGCGGCTTCGCCGTTGACCCTTCCCGTGCCGGCCACGACGGTGCGCCGCGTCGATGATCCTCCGCCATCAACCCTACACGCTCGAGCTGCGCCACGCCTTTGGCATCGCGGCCAACACGCGCACCACCACGCCCGCGACCCTCGTCGAGATCGAGCGCGATGGCGTGGTCGGCTACGGCGAGGCGGCGATGCCGCCGTATCTCGGCGAGTCGCAGGGGACCGCGGCGGCGTTTTGCGAGGGCGCGCGGCCGCTGCTCGCCGCGGTGCGGGATCCGTTTCAGTTGGAGGAAATTCTCCCTGCGATCGACGCGCTTGCGCCGGGCAACACCGCCGCGAAGGCCGCGCTCGACATCGCTCTGCACGACTGGGTGGGGAAACAACTCGGCGCGCCGTGGTTCCGCCTCTGGGGCCTCGATCCGGCGAAGGCGCCCGTCACGTCCTTCACCATCGGCATCGATACCCCGGAGGTCGTGCGGGAGAAAACCCGCGAGGCGGCGATCTACAAAGTCATCAAGGTGAAGCTCGGACGCAGCCCGGAGAGCGACCGCGAGATGATCGAGGCCATCCGCTCCATGACGGACACGCCCATCACGGTCGATGCCAACCAAGGTTGGAAGGAGCGCGACGACGCACTGCGCATGATCGAGTGGCTCGCGCCGCGCGGCGTGGTGTTCATCGAACAGCCGATGCCGAAGGAACAGCCCGACGACACGGCTTGGCTGCGCACGCGCAGCCCGCTCCCACTGATCGCCGATGAAAGCTGCCAGCGTCTCGCCGATGTGCCGCGGCTGGTCGGCGCGTTTCACGGCATAAACATCAAACTGATGAAGTGCACCGGCCTGCGCGAGGCGCACAAAATGATCCTCCTTGCGCGGGCGCTCGGACTGAAGGTGATGCTCGGCTGCATGACCGAGACGTCGTGCGCGATCAGCGCCGCCGCCCAGCTCTCGCCGCTCTGCGACTGGGCCGACCTCGACGGCGCCTTGCTGATCAAGAACGACTGCTTCGACGGCGCGACCATTGTCGACGGCAAGATCACGCTCCCAGATCGGCCGGGCATCGGGGCGGTGAAGAAGTGAAGAAATGAAAACACGTGCGTTGCTCGACGGTTTGCCCGTAGCCCGGCTCGAAAGAGCCGGGATGGTTCGCGCATGGCGGCGTGAAAAATCCCGCGTCTTCCGACGCGGGCTGCTGCTGGCGGCCTGCGCGTGCTTAGCGACAAATGCCGCCGAGGCGCCGCAGCCGTTCAAGGAGCTTAAGTTCCACGCGGCGCCGCGCGCGCTCGCGGCGGGCGCGGCGACGGAGGAGTGGCCGCACTTCCTCGGGCCGCGCCTCGATGCGACGACGCGTGAGACCAAGCTACTCGACCGCTGGCCCGCGGGCGGCCCCAAGCTCGTCTGGGAAATGACACGCGGCGAAGGCTACGCGTGCCCCACGATTGCGGACGGGCGGCTCGTTTACTTTCAC
>JANOCA010000436.1:0-24248 GCA_031411915.1 Opitutaceae bacterium
CCGAAGCTGTCACGTTCAACAACAACCTGCTTCCGCCCGACCTCGCCTGGTCCGGCCCCGGCGGCGGCAACACGAGCGCGGCCGCCCTCCTCAATGACGTCGTCGTGGACGCCGCGACCGGCGCCTCAAACATCCCGACCCCGACCAAGGACAATTATCGTCGTATCGCGCAGGAGATCCGGCGGCAGT
Organism: Opitutaceae bacterium; assembly: GCA_031411915.1. Classification (GTDB taxonomy): domain Bacteria; phylum Verrucomicrobiota; class Verrucomicrobiia; order Opitutales; family Opitutaceae; genus ER46. The sequence goes on from JANOCA010000436.1 coordinate 190, forward strand.
TCGGCCTCGATCCGCGCTCAACCGCCCGCGGCACCGGGCCCAACGGCAGTGACAAAGGCGGCGTGCGCCCCCTCGGTGTCACCCTTGGTGGAGCGCCCAGCGGCACGACGAACGCCACCACGGCGACGGTGACCACCGGCACGCTGATGACGGGCTCCGGCATCCCCGCCGGTGCGAATCAATTTCCGAGCGGTGCCGGCTGGACTCACTACAAGTGGCGGCTCGACGGCGGTGCGTGGAGCGTGGAGACGCCCACGCCCCAGCCCATCACGCTGACCGGACTGGCCAACGGCACCCACACGCTTGAGGTCATCGGAAAAAACGACGCCAACACTTATCAGGATAACCCCGACCTCGGCCACAACGCGCGAATCAGCAGCGCGACTTGGCGGGTGGACCCGAGCTATGTCCCGCCCGCGCCCGCCGCGATCGTCCGAATCAGTGAAGTTCTCGCGAGCAACACCACGACTGGGGGTTTTGGCTCCGTGTTTCCCGACCTCGTCGAACTGGCAAATGTTGGCGACGCCGCGGCCGACCTTGGTGGCTGGGGGCTCTCGGACAACGCTGCGCTTCCCTACAAATACGTTTTTCCCGCGGGCACGACGCTCGCGCCTGGCGCGTTCCTCGTGATCTATGCCAGCGGCAATGCGGCCGTGCCGACACCGCGAACGGGATTTGGCATCGGTGCGAGCGGCGACGATCTCACGCTCACGCGCGGCGCCGCGGCCGGCGGTGGCATCGCCGACACCGTGGCTTGGGGGCAGCAGATTGCGGATTTTTCGATCGGCCGTCTGGCGAATGGCGCGTGGGGATTGTGCCGCCCCACTTTCGGAACCGCCAACACGCCGGCCGCGCAGTCGCCCGCGAACTCGGTGACGATCAGCGAATGGCTGGCCGAAGCCAGCCCGGCCCGCGGGACTGACTTCGTCGAACTGCATAACTCCGGCCCCCTTCCCGTGGACCTCGGCGGATATTTTCTCACGGATAATCCTGTCGGCTGGCCGACCCGCAGCCCGATCCCGCCGCTGACGTTCATCCGGGCCGGCGGCTTTCTTGCGTTCATCGCGGACAACGATCCTTCGAAAGGGCCGGAACATACCCGGTTCCGCTTGTCGCCGGTGCAGGGAGAAATCGGCTTCGTTTCCCCCTCTCTGGTGGTCCTCGACCACGTCATCTACGGCCCGCAGCGCACGGATATTTCCCAAGGGCGCGCCTCGGGTGGAGGTGTTTCCTTGGTCGGGATGGTTCCCACGCCCGGAGTGGCAAACTCTCGGCTCGACGCGGATCAAGACGGCGACGGCCTGCCGGACATTTGGGAGATTGCCCGAGGCTTCGACCCGTATGATCCTGCCGACGCCAATCTTGATGCCGACGGTGATGGCCAGAGCAACCGGGCCGAATATGTGGCCGGCACCAATCCGCGGGATCCGCGCGACTTTCGCCTGCCGGCGCCGGGTGTGATCACCTCGATGGCGAGCCGGCTGATCAACTTATCGGTCCTCACACCGCTGGCCGTGGGTGAGGTCATGACCATCGGTGCGGTGATCGGTGGCGCCGGCACCAGCGGGCCCAAGGCCATCGTGGCGCGCGCCGCCGGACCTGCGCTGACCCAGTTCGGGGTGAGCGGCGTTTTGCCGGACCCGAAGATCGCGCTCTTTGGCCAAGGCGGCGTCACCCCGCTTGCGAGCAACGGAGATTGGGCGGGCGATCCGGCGCTGAGCGCGGCGTTCGCCCAAGTGGGGGCATTCCCGTTTGGAAACGCCACGTCCAAGGATGCCGGCCTCGCCCAACCGACGCTGGCAGCCGCCAACTACACGATGCAGGTGAGCGACGCCGGATCGGGCGCCGGCACCGTGATTGCGGAGCTGTATGATGCCACTCCCAGCAGCGCGTATTCCGCCAGCACGCCGCGCTTGATCAATGTCTCGGTGCTCAAGCGCATCGCGGCCGGCGCGGCTCTGACCGTCGGCTTTGTGATTGAGGGGAAGGTGAACAAGACGGTCCTAGTGCGCGCCATCGGCCCGACGCTCGGCTCCGCGCCGTTCAACATTTCCGGAGCGATGGCGGATCCGAGGCTCGAGTTGTTCGAAAACGCCACCGGCGCGAAAATCGGCGAAAACAACGACTGGGCCGGTGCCGCCGCGCTCAGTGCCTCGTTTGCTTCGGTGGGGGCCTTTGGTCTCTCCAGTTCCTCCGCCAAGGACGCAGCCTTGCTCGTGACCCTCGCGCCCGGCCAATACAGCGCACAGGTCCGCAGTGCGGACGCGGGCGAAGGCCTCGTCATCGCGGAAATTTACGAGGTTCCCTGAGGCAGCGGCGCCTCGGGCGTAATCAGGATTTTGCGCCTCGAATTGAAGGCGCAACCACGGCGGCGCTGGGGCGTCTCGCTCGCGCGAGGGAAAATAGCTGAAACCTTTGACCTGCATCTAAGGTTCAAGGCAATTTTCCGTCTACTCACGGGAAGCATCTTCTTCCCGACCACCTAATTTAATCCCGTGCTGTTCCCTGAATTTCGATTTCTAACCGTGCGCCTCGGCGCGGCGACGCTGCTTGGTCTGGCTGCCGGATGCGACCGCAGCCCTTCGCCGCCCGCCGCGACCGCGCCTTCAACCCAGCCGGCGACGCCGTCGGCTGCCGCGAAGACGGCTCCCGTTAATTCCGGTGCAACGGCGACGGCTCCGGGGGCTACCGGCGTTCCGAATTCCGGCGCTCTCAAGGCCGGCGGCCCGGGCGCCATGGACCCCACGGCGCGAAAGGCCCCTGATCCCGCCAAGGACAGGGCGCGCCAGGCGAACGCCGAAATGGTCCCGGTGGAGACGGCGCTGATCACGCGCGGCCCGATCTCGGCGTTTCTTTCCTTCAACACCACGCTCGAGACCGAGGCCATGGTGGACATCTATCCGCAGACCACCGGCCAGGTGGAGGCGCTGCTCGTCGAGGAGGCGAAAATCGTGAAGGCCGGCGATCCGCTGCTGAAGATCGAGGACACCGAGCTGCGCATCGACGCCGACGAAAGCCGGGCCAATTACGAGCAGCTCAAGCGCAACTTCTCCCGCTCCGAGGAGCTCTTCACCTCGAACCTGATCAACAGGCAGGATCACGAGAACCAGAACTACCAGCTCGAGCAGGCACGGCTGCGCTTCGAGCGCGCGACGCTCCGGCACTCCTACACGACCGTCCGCGCGCCGTTTGACGGCGTGATCGCTTCGCGCGAGGCGCAGGTGGGCGCGCGCGTCTCCACCGGCACGAAGCTTTTCTCGATGGTGAAGCTCGACGAGATTGTCGGCCGCGTCTTCGTGCCCGGCCGCTACCTGCCCATCGTCGCGCTCGATCAGCCGGCAGTGGTGACCTCGGAGTTTCTCGCCGACCGCGTCTTCAAGGGCTGGGTCAAGCGCATCAGTCCTGTGATCGATCCCAAGAGCGGCACGTTCAAGGTCACCGTGGGCGTGCGCGGGGACAAGCCCGCGGAGCTGCCGCCAGGGCTCTTCGTGAGCGTGCGGATCATCACCGACACGCGGCCCGACGCCGTGCTCGTGCCCAAGCGCGCGATCGTTTACGAGGGCGGCGAGCGCTACTTTTTCACCGTCGCCAACGACATCGCCACCAAGCGCAAGCTTCAGGCCGGCTATGAGGACCCGCAGAACATCGAGGCCACCGCCGGCGTCGACCCCGGCGCGCAGGTGATCGTCGTCGGCCACGCGGGCTTGAAGGACGGCGCCGCCGTGCGGCCCGTCAACGCCCTCGCGCCCGTCGCGCTTCCGCCCGAGGCCGGAGTCGCCAAGGACAACGCGGCCCCCGCCGTGCCCGCCAAGAAATCCTGAGCCTGCGGCCGCCGCCCCTTCCCGCCGCCGCATGAGCACCCGTCCGATCAAGTTCCGGGCCGACGACTCGTTCTACGCCTGCACGGTCAAGCGCCCCGTCTCGATCCTCATGGTCGTGATGGCGGTCGTCGTCTTTGGCTGGGTGTCCAACCAGCGCCTCGCGCTCACGCTCATGCCCGACATGAGCTACCCCACGCTCACCGTGCGCACCGTCTATCCGGGCACCGCGCCGGAGGAAATGGAGAGCGTCGTCTCGCGCCCGCTCGAGCAGCAGCTCGGCGTCATCCCCAAGCTCGTCTCGATCAGCTCCGTCTCCAAGGCCGGGCAGAGCGACGTGATCCTCGAGTTCCAGTGGAAGACGGACATGGACCTCGTCGCGCAGGAGGTCCGCGAGAAAATCGATCGCCTCCGCCTGCCCGAGGGCGCGCAGCGGCCGCTGCTCCTGCACTTCGATCCCTCGCTCGATCCGATTTTGCGCATCGGGCTCGCTGGGCCGCAGTCGCTGTTCGAGCTGCGCCACCTCGCGGAGCACGACGTGAAGCGCCGCCTCGAGTCGCTCACCGGCGTCGCCGCCGTGCAGGTCAAGGGCGGCCTAGAGGAGCAGTTCCTCGTCGCGCTCGACGAGAGCAAGCTCGCCCAGCTCCGCCTCGACATCACGCAGATCGGCCAGCGCCTCCAGGCCGGCAACGTCAACATGCCCGGCGGCAACCTCCGGGAGGGCCAGACCGAATACGTCATCCGCACGCTCAACGAGTTCAAGACCCTCGAGGAAATCGGCAACCTGATCGTCTCGCGCAGCACCAACGCCGTGGACATCCGCCTCCGCGACATCGCCACCGTCTCGCGTTTCCACAAGGACCGCGAGGTGATCACCCGCGTCAACGGCCGCGAGAGCGTTGAGATCGAGATCTTCAAGGAGGCCGACGCCAACATCCTCACCGTCGCCGAGACCGTGCGCCACGCGCTCTTCGGCACTCCCGAGCAGCAGGCCTGGGTCGCGCGCGAGCAGGCCGGCGAGAACACCCCCGCCGCCGCGGCCGCGCGCGAGAAGCGCGGCGCGTCATCCGTCTTCGACATGAAGTCCGTCGCCAGCGGCAAGGGCGACAGCGGCCGTTCCTCCAGTTCCAAGAAAACCGAGAAGACCTCCACGCCGCGCTCGCGCACCGATGCGCAGCTCGAGGCCCGCAAGGCCGCGCAGGCCGAGATCGAGCGCCAGCGCGCCCTCGCGCAGGAGCAGATCACGCGGCGGCAGATGACGGCCTTCATCGGCTGGCAGCTCCCGCCCGGCGCCGCGGTCGAGCTCCTCGCGGACCAGTCGGTCTTCATCAAGAACTCGATCAACGAGGTGAAGGAAAACGGCATCACCGGCGCGATCATCGCCATCGCCGTGCTCTACCTTTTCCTGCGCAACATGGGTCAGACGCTCATCGTGAGCCTCTGCATCCCGATCTCGGTGCTGGCGACGTTTGCGCCGATGCACATGGCCGGCGTCTCGCTCAACATCATCTCGCTCGGCGGGCTCGCGCTCGGCATCGGCAACCTCGTGGACAACGCGATCGTCGTGCTTGAGAGCGTGTTTCGCTGCCGCGAGGAAGGGGACGACCACATCACCGCGGTGGTGCGCGGCACGAGTGAGGTCGCGATGCCCGTGATCGCGTCGACCTTCACGACGGTCGCGGTGTTCTTGCCGATCGTCTTCGTCGAGGGCGTGGCCGGGCAGATGTTCGGCGACATGGCGCTCACGGTCGTTTTCTCGCAGGTCGCCTCACTGATCGCGGCGCTGTTCCTGATTCCGATGCTCGCCTCGCGGCAGTTTGGCAACGCGCTCCCGGCGGGCGTCCGCACGAGTGGCTACTTGCAATTCCCGGCCCGGGTCGCGGCCGGCCCGGCGCGCGTGCTCGGCCACATCGCGGTGCGCCTTGGGTGGGCGCTGCTGCTGGTGCTGGCCGTTGCCGTGAAGGCGCTGGCGGTGGCGGCAATCCTGCTCGCGTGGCCGCTCCTCTGGCTGGGCGCGCGCGTGGCGCGGCGCGACCTGCGCGCACAGTGGGCGCGCTTCGTCGCGTGGGCGGCCGAGGATCGGCTGGGCCGGATCGAGGCGGCGCGGGTCTGGCCGGGGCAGCTTACGTTTGCCGCGCCGGGCAGCCTCGGCGCGGGCCTCGCGCGATCGTGGGCGTGGCTCACGGCGCGGCCGTGGCGCTGGATTGGTTTGCTCGCCGTGCCGGCGATTGCGGTGGGCGCGGTGCTGTGGTTTGCCCAGGGCGTGACGGTGCCGGCGGCGCCGCAGGTTTTCGGCGCGAGTTCGTCCGCGCTGGCCCCGCTCAAGCCGCTGCACCTCGCGGTCTGGCACTGGCTCGTGGTGCAGCCGTGGTGGTGGCTCGCGCTGCTCTTCGTGCCGGGCGCCGTGCCGATCGCGTTCAGCGTGGCGCGCGCCGCGCTCGAGATCGTGCTGCGCCTCGCCGGCACGGTGCTGCTCACGGCGCTGCTCGCGGCTGGCATGATCGCGATCGGCGGCTGGCGTGCGGCCACCTCGATCGGCGGCGGGGTGGCGGGGCGCGGGCTCGAGTGGTTCGAGCGCGGCTACGGCGCGTTGCAGGGCGCCTATCCGGCGCTCATCGCCGCCGCGCTGCGCCGGCGCTTCGCCGTGCTCGGCGGTTTCACCGTGGCCTTTTTGCTGTGCTGGTTTTTCGTCGTGCCGCGCTTGGGCAAGGACTTGATCCCGCAGGTGAGCCAGGGCGAGTTCAACCTCGATATCACGCTCCCCATCGGCACGCCGCTCGAGCGCACGGCCGAGGTCGTCGCCCCCATCGACGCCGCCGTGCGCGCGCAGCCCGAGGTCGAGCGCACCGCGCTCACGGTCGGCGCCGAGGAGGGAGCCAGCACCTCCATCTCGGCGGGCGAGCACACCGCCCGCCTCATGGTGAAGCTGAAGTCCGGCCTGCCCGCCTTCGCCGAGGGCCGCCTGATCGATCGCATCCGCGCGGAGTTCCGCGACCTCCCGGCCACCAAGATCGAGGTGTCGTATCCCGCGCTCTTCAGCTTCAAGAACCCCGTCGAGATCGAGATCCGCGGCCACGATCTCGTGCTGCTCAAACGCCTGAGCCGCGAGGCCGAGACGCTCCTCGCCGAGTCCGTGCCCGGCCTCGTCGATGTGCGCTCCACGCTCCAGAGCGGCCACCCGGAAATCCAAGTCGTCTACCAGCGCGACCGCCTCGCGGAATACGGCCTCAGCCTCCGCACCGTCGCCGACCTCGTGCGGAACAAGGTCCAGGGCCGCACCGCGACGGAGTTCCGCAAGGAGGACCAGATGATCGACATCGTCGTGCGGCTGCAGGAGCAGGACCGCCTCGGCATCGAGGAGCTGCGCAACCTGGTCGTGAATCCCGGCGGGGCCGTGCCCATCCCGCTCTCCGTCGTCGCCACGCTCACCATCAACGAGGGCCCGAGTGAGATCCGCCGCGTGGACCAGCAGCGCGCGGCGCTCATCACGGCGAATCTCCGCGACGCGGATCTCGCGACGGTCTCGCGCGACATCGTGACCGCGCTCGCCGGCCTGGAGTTTCCCGCCGGCTTCACCTACGTCGTCGCCGGGCAGAACAAGGAGATGCAGACCTCACTCAACAGCCTGCTGCTCGCCTTCGCGCTCGCGCTCTTCCTCGTCTACATCGTCATGGCGAGCCAGTTCGAGTCGTTGCTCCAGCCGCTGCTGATCATGGTCACGGTGCCGCTCGCGCTCATCGGCGTGGCGCTCACCCTCTGGATCGGCGGGATTCCGGTGAGCATCATGGTGTTCCTCGGCCTCATCATCCTCGCGGGCATCGTGGTGAACAACGCCATCGTCCTCATCGACTACATCAACACCCTGCGCGACCGCGGCCTCCCGCTCACTGAGGCGATCACCGAGGCCGGCCGCGCGCGCCTGCGGCCGATTTTGATGACGGCGCTCACCACCGTGGTCGGCCTCATCCCGATGGCCTTCGGCATCGGCGAGGGCGCCGAGATCCGCGCGCCGATGGCCATCACCGTGATCGTGGGTCTGAGCGTCTCGACGCTGCTCACGCTCGTGGTGATCCCGACGCTTTATTATCTCTTCCCCGGCAAGCGCGGGGTCACCTCGATCGAGGCTGCGGCCGCGGCGGCCGAAGTGGTGCCGGTCGCCAAATGAAATGAGCGCGCCCGCCGATCCGCCCCCGCCCGCGCCGCGCGAACCGCGCGAGCCCATGGCCTACCGCATCCCGCGCTTTGCGGTGGCGCGGCCCGTGACCGTCGTGATGATCCTCGCGACGATCCTCGTCGTGGGCTTCATCGCGCTCGACCGCATCCCGCTGGCGCTCTTTCCCGAGGGCTATGAGGGCAACCAGCTGAGCATCTTCACGCGCTACCCCAACGCCTCGCCGCGCGATGTGGAGGAGAAGGTCACGCGCAAGATCGAGGACATCATCGGCACCGTGCCGAACGTGAAGCGCCTCACCAGCTACTCCTACAACGGCTACAGCAACGTGCGCGTCGAGTTCCAGACCGGCACCAACCTCCGCGCCGCCTACGCCATGCTCACCGATCGCATGGACCGCGTGAAGCCGCTCCTGCCCGAGGAAATCGACCGCATCGACGTGCGGCGCTACGACCAGAGCGACACACCGATGATGAACCTCGTCGCCGCCATCCCGCCGGGCATGGACGACGCGGCGTTCCGGCTCGAGCACTACATGAAGCCCGTGCTCCAGCGCATCGAGGGCGTGGGCAACGTCGAGATCTGGGGCACGCAGTCGCGCGAGGTGCAGGTCGAGCTGCTCGACGACCGCCTGCGCAGCCACCGCATCGACGTGGGCGCGATGCTCGCGCTGCTGCGCAACCAGAATTTCGCCATCTCCGGCGGCTGGGTGATGGACGGCGGGCGGAAAATCTACGTGCGCTCGATGGGGCGCTTCCAGTCCGTCGAGGACATCGCGGCCATCATCATCGACAACGAGCGGCGGCTGCGCCTCAGCGACGTGGCGCTCGTGCGCCTGCGCCCGCCGCGGCGCGAGTGGGTCTACCGCGTGGATCGCCAGCCCGCAATCGGCATCCAGGTCACGCGCGACTCGACGGGCAACATCGAGCGCATCAGCCGCGAGGTGCGGGCCGCGCTCGTGGAGCTGCCCAAGCTGCCGCCGCTCGCGGGCATGCAGTTCAACGTGTTCTTCGACCAGGGCACGCAGGTGAAGCAGTCAATCGACAACCTGTCGGAATCGGGAATCTGGGGCGGTATCTTTGCCGCGCTGATCATTTATCTCTTCCTGCGCGCGCCGCGCATGACCGGCATCCTCACCCTGTCGATCCCGCTCTCGCTGCTCTGCACGATCGTCGTGCTGTTTTTCTGCGGCTGGTCGCTGAACATGGGGACGATGATGGGCCTGCTGCTCGCCGTCGGCATGGTCGTGGACAACTCGATCGTGATCGTCGAGAACATCTATCGCCTCCGGCAGGAAGGCGTCGAGGCCACCCGGGCCTCGATCGTGGGCGCGGGCGAGGTGGGGCTCGCGGTCGTGATGTCGACGTTCACGTCCATCGTGGTCTTTCTGCCCCTGATTCTGATGCAGGGAGGGGGCGATTTCTCATTCTGGATGCTGCGGCTCGGGCTGCCGGTGATCGTCTCGCTGCTGGCCTCGCTGTTCATCGCGCTGGTCTTCGTGCCGCTGGCCGCGCAGCGGCTCTCGCGCGGGAAGCAGCACCCGGAGCTGCGCGCGATCGTGTGGCTGCGCGAGCGCTACGCTGGCGCGCTGCGCTGGGTGCTGACGCACCGCATCGAGTCGCTCGTGGTGGTCGTCGCGCTGATGTGGACGCTGCCCTACGCGCAGTCGCGGCTGCGGATGCCGACGGGCGGCTTCGGCGGAAGCGGCGAGACGACGATGTGGTTCTTCTTCGAGCTTCCCTCCGGCGGCACGCTGGAGCGGGCCGAGGCGTTTTTCCTCGAGGTGGAGGACTTCCTCGCGGCCCACGCCACGCGCTACAACTTCGACCGCGTCGAGACGCGCTTCACCTACAACAACGGCCGCGTCCAGATCCGGCTCCGCGACAACACGAGCACCCAGTGGTATGTGAGCGCGTGGGAGTCGTTTGTCCGCACTGATCTCGCGCGGCGGGTGCAGGGCCTCTTCGGGATCCAGCCCCGGCCGGGCCCGATGGACCGCAACGACATCGAGACGGACTTCCGGGAGAAATTCAAACTGCCCGCCGGCATCGTGCACCGCGGCCGTTCGACGGGCGGCGGCGGCGTGCAGGACGCCGGCATGTCGCTCAACCTCTACGGCGAGGACACGGGCACGCTCCTGCAAATCGCCGATGAGGCGATCCGGCGCCTGCGCGGCATCCCCGGGCTGATCGCGGTGGACATCGACACGGAGCGCGGCGGGCAGGAGCTGCAGGTGCAGCTCGACCGCGACCGCGCGCGCCGCCTCGGCGTCGATCCGCGCGCGGTCTCGAGCGGCATCGGCTACACGATGCGCGGGCAGGAGGTCGGCCGCTTTCCCGGGGCGGACGGGCGGGAACTGCGCATCTTTGCCCAGCTCGGGGAAGCCGACCGCGCGGGCCTCGACGACGTTCGCAGCATGACCTTCCGCACGGACACCGGCATCGAGGTGCCGCTGGAGACGATTGCGGACCTGCGCGTCGCACGCACGCTCGGCTCGATCCGGCGCGAGGGCCGCCAGACGATGCTGCAGATCACGGCCAAGGCGCCGCGCGCGGATTCGCGGCGGCTCTTCGAGGCGGTGGACAAGGCGATGGCGGATTTCGAGATGCCCCGCGGCTACCGCTGGGACAAGGGCCGCGAGTTCCGCGACATCTCCGAGCAGGACAAGGCCATGCGGTTCGCCGGCGCGCTCGCGATCGTGTTCGTGTTTCTGCTGATGGGGCTGCTGTTCGAATCGTTTGTCCTGCCGCTCGCGGTGATCATCGCGGTGCCGTTTGCCTACCTCGGCGTGGTGTGGACGCTGCACCTCACGGAGACGCCGCTCGACATGATGGCGCGCATCGGCCTCGTGATCCTCGTCGGCGTGGTGGTGAACAACGCGATCGTGCTCGTGGACATGGCGAACCGCCTGCGCGCCGAGGGCAAGGCGCGCTTCGAGGCGCTGGTGGAGGCGGGCCGCGCACGTTTCCGCCCGATCCTGATGACGACGCTGACGACGGTGTGCGGCCTGATCCCGATGGCGCTCGGCACCTCGAAGGTCGTGGGCATGGCCTACGCGCCGCTCGGCCGCACGATGATCGGCGGGCTGATCGCCTCGACGCTTCTCACGCTCGTGATCGTGCCGTTGCTCTACGCGCTGCTGGACGACCTGCGGGAATTCACGGCGCGTGTGTGGGCGTCGATCTTTGCGCCGGCCGGGTCCACGCGGGGCGGGGCCGCGGCGGGTGTCGGGCGGGCGAATCGCGTCGAGTGAGCGGTGCGCCGCTCAGGGCGCGACCAGCAGGGGCGCCCAGAGACCATCGCGGACTTCCGGCACCTGGCCGGAAGGCGGAAGCGTGGTTTTCACCGCCGCCTGCAACTGCGCGGAGAGTTGCGCGAGGGTGGCGGCATGCGCGGGCGCAGTGGCGAGGTTGGTGAGTTCGCGCGGGTCGGTCTGGTGATCGTAGAGTTCGCGGCCGTGCTTGCCGCCGTCCCACTCGGTGTAGCGCCAGCGCTCGGTGCGCAGGCTGTAGCCGGCGAAACGCCCGGCGGGCGACGCGGCGGCCGGCGCAGGAGTGGCGACGGCGGCGGCTTTGTTTTTGCCTTTGCCCTTGGCCGCGCCGGTCGCGGCCGCGGGGCCGCGCATCACCTGCGTGAGCGCCCAGCCACGGCCGGTCGCGGCGGGATTTTTCAAGATGGGCACGAGGCTCTGGCCTTGGAGGTTCGACGGCGGCGTGACGCCCGCGAGCTCGGCCAGCGTGGGAAATAGATCGAGGTGGCTCACGGGGGTGCGGGCGACGGCATTCTTGGCGGCGACGCCCGGGGCGACGATGAGGAGCGGCACCCGCGCGCTTTCCTCGAAGAGGCTCTGTTTTTGCCAAAGGCCGTGCTCGCCGGTGTGGTAGCCGTGGTCGCTGGTGAAAACGATGGTCGTGGTGTCAGCTAGGCCGAGGCGGTCGAGGGCGGCGATGACGCGGCCGACCTGCGCATCCATAAAGCTGATGCTCGCGTAGTAGGCCCGGAGCGCCTCGCGGCGCTGGTCGTCGGTCATGTTGTCCTGCTCGCGCTTGTAGCTCGCGAGGCCGGCGGGCGGGATGTCGGCCTGGTCCTCCTTGATGCCGGCGACGATGCGCATCTTTTCGCGCGGGTAATAGCCGAAGTAAGGATCCTTGGGCGCGACGTAAGGCGTGTGCGGGCGAAAGAATCCGACGGCGAGAAAGAAGGGCCGGTGACGCTGCTTGGCGCAGCGCTCGAGGACCCACTCGGCATCGGCGGCGAGCATGGCGTCGGTATGGTGCGCGTCGCTTTTCGGCGAGGCATACCAACTGAGCGTGCCGCCGAACTGGCCGGGGGTGAGGGTCGTGATTTTCGGGTGCTCTTCGGTGCGGTCGACGCCGGCGGGGTTGAGTTCGAGTTCCCACGAGGAGGGATCGTCGTGGCCGTCGGTGCCGATGGAGTTGGGGACGTTGTAGTGATAGAGTTTGCCGATGCGGCCGGCGAACCAGCCCTGCTGGCGGAAAGCCTGCGAGAGGCTGAGCTGCGCGGGGATGGATTGGCGGAAGATCTGCGAGTTCCCGTGGATGCCGGTGCTGTTGGGATAGAGACCCGTGAGCATCGAATTGCGGCTCGGGCCGCAGAGGGGAAACGTGCAGTAGGCGCGGTCGAAGCGGACGCCGCGCGCGGCGAGCTTGTCGATGTGGGGAGTGCGCGCGAGCGGATCGCCGTAGGCGCCGAGCATGGTGTTGAGGTCGTCGGCGATGAGGAAGAGGACGTTGGGCCGGGCCGAGGGGGCGGCGGATGCCGGCGGCGCGATGCAGGCGCTGGCGACTGCGGCGACAAAGGCGAGGCAACGGCGGACGGGATATTTCATGACGGGGCGGGGTGGCTGCCAAACATCCGCCGAACGCCGTGGCCGTCGAGACCAAATCCCGCATTCGAAATTCCTGCCCGACGCTACCCGGCTTCGAGCATGAGCAGCAGGTGCGCGTCGGTGGTGAGGTCGGGTCGCGGGTTGGGCACGAGGAAATCGTGGGCGGGGCGCGCGGGGCGCGGTGGCGGGTGAGTCGTGGCGAGCGCGGGGAGCTGCGCGCGCAGACGGAGCGGCGTGGCGCGGCGATCGGCGGGCGGGCGTGGGAGGACGAGGAGCGTGGGCGTTTTCATGGCAGTGAGCGCCCGCTCGCGGTGTCTCCGGTGAGGCCATAAAAAAGCCCCTCCGGTTGGCACCGGAGGGGCAAAGTCGTTTTCGACGTTTACGTTCCTCGCGGTGCGCCAGTAACGGCGGAAATAACGGCTACGACGGAGGCGACGACCACGGAAAGGTGGGCGGTGCGCGAGGAGAGCGTCGGGGCGGCGAGGATCATTGGACGACAGGGAAGAAGTCGGCTCAGCGCGGCCGAGTCAAGGCGTGGCTTGCGAGCTTCACTTTTTCTTCACGTCGGCGGCCTTTGCCCTGGGCAGCGGCTTGGCGTCGAGATTGGCCGCCAGATCGGCGGGGGTGAGGGAGGATTGAAAGCCGTCGCGCGGCACGTCGAGCTTTGCGAGCCAGAGGATGGCGTTGAGGACAAGGCGGCGGAAATCTTCCTGCGCCCAGTTGCTGTGGTAATGCCCGCCGGTGGTGCCGAAGCCGCGGCCGCCATCGGCACGCTCGTAAGCCCAGCCGACCGTCTGCGGTTCGCCGCGCGCCACGGCGGCGCGGACAGCGGGATTGCCGGAATGGTGGCCGTCGGGCCGGCTCATGGTCGAGGCGTCGGCCACGGCGCTGAGGATGGGCGTGAGGCCCTTGCGATCCGCGGGAAAGCGCAGGTGGAAATACCACTCGTCGCGCAGCGTGAACGGCTTCACGCCGCGCGTGATCGGATGCACGGGCAGGGTGGTGAACTTGGCGTCCCAGTGCGGGTTCACCGACCAGTGGATCTCGAATGCGGCGCCGACCCAACGGAGGAATTCCTTCTGGCCTTTCTCGAGCGTGGGCTCGGTCGCGTAGTGCAGCAGGCCGAGGCCCGTGCCGCGCGCGAGCACGCGGTCAAGCTGCGCGAGGCGGCCGGCCTGCACGGCGATGTGTTTCTCGCCGCCGTCGCCATAGATGATGATCGCGGCGGCTTCCGTGAGCACGGCCTCCGCCGGCCAAGTGTTGTTGAACACCTCGGCTCGCAGGCCCGGGGTGCCGGCGAGGCATTTTTCGAGCAGCCTCACGCCGGCATGGTGCTCATGGTGGCCGGGGCCGTGGCTCGGCGCCCCGGCGATGAGAACGATTTTCCGGTCGGCAGCGGCGAGGCTGGTGGCAAGCAAGGCCGCGGCGGCGAAACGAAGCAGGAGAGTGGGGCGCATAGGAGGGGTGGGCACTAACTCCGCGCGTTCACCCGATGATGGCAATGGCGAAGCTCGTGCGGCGACAATCGGTTTGACTCCTCCGCGACGGAGGAGGAAACGACGCGCGTCACCCCTTGCCCCATGTCGTCCTCACCCTTGCCCGTTTCGCGTCGTCATTTTATTTCCCGCTCCGCCGTCGGTGCCGCTGCGGCCGGGCTCGCGACCTCCCCGGTCCGCGCCGCCTCGAGCCGCGCGCGATCGCCGATCCTGATGCACGCCGGGCACCAGCACGATCACTCGGAGACGACGCTGCGTGCGCTGGCGGCCTTCGGCGTGAAGAATATTTGCAGCGGGAAAATCGGCAACGCCCACGACACCGAGGCGTGGAGCGTCGATGCGCTCGTGCGGCTGCGGAAGCACGTCGAGTCGTTTGGCGTGAAGCTCGACTGCATCACGCTGCCGCTCAGCTCGAGCTACATCACGCGCTCCGAGCACCCCGAGATCCTGCTCGCGAAGGATCCCGAGCGCGACCGCACGCTGGAGGCGTTTCGCCAGATCATCCGCAACTGCGGCAAGGCGGGGATCCCGATGGCGAAATACAACCTCACCTTCATCGGCGTCGTGCGCACGGAGCGCACGATCGGGCGCGGCGGGGCGAGCCTGAGCACCTTTGATTTCAGCCAGTCGAAGCAGGAGCCGCCGCTCACGGAGGCTGGACGCATCACGGACGAAATCTATTGGGATCGAATCGGGCATTTCCTGAAGAAGCTCGTGCCCGTCGCGGAGGAAGCGAAGGTGAAGATCGCCTGCCACCCGCAGGATCCGGCGATGCCGCCCGAGACCGGCTGGCGGGGCGTCAACACGGTGCTCGGCACGCCGGCGGGGCTGCGCAAGTTTGTCGAGATGCAGGCCAGCCCGTATCACGGCTTGAATTTCTGCCAAGGCACCGTCTCCGAGATGCTGCCGAAACCCGGCGAGCAAATCTTCGATGTGATCCGCGAGTTCGGGCGCCGGGGGAAAATCTTCAATGTCCACTTCCGCAACATCCGCGGCGGTTACCTCAACTTTGCCGAGACGATGCCCGACGACGGCGACGTGGACATGCTGCGCGCCCTTCGCACCTACCGCGAGGTCGGCTACGCCGGCATGATCATGCCCGATCACGTGCCGCAGATCCTCGGCGATCCGCTGGGGCAGAAGGCTTTCGCTTTTTGTTTCGGCTACATCCAGGCGCTCTTGCAGGCGCTGCGCGCGGAGGCCTGAAGGTGGGCGGTGGGCTCCGCGCGCGGCCAAGTAGCCGGACACGCCATGGCCGCGCGCGGAGCGCACGGCCCACCCGGGGACTGTCCGAGACGGGCGCATTTGTTCCGGACGACGTTACGGCCCACGAAGCTCCGGTTTCCCGTCATCCCAAATACCCTATGAACCTCACTCGTAAATTCACCGCGGTCGTCGCCGCGTTTGTCATCACCGCCACCGCGGCCGTCGCCGCCGATTCCGTCGCCGGCACTTGGAAGTGGACGCAACAGGGTCGCCAAGGCGGCCAAGGCACGGAGCGCTCCGTCGTCCTCAAGGTCGAGGGCGGCAAGGTCTCGGGCGTGCTCAAGGGTTACCAGATGGGCGACAACCAGATCCCGGACTCGCCGATCACGAACGCCACGTTCAAGGACGGCACGCTCGCCTTCTCGGTCGAGCGCGAGTTCAACGGCAACAAGTTTGTCACCAAATACAGCGGCAAACTCGAGGGCGACAAGATCACCGGCTCCTCCGAGTCGCCCGGTCGCGACGGGGCGGTGCAGAAGCGCGATTGGGTCGCCACGCGCGCGAAGTAGGCTTCGCCACATTGTTTTGCGAATCCCGCCCCGTGATTCGGGCGGGATTTTTTGCACCCTCACGCCGCCCCGGCCTAACTGTCTGGCAGCGGGGGTTGTTGTCGCCAAGGCGATCGTGGCCTGTTTTTCCTCAAAGACGGTTCCAGCCGGATGCTAGGGTCGTCGCCCCGGCTTCCCTGACTTTCCATGTCCGACTCGCCCTCCCGCTCCGTCCCCACCGCTCCTCGTCGGCGCTACGCCGTCGTCGGCGTGGGCGCGCGCCACGGGCTGTATCAGGACGCGATTGAGACGACGCATGCGGCGACGGCTGAGCTGGTGGCCCTGTGCGACACCAATGCCGGCCGGATGGAGCTCGCGCAGCGCCGTTCGCAGCGCAACGCCGCGGCGCCCGTGCCCGGCTATGCCGCGGCCGATTTCGGACGCATGATCGCGGAGCGCCAGCCCGACACCGTGATCGTGACCACGCCGGATGCGACGCACCACGACTACGTGATCCGGGCGATGGAGGCGGGTTGCGACGTGATCACGGAGAAGCCGATGACAACGGATGCCGACAAATGCCGGCGCATCCTGGAGGCCCGGCAGCGCACCGGCCGGCAGTGTCGCGTCACCTTCAACTACCGCTACTCGCCCGCCCGCTCCCAGGTGAAGGATCTGCTGATGGCAGGCACGATTGGCGACGTGATGTCGGTGGACTTCCACTGGCTGCTCAACACGCACCACGGGGCGGATTACTTCCGCCGCTGGCACTCGCGGAAGGAAAACTCCGGCGGCCTTTTCGTGCACAAGGCCACGCATCACTTCGACCTCGTGAACTGGTGGCTCGCGGCGATGCCCGTCTCGGTGCAGGCCTCGGGCAAGCGCGAGTTCTACACGCCCGCGACGGCGCGCCGCATGGGCCTCTCCGGCCCGCACGATCGCTGCGGCACCTGCCCGGAGGCGCAGAAGTGCGGCTTCCGTCTCGATCTCGCCGGCGATGCCTACCTGTGCGGGCTCTATCTGGACCAGGAGAACCACGATGGCTACCAGCGCGACCGCTGCGTCTTTCGCCCCGAGATAGATATCGAGGACACGCTCAACGCCCTCGTCGCCTACGACACGGGCGCAACCCTCAGCTACTCGCTCAACACCTTCAACGCGTGGGAAGGCTACACCGTCGCCTTCAACGGCACGCAGGGCCGTATCGAGCACACGCTGGTCGAGACCGTCTATGCCAACGGGGTCGAGACCGCCGCAGGTGTCGGCGCGCAGCCGCGCGTGACCACGCGCGTCGTGCCGCTCCGCGGGGCGGGCTACGAGGTCGAGCCATGGACGGCCAGTGGCGGCCACGGTGGCGGCGATCGTCTGATGCTGGAGGATGTCTTCAGCCCGGCCCCGGCGCCCGACAAGTGGCGGCGCGCCGCCGACGAGCGCGCCGGGGCCTGCTCGATTCTCGTGGGAATCGCCGCCAATCGCAGCCTAGAGACCGGAGCGCGGGTCAACGTCGCCGACCTCATCGGTCCGCTGCCTGTGCCCGACTATGCACCGATGCCCACGCGCCGCGACCCGGTCGCGATGCCGCTGCCCGCGCGCTGAGCCGGGCACCTTGCAAAAAGCTGGAACGGCCGGCTGCTCTGCGCGACCATCGCGCCATGAAATCGTTCCTTCGGCCACTCGCCGCCCTCGTTCTGGCCGGTGCCTGCGTCGTGTCCGCCAACGCGTCCGATGCGAATGGAATCTGGGTCTGGACGCAGAAGTTCGGAAGCGGAGAACGGGAGGCAAGACTCACCATGGTGGTGAAGGGCAAACGGGTGGAGGGCAGCCTGACCTCACCCGGCCCGCGCGGGGAGCATACCGTGGCGCCGCTCAAGAACGGCGAGATCGAGTTTGATACGGTCACGTTCATCACGGAGCGTGACTTCAATGGGCAGAAGCTGGTGACGAAATTTCGCGGCAAGGTCTTCGGCTCCTACATCACCGGGACGATCGAGGCACCGGGCCCCTCCGGGTTTAACGTGACGCGCGAATGGACCGCGCGGCGGACGATGTGACGAGACCTCCGCGGGGTCTACTTCAGCAGCGCGGCCAGCGGTGCCTTGATGGCATCCGCCCAAACTTCGTAGCCCAGTTCGCCGGGGTGCAGGAAATCGGGCATGAATTCCTTCGGCAGCATGCCGTCGCCCCGGAGAAAACGCGGGCCGATATCGAGGTAATGCACCGTCTTGCGGTCGGCCAGCTTGGCGATGGCGGCATTGATCTGCGCGATCTGCGCGCGCTGAGGGTGGTCGGGCTTTTCGCCGCGGGGAAAGATGCCGAGCAGAAGGATCTTCGCCTGGGGCAATGAGGCGCGGAGTTTTTTCACGATGGCCGTCACGCCCTCGGCGGTCTCGGCGGGGGTGTTGCGCACGGTCTTCCCGTCACGCTCGAAGCCGGTGTTGTTCGTGCCGATCATGAGGACGACGACCTTGGGGGTGATGCCCTCGAGTTCGCCGTTCTCCAGCCGCCACAGGACGTGCTGCGTGCGGTCGCCGCTGATGCCGAAGTTGGCGGCCTTGAGGGCCGCGAAGTTGGCATCCCAGATTTTTTTCCCGCCGGAGCGCTTGTCGTCGCGACGCCAGAAATCCGTGATCGAGTCGCCGAGGAAGAGCACGTCCACGCCTCCCTGCTTCGCGATGGCGACGAATTCCTCATGGCGCTTCACCCAGGCGGGGTCGCGCGGACGCGGCTCGACCGCCGACTCCGCCGCGACGAGTGCCGCGGCCACAGCCAAAAACGCGGGGGCAAGCAGCAGGCGGAGCGTGCGGGAGTGCATGGGGCGGGGTGGGCGGGGCGGCCTCAGAAGTTGAACTGATCGATGTTACCCTTGTTGAAGGCGAAGGGCTTTCCAAGGAGGATGTTGTCGCCCGCGATGGCGAAGGTGCCGAGCGAGCCGGCCTTGAAGGACTTCGCTCCCGGCTTGAGTTCGCCCTTCGCGAGCGCCACGCCCGCGTGGATCGTGAGGTAGCCGAGGTCCCCGGTGTTCCAGAGGATCACGGTGTCGGTCACGCCGTCGTGGACGTAGCGCTTGTTCTCGTTGGGCAGGCCGAGGCCGATGACCTTCACCTTGCCGGTCTTGCCCGCCTGCTTCACGGCCTCGGCGGCGCCGGGCACGCCGGGCGAGCAGATGGCCATGATGAGTTTCAGGTTGGGGTTGGCGCTCATCATCGCGGTGGCCTCGGACTGGGCCTTGTCCTTCAGGTCGTCGCACGGGCGGACGGCGACGAGCTTCATCTTCGGGTATTTTTCCTTGAGGCGCGCCTCGATGTGTTTCTGCCACTCGCGCTGGTTGGCCGCGGTCAGGGTGGCGACGATCATGGAGAACTCGCCCTCGCCGTTGAGCAGGCGCGCGGCTTCGTCCATGAGCGCGTGGCCGATACCCTCGGGCGTCGCTTGGTTCACGAAAAATGAGCGGGCGTCGGGCATCGCGTCGGCGTCGTAGGTCACGACTTTGATGCCGGCGCGCTGGGCCTTGCGGAGCGCGGTCGAGATGCCTTCGCGGTTCTCCGCCGCGACCGCGATCACATCGACGCCGAGCGTGATCCAGTTCTCGACGATTTCGTTCTGCTTCGCGGCGTTGGAGTCGGTCGGGCCGTCGAAGAGCAGCTCGACGCCGAGTTCCTTGGCGGCCTTCTCGGCGCCGGCCTTGCAGGAGATGAAGTAGGCGTTGCCTTTCGATTTCGGGAGAAAGGCGACGACGAGCTTCGACGATGCCGCGGCGGCAAAGGCGCCGCTGGCGACCGAGAGGGCCAGCGCAGCAGCGAGGAGGAGACGGAGGAGCGATTTCATGCGGAGGGAAGGGGAGCGGGTTTGGGGACGGCGGCGGCGCGACGCGCGCGCCACTGCGACCACAGTCTTGGCAAAACTCCCGCCGTCAACGCGAGCAGCAACAGCGCGCCGGTGAGCAGGCCGGACATCTCCTCGGCGGCGTTCATGCGCATCACGACGGGCAGCGAGGCGAGGCCACTCTTCAGCACGGCGATGGCCGCGACACCGAGCAGCGTGCCGGTCACGCTGCCCCGGCCGCCAAAGATGCTCGTGCCCCCGAGCACGACGGCGGTGATCGCGAAGAGCTCGTAACCCGTCCCGGCGTCCGCCTTGGCCTGTCCGAGCCGCGCGGTATAGATGATGGCCGCGAGCGCCGCGATCAGGCCGGCGAGGATGTAGGCGAGAGCGATGTGCCGGTCCACCGGCAGGCCCGCGTAGCGCGCGCCCTCGGGGGAAAACCCGATCGCGCGGAAGGATCGGCCAAACGTCATCCGATGCACGAGCACCCACACACCCAGCGCGACCGCGAAAAAGAACCACGCCTGCACGGGCAACCCGAGCCATCGCTCCTGCCCGATGAAGAGGAAGCCTTCGGGGAAATTCGTGTAAGTCACCGCACCCCGCGTGATCGCCTCGGCGAGGCCGCGGAAAAGCGAGTAGGTGCCGAGCGTCACGATGAGCGGTGGCAGCCGCAGCGTGGTGATGAGCGCGGCGTTGAGCGCCCCGCCGAGGGCGCCGCAGCCGAGCGCCAGCGCCGCCGCGAGCGGGATGGGCATGCCGCCGTCGTGCCAGAACTTGCCGAACAGAATCGCGCAGAGCCCCAGCAGCGAGCCCACCGAGAGATCGATGCCCGCGGTGATGATCACGGGCGTGAGCGCGAGGGCGAGGAGCCCGATTTCGCACGAGTGGCGCAGGATATCGAACTGCCGATCCAGCGTGCCGAAGCCCACCACGACGCCGCGGCGGTTGGTGGTCGTGCCCGCGAAATAGAAGAACAGCCACTCCGCGATCAGCACGTAGAGCAGCAGCATCTCGTGGCTGAGCAGCCGCGACTTCCATTTGGGGTGATGGGCTGCACTCATCGGCCAGAAAGCTCACCGCGGATCGCACGGATGAACACGGACAAAGCCTCCGTATCGGCCATTCTGAGCGGAACGAAGTATCCACTCGGATTCTCGCACCCTGCCCGGAAGCCGTGGATCCTGCCGGATTCCTCGCTGCACCCAGAATGACAAGCGCGAGGACGTGAGTTTTTATCCGTGTTCATCCGTGCCATCCGTGGTTAATCAGGTTTGTTTTCGTTGCCGCAACCCATCTGCCACGACCGCGAGCAGGATGATCGCGCCTTGGATCGCCTTTTCCCAGTAGGCCTCGATGCGCAGATGCGTGAGCGCGGGCGCGACGCATGCGAGCAGGAGCAGGCCGGCAAACGCGCCCCACAGGTTCCCGCGTCCGCCCGAGATCGCGACACCGCCGACGACCACCGCCGCTATCACTTTCAATTCGAGTCCGCTGCCCGAGAGCGGCTGCACTTGCGGCGACTGCACGATGTTCATCGTCGCGGCGAGGCCGGTGAGCGCGCCGATGAAGACGAAAACGCCGAACGTCACGAGCTGCGGCCGGATACCCGCGAGCCGCGCCGCCTCCGCCTCGGTGCCGACCGCATAGACGAAGCGCCCCGCCGCCAGATGCCGCAACGCGAGCCCGAACGCCACGAGCAGAGCCAGCGCGCAGCCCACGAGGAGCCACTGTCCGGTGGCCTGCGGCAGTCCGAACCACTGCACGCTGTCGGGCATGTTCACAAATTCGCCCTGCCGCACGAGGTTCAGCCCCTGCCGCAGCGCGACCATCGTCGCGAGCGTGACGACGATCGATGGCAGTCGCAGCCCGGCGACGAGCGCGCCGTTGAACGCCCCAAGCAGCGCGCCGAGCGCCGCCGCCACCGGCAGCACGAGGAGCAGAGGCCAGCCCCGCGCCGCAAGCAGCCCGGCGCCCACGCTCACGACTGAGAACATCGAGCCCACCGAGATATCAATCTGCCGGCAGATGATCACGAGCGCCATGCCGCAGGCGACGACGAGCGTCGGAGCCTCGCGCGTCGCGAGCGAGAGCAGCGGCTGCGGCTGGAAAAACCCCGGCGCAAATACCGCCATCGCGAGCAGCACGGCTCCGAGCGCGCCCACGACCGAGAGTTCGCGGAAATAACGGCTCATGCGGCGCCTCCTCGTTTCGAACCGCCGCAGCATTGCACGCCGAAGGCGTGCCACACCGTAGCCGGAGGTCGTAGCGCAGCGCAGACCTCCGGATTTAGAATCAGAAAAGTTTGCTCCCCGGAGGGGTGCCACAAGCGGACGCGGTTTCTGTGATGTTCAGAATTCACCCCAGATATTTGGCTTCATAGGACACACCGTGCTTTTCGAGCAGGGCGTTCAGCTCACCAGCAAAAGTCACCTTGCGGTGATGCTCTTCCTGCCGCGCGATGTAGTCGCGCACGACCCGGGTGTTCGACGCGCTGACGGAGAACACCGCGTAGCCTTCCTGCCATGCAAAACGCGGCTCGAAATTCTCCGCCGCCCAAGTCGACGAGTCCTTTTTCAGGTCGCGCATCACATCCGCGATGCGATGCACGGGTTTCAAGCTCACAAGCAGATGAACGTGGTCCTCAATCCCACCGATGGCTTCGGCCACGCCTTCCTGGTTCCGCACGATGCCGCCGAGGTAGCTGTGCAAGCGTGGTCGCCATTCCGAGCGGATCAAAGGGCGCCGGTCCTTCGTCGA
Source organism: Opitutaceae bacterium (assembly GCA_031411915.1). Classification (GTDB taxonomy): domain Bacteria; phylum Verrucomicrobiota; class Verrucomicrobiia; order Opitutales; family Opitutaceae; genus ER46. The sequence goes on from JANOCA010000436.1 coordinate 22,860, forward strand.
GAAAACGACGTGGTAGTGCAGGCTATGAAAGGTGGACCCCACGCGGTTAGTGGCGATTCTTGCACCCCTTCGGGGTGCGGGTTTGTCGTGACGGCGATCCGGAGGTCTCCGCGGTGCTTCGACCTCCGGCTACGATCTGGCAACCCTCCGGGTTGCTATGCGCGTCTGAAACTCGAGATTTCATTCGGAGACCTTTTCGGTCGTGCCCAGCGCCGCCGCCATCACGGCGTGCGGGTCCGCGTTGCCGGGCAGCATCGCCTGCAACGTGCCGCCGCGCATCACCCCGATGCGTTCGCTCATGCCGATGACCTCGGGGAGGTCGCTTGAGATGAGCAGCACCGCGAGCCCGTCCTTCGCGAGGCGGCGCACGATTTTGTGGATCTCGCTTTTGGCGCCGACGTCCACGCCCTGCGTCGGCTCGTCGAGGATGAGCACCTTGGGCTTTGTCGCGAGCCAGCGGGCGAGGGAGACTTTCTGCTGGTTGCCGCCGGACAAACTTCCGCCCGGGGCAAACGGTCCGCTGCACTTCACCGCGAGGTCGCGGATGTAATCGAGCGCAAGCGATCGTTCGGCGCCGAACCGCAGCCAAGCGCCGCGAAACAGCTGCCGGTGCACGGCCATCGTCATGTTGTGCGCGATGGGCATCTCCAGCACGACGCCGTGGCGTCGCCGATCCTCGGGCACGTAGGCGAGGCCGTGCGCGACGGCTTCTTGCGGCGAACGCAGCGTCACCCGCTGGCCGTTGAGCAGAATCTCACCGGAGTCCGCGGGCGTGAGGCCGAAGAGCACGCGCGCGAGCTCGGTGCGGCCTGCGCCGACCAGTCCGGCGAGGCCGACGATCTCCCCCGCGCGCACGTCGAGCGTCACGTCGCGCACGCCTGATACGGCGCAGCCGACATTGCGCAGCGCGAGCACGACTTCGCCGGGCGCCGATTCGCTGGGCGGATAAATCTGCGCGACCTCGCGGCCGACCATCAGGCGGATCAGGCTGGCCTGGTTCATCGCCGCGACCGGATGGGTGCCGACGCTCTCGCCGTCACGCAGCACCGTCACGCGATCGGCGAGCGCAAAGATTTCCTCGAGCCGGTGCGAGATGTAGATGACGCCGACGCCGCTTTTCCGCAGCTCGCGCACAACGGCGAAGAGCAAGTGCTGCTCCGTCTGCGTGAGCGAGGCCGTCGGCTCGTCCATGATCACGATGCGCGCGCCGGAGCCGAGCGCACACGCGATCTCGACGAGTTGCTGCTCGGGCATCGAGAGTGAGCGCACCTCGGCCTCGGGCGCGATCTCGGCGCCGATGCGGTGCAGAAGTTCCCGTGCGCGATCGTGCCGGGCGCGCCAGCCGACGGTGCGCAGCGCGCCGCCGCGCTCAAGGCGCAGCGCGATGTT